>JAIOPD010000130.1 GCA_021414115.1 Planctomycetia bacterium
AGCGGTCCATTCGTCGTCGCTGGCCACCAGATCCCAGGCCATCCGGCTGCGGAAGGCGGCGCCCTGCGGCAGGAGTTCAAACGTGGCCACGATGTGGCCCGTCGGCTCGCAGGTGAACGCGGTGCGGTTCCAGTATTCGCGCGGATACGCCCGGGCCGTGTAGAGACGGTGGCCGGCGGCGGCGGTGAACTGGCCGTGACGATCGACCTGCCGGATCGCGACGAATCCGTCGCCGGTGACCTTCGGCGCCAACTCCATTTCGGGTGAGCCAGCGATCCCGCCGAGGGTCGTGGCGCTCCAGCCACGGACCCGCTCGTAGACCCGGTTGGGCAGCGGCATGTGCTCGCTCGGGTTACCGTTCGCGGTCGACCCGAAGACGAGCCCCTCCTCGCTGAAGCCGAATCCCCATGAGTTGTTGTTCGTACTGCGCAGGTATTCGAGCTTCGAGCCGTCGGGACGGAACCGGTAGAAGCCGGCACCAAACCGCATGCCCTCGTCGCCGACTTTCCCGCCGAAGCCCGAGTAGCCGACGATGCCGTAGACCCAGCCGTCGAGGCCCCACGTGAGGTTGCTTGGGCCGGCGTGCGTGTCGCCCGTGCCCCAGCCGGTGAAGAGCAGCTTCCGCACGTCGGCCCGGCCATCGCCGTCAGTGTCTTTGTAAAAGAAGATGTTCGGTGCCATCGCGACGATCAGGCCGCCGTCGTGGGCGAGCATGCTCGTGGGGATCGAGAGACTTTCCACGAAGCTGGCCCGCTTGTCGGCCTTGCCGTCGCCATCTGTGTCGGTGAGCTTCACGATCCGATCATGGCCCTCGACCGGGGCGGCGGGATCCTCCTTCGGCGGCTCGACCAGGTCATTGGGGTAGTCGACGCTTTCGGCCACGTAGACGCCGCCGTCGGCGTCGAACGCAAGCGCCAGTGGCTTGCCTTCGAGCAGCGGCTCGCTCGCGAACAGCTCGATCCGAAAACCCTCGGGCGTGATCGCGTGCTTCCGCGACTCCTCGGGATCGAGCGGCTTCTGCATCTGCGAGAGCGGTTCGTTTTTCTTCGTCGGGTCGTGGCCCGGGGGCGAGTAAAACGCGACCTTCGCCGGCAGGTATTCAAACGTCATGAGGCCCGCCGGCGGCTTCGTCATCGCGGGGTGATCGACATACGCGCCCGCCGCGGCAGGATCACGCCCCGCCGCGAAGCGGACACCACGCTCGACCAAGTTGTGAAAGCCGGGATGGCCCCACGTGCGATGATCGTGGCCCCAGGCGGTGTAGAAGACGCGGCCTTTGCCCTCCTGCCGCACCCACGTCCAGGGCTCGCGGCTCTCGCCCTCCACCCGCTCCTCGAGGATCGTGCGGCCGCGGTCGTTGTGCTTGGTGTGCACGTACGTCTCGTCCCAGCTCTTGAAGCCGCCGAAGCCCCGCATGATCGGGTGGCTCGGCGCGACGTTCACCGTGCGGAATTCGCCCGTGCCGTGTTTCTGGAACTGCGCGCCCACGAGGTCGATCCACGCGGGCGAGTTGCGAAAACAAAAACTCGCGCAGTGGAGCGGCACGACGCCCTTGCCATTGCGGACGAAGTCGAGGATCGCGGCCTCGCCCTCGGGCGGAAGCGTGTCGATATTCGCGTAGACGGCGAGCACGTCGTAGGCGGCGAGCACCTTGGGATCGAGGTCGGAGACCTTGTCGGTGTAGACGAGCTCGATGCCGCGGGGCGCGAGCACCGGCTGGAGCTGGGCGAACCGCGCCGCCGGCTGGTGATGCCCCTTGTCGCCGAGGAAGAGGACCTTGAGCGGGGCGTCGGCTGCGGAAGCGGCAGAGGCGGCGAGCGCACCGAGAATGGCGACGAGAAAGGAGAGGCGTCGGGCGGTCATGGGGTGCTCCCGGTTTCGGTGGCAGGGTTCGAGGATCGGGGTTTTCGTCAGGCAGGTCCCGTCGCTTCCGCTCCGGGCTTTTTGGGGCGGTACACAAGAAGCCCCGGGCGGAAGCCCGGTGACTCCGCGATCATGCACCATTCCGCGCTACGTCGAAAAACTCCATTCGGGCAATTTCATCAGAGCACCTCCCTTCATCGCCGACTCGTGGGCCAGGATGCCGGTGCAGGTCCAGTTGGCGCTCTGCTTCGCATTGGGATACGGGTCGCGGCCCTCAACGAGGGCCGCGACGAACTCGTGCACGAGGTGCGGGTGGCTGCCTCCGTGGCCGCCTCCCTGTGTGAACGAGAGGTGCTGGTGGTCGTCGGCATCGTAGACGCCGCCGGTCGTGAACCGCTGGATCGGCTCAGGGAGCAGGTGGGCGAAGTCGGGCACCGGCACCCGCTTCGGGATCTCGGGCTCCGGCACCTTCGCCGTGTGGATCACCGGCTCCTCCCCCTCGACGAGCTGCCACTCAAAACTCTGCTCCGAGCCGTAGACGTCGAAGCTCTCACGATACTGCCGGGCCGTGTCGAACAGCGAGCGGATCACGCGGGCCACGACGTCGCTGCCGCGCAGCTTCACATGCGCGCTTTCGATTGCGAATGGCGAGCCGTAGTGCTTGATGAGTTCGTCGCGAATCCGCCCCGAGCCGAAGCAGCTCACCTCCTCGGCATCCTTGCGCTCCAGGGCGAGGCACGGGCCCACGCAATGCGTGGCGTAGTGCATCGGTGGCAGGCCGGGCCAGTAGTTCGGCCAGCCGTCCATATCCTGCTGGTGGCTCGCCTGCACGAACTGGATCCTGCCGAGCTCGCCCTTCTCGGCCATCTGCTTGATGAAGAGAAACTCGCGGGCATACACGACCGTCTCGGCCATCATGTATTTGAGGCCCGTCTTCGCCGAGAGCTCCACGATCTTCTTGCAATCATCCACGCTCGTCGCCATCGGCACGGTGCACATCACGTGCTTGCCCGCCTCGAGGGCCGCGATCGCCATCGCCCCGTGGTCCGGAATCGGCGAGTTGATATGGACGGCGTCGATCTCCTTGTCCTTGAGCAGGTCGGCATAGCTCTCGTAGCGACGCTCGACGCCATAGGCCTTGCCAACCGCGTCGAGCTTTTCTCGCGAGCGTTGGCAGATGGCGACAAGCTGGGCGTGCGGGTGCCGCTGGTGGATCGGAATGAACTCGGCTCCGAAGCCCAGGCCGACGATGGCGGTGCGAACGGGACGGGTCGACGCTGCTGGCGGTGATGGCATGGGCACTCCTTCTATTTGTGAGTCTGCCCTTCCCGTCACCCGCCGTCCATGAGCCTTTGCACCCCCGGCATGAGATATTTTCCCTGGGGCGTGGGTTCAGCCGCGGAGATCGAACTCCACGGTGATCAGCATGAGAAGCCCACGGCTCTGAGGTGAGCGAGGCTGCGATCGATGCCGGCGCGCGTGTCGCTGAGCGGCTCGTATTCGATGAGATACGTGCCGGTGTAGCCCGTCTTTGGCAGAAGCTCGGCCCAGTCGATCCCATCGGCGGCGTCGCCGACCGCAGCGGCGGCCCAGCCCTGGCCCGTGCGCACCCAGTCCTTGAGGTGGCAATAGGTAATCCGGCCGGAAAGGAGATCCACTGCGTATCGGGTGTCGCCCGGCTCGGCGGCGCGGATGTTGCCGGGATCGTAGTTGAAGCCGATGCGTTCCGGCAGGTCGGTAAGTAGCCGGTCGAGGCCTTCGCGGTGGGTGGTCGCGGTATGGACGTGCGTGGCCGAGCCGTCGGAGTTCCAGCGGATCGCACCATGCGTCTCGATCGCGATCGTGAGTCCGAGCTTCTCCAGTTCGCGATCGCAGGCGACAAGCGAGTCGATGAGTCGACTCCAAATGGCGTCGGTCATCTCGGCATACGGTGTGAAGCCCGCGAAGAATCGCACCTGCTGTGCGCCGCAAGCGGCGGCGGCCCGTGACTGCGCGAGCGCTTTCTCGACGGCAGCGGCATGTGCGGCCTCGTCGGACTGCGTGAAGTCGTTTTCGATGCAACATCCCGGCGTGGCCATGCCGCTGGATTCGGCGAGGCTGCGAAACGCCTGAATGTCCGCGGCCGACGGCTCCTCAGGCAGCCTGCCAACCTGGCCGCCCCCGATACCGAACTCGAGGTCTCGGAATCCGAACGAGGCGGCGATCTCGAAGTGCTCCCGCATCGAGAGGTTGCGGAATCCCCATTCGCCGCAGCCCACGTGAAGCGTGTGTGGGGGAGCGGAAGGAGACGCCGGTCGGCTGGATGTCGTCGCGGAAGCAGGCGTCATGCGATCACTCCGGTGATGGGGTGCGCCGGCTGTACGCCGGTCAGTTTCTGGTCGAGGCCGTTGTAGAAGTAGGTGAGCCGTTCCGGTTCGAGCCCCATGAGGTGCAGGATCGTGGCGTGGAGGTCGCGAATGTGATGCCGGTTCACGACCGCCTCGTGCCCGAGGTCGTCTGTTTCGCCGTAGCTGACGCCCTTCTTCACGCCGCCGCCCGCGAGCCAGTAGGTGAAGCCCTTCGGGTTGTGGTCGCGGCCGTTGGCCCCCTGGCTTACCGGCTGGCGGCCGAACTCGCCTCCCCAGACCACGAGCGTGCTGTCGAGCAGGCCCCGGGCCTTGAGATCGCCGAGCAACGCGCCGATCGGCTTGTCCACCTCCGGACAGTGAATGTTGAGATTCTGCTCCATGCCGAAGTGGGCGTCCCAGTTCTGTTGCTGGTGGCCGCCGCCAGAGTAGATCTGCACGAACCGCACTCCCCGTTCGACGAGCCGCCGGGCCACGAGGCACTGGCGGCCGAAGGTGGCCGGGCCGATCGCGAGCGAATGCTGCGTGCCGCCGGCCATCGGGTGGTCGGTGTGTTTGTCGTAGAGGCCGTAGGCTGCGAGCGTGCGGTCGTCTTCGGCCGAGAGGTCGAGCAGCTCGGGTGCGCTCGACTGCAGCTGAAAGGCGAGCTCGTAGCTGGCGATGCGGGCGGCCAGTTCCGACGCGCCAGCGCGATCGGCGGCATGGATGCCGTTCAACGCGGCGAGCGTGTCCACGGAGTCACGCTGCATAGACCGCGTCACGCCGCTCGGCCCGTCGAGGCCGAGGATCGGCTCGCCGGTCGAGCGAAACACCGTGCCCTGGTAGGCGGCGGGCATGAAGCCGCTCGCCCAGTTGGCAGCGCCCGGGATCGGGCCGCCGCGGGGATCGAGCATGACGACGAATGCGGGCAGGTTCTCGTTCACGCTCCCGAGGCCGTAGCCGAGCCAGCTGCCCAGCGACGGATAGCCCTGCAGGATGCGGCCCGTGTTCATCTGCAGGTTGGCGGAGCCGTGGGCGAACGAGTCGGCATAGAGACTCTTGATCACCGCCAGTTCGTCCATGTGCCGGGCGATGTGCGGGAAGGCGTCGGAGCACCAGAGCCCCGACTCGCCGTGCTGCGAGAACTTCCGCTTCGAGCCCAGGATCTTCTGCTTTTGGATGCTGCGGCGGCGGATCTCGATCTCGAGTTCCTGGCCGTCACGCTTCTGCAGCTCCGGCTTGTAGTCGAAGGTGTCCATCTGCGACGGACCGCCGTACATGTAGAGAAAGATGCAGGCCTTGGCCTTCGTCGGACGGTGTGGCGGCTTCACGGCCAGCGGATTGGCGGCCGGCGCGAGGGCGGCGGCGCGGGCCGAAGGCAGGAATCCATCGCGGGCCAGCAGACTCGCCAGCGCGAGCCCCGTGAAGCCGGCGCCCGTCTCCCAGAGGAACTCGCGACGCGTGCCGCAGCAGCCGGCATGCATGGGATCAGTCGACATACAGCATCTCGTTAAGGTTGAGGATCAAGAGGCACAGATCCCGCTCGGCCCGTGCCGCCGCCTCGGCGGGCGTCGGCGGCTGGGCGGGGTCGATGCGCACGGGGTCGCCGCCGACGGGCCGGGCGACCACCTGCCGCGCATCGAGGCTCGCGCCCCAGGTGCGCAGGCCGACGTGACCCGGGCGGTCGAGCGGCTCGGGATCTTCAGCCGTGAGGATCGGCGTCGACTCGCGGTCCAGCGTGGCCGTGATCCGGCCACCCACCGTCTCGAGCCGCACGTGCACCCAGGCGTCGGGCGTGAGCTCCCGCTTCGCCGACGCGAGCACCTGGCTGCCTTTCGCGGTCGCCTTCCGCAGTTCGATCGCCTTCAGCGGGGGCACGATCGCCAGTTCGTATCCGGTAAATCGTTCGGTGAGCTTCTCCCCTTTGACGAGTCCGCGGATGACCACGGCGGCCAATTCCGTCGCGCCGCGCACGAACAGTTCCACCTCGACGGCGCCCTCCGCGAACCTTCCCTGCGCTTCGAAGCCGGCGGCCGGCTCGCTGTCGCCGGACGGCCGCCAGAGCGCGAACGGGCCCGTCAGGGGATCGAGGTTCTGGCCCCCCTCGTAGCCGCCGCCCCACACGCCCCCGCCCACCTGCCAGCCGGCCGGCGCGACGGCCAGGATCTGCTCCGCGCTGAGCCGGCTTCGGTATTCCCCCACGAGGGCCGAGGGCACGAGCGGCACGAGCGACACGGTGTCGGCCGTCGCGGCCCAGGCCGACCGCTGCCGCCGCAGATAGGCGCCGGCGATCTCCCGCTCCGCGGCCGTCGGCCGCCGCGCGAGCGCCCGCTCGTAGGCGCGGACCACGAACCGCTCGTCAGCCGCGCTGTCGTCGCCCGCCCGCTCGACCTCACCGGCGATCCGCTTCGCCATCACATCGGCCTGCCGGCGGGCGAACGCACCGTTGGTGAGCAGGAGCGCCTGCGGCGACACCGTCGTCACCGACCGCTCGCCCACGGAACTCGTCGTGTTCGTGTAGTCGAAACTCTCGAGTTCCGGAAGCAGGAGCGTCCGCTTCACGAAGCCATACACGCTGCGTCGGCATTGCTGCTCGGCCGGGGAGATTTCCCAGCCCTTGCCCGGTTTCGACTGGCCGGCGAGGCAGTCGCCGCCGAGCGTCGTGAAGAAGCCGCGGCCGCCCGGCTCGGGATTCAGCGCGCCGGCCGCCGCGAGGAACGAATCGCGGATCGCCTCGGCCTCCAGCCGGCGGCGGTTCTGCCGCCACACGAGCTCGTTGCCCTCGTCGACGGCGATGCACTCTTCGCGGTCGGCGCGGGAACTGCGGCGGTAGGCCTCCGACGTCATGATCGTGCGGTGCAGATGCTTCATGCTCCAGCCGTGCTCCATGAATTCGGCGGCCAGCCAGTCGAGCAGCTGCTCGTGCGTGGGCGGCTCGCCGGCGAAGCCGAAGTCGTTCGGCGTGGGCACCAGAGCCCGGCCGAAGTGGTGCAGCCAGATCCGATTGACCATCACGCGGGCGGTGAGCGGATTGGCCGGGCTCGCGATCCAGGCGGCGAGTGCCCGACGACCGGCGAGGTCTGCGAGATGCGCGTCGGGCACGACTCCTTTGAGCACCTCCGGAATGCCAGGCGTCACTTCGGCGCCGGGCATGCCGGGGTTGCCACGGATGAACACATGGGTCTTGGGCGGCTGCTTCCCGTCGATCGCGCACAGTGCCCAGTCACCCTCTTGCGACAGCTTCGCGAAGGCGTCGGGCTTCACCTCGACGACCTCCTCTTCGTCAGGCGTGTCTTTCTTCTTCCGCTTTTCGGTGCCGTATTTCGGGCTATAGCGACGGATCGAATGCACCATGCCGAGCAGGCTGTAGTAGTCCTTCTGGCCGAGGGGATCGAACTTGTGGTCGTGGCAGCGGGCGCAGTTGATCGTCGTGCCCAGAAACCCCTGGCCGACGGTCGAGATCATGTCGTCGAGTTCGTCGTACCGGGCGAGCCGTCCGTCATCCGGCTCATCGTCCCAGGTGCCGAGATGCCAGAAGCCGCTGGCGATCAGCCCTGAGTCGGTCCGTGGCTCGAGCAGATCACCGGCCACCTGCTCGCGTACGAACTGATCGTAGGGCATGTCATCGTTGAAGGCGGCGATCACCCAGTCGCGATACCGCCAGGCAAACGGCTTTTCACCGTCGCGTTCATAGCCATTGGTCTGGGCGAAGCGAACGACGTCGAGCCAGTGCCGGCCCCAGCGTTCGCCGTAGGCCGGCATCGCGAACAGCCGGTCGATCAAGCTTCGCCACGCCTCGTCGGAGGGATTCCGCTCGAAGGCCTCGACTTCCTCGATCGGCGGCGGCAGGCCGACGAGGTCGAACCAGGCGCGGCGGACGAGTTCCCGCGGCGTGGCCTGCGGATTGCCAGTGATCTTCCGGACCGCCAGTTTCTCGTCGAGGAAGGCATCGATAGGCGACGCCTCCGAGATGGCTGGCACTGCCGGACGTTTCACTGACTTGTATGCCCAGTGCTCGCGATCCTCGTCGCTGACGGTGAACTCGCCCCGCCGCACCGCACCGGCACCCGCCGACTTCGTCGCTCCCGGATATGGCGAGCCCATCGCCACCCACTCCTCGATCGCCTTGATCGCGGCGGCCGGCAGCTTTCCGGAAGGGGGCATATGATACGACGGATCGGTGTACCGCACCGCCGTGACCATCAGGCTTTCATCGGGCTTGCCTGGCACGATCGCAGGCCCCGAGTCGCCGCCGGCGAGCGCCGTGTCGCGGGAGTCGAGTCGCAGGCTGCCCTTCTCGTCGGCCGCGTGGCACTTCCAGCAGTGCTCGACAAAGATCGGCCGGATCTTCGACTCGAAGAAGGCGATCTGCTCGGGCGAGAACGAGTCGTCCGACGGTTCCGCCAGCCCCGACGAGGCGCAACCAAGAGCCGCGCCGAGCACGGCCGCAGAACGCAGCGTGGAGGACAGCTGAGAGAACGTGTGTCGCAGATCCATGCTGATGATCTCGATGCTGCAGCGACCGAACCCGATCGTGCTCACGAATGCATTCTTACCCAGTTCTGTATCGTCATCCATGCTTTCGGCCACGCGAAACGTATGTTTGTCAGCACAGCGAGACGAGCAAACGCATGCCGCTTACGTGGGAACGTATGCTGGGCTGTGGCGATGTCCGCTAGGCTTCGGCCCCGGTACGCCAATGTCCCAATCCCGGATGGAGAAAAAAGCTATGACAAGGCTCGCTGGTCTGGGCATCGCGTTCGCATGCTGTGCGGCTCTTGCCACGGAAGCCGCCCGTGCGGAGTTCCACATCTACGGTGCCGATCATGAGACTGGCGAGGTCGTCAAGTTCGCCGAAGACGGCACGAAGCTCTGGAGCTTCCCCAACAGGAACTCCCACGACGTGCAGGTGCTCGAAAACGGCAACCTGCTCATCAACCCGGGCGTCGTCCAGGAAGTCACACCCGACAGGAAGATCGTCTGGGAGGTGGGTAAGCCGGTCGTCGGGAATCCGGAGTCGTGCCAGCGACTCGCGAACGGCAACACGATGATCGCCGATAACGCCGCCCACGCGATCATCGACGTCACGCCCGATAAAGCGGTCGTATGGCGGTACGACGTGCCGGGGAAGCCGTCGATGCGGCAGGTGCGGCGGCTTGCCAATGGCAACACGCTCATCTGCGCCTCGTCGAACCACGTGGTGCTGGAGGTGAATCCGGCCAAGGAGATCGTCTGGCAATATGAACTGCCCTTCCCCTATCTCGCCCAGCGGCTGGAGAACGGCAACACGCTCATCTCGAGTGGCGCGGGAGCCGGTAAGAAAGGCTACTTCCTGATCGAGGTCGATTCTGCGGGAAAGACAGTCTGGAAGTATGGCGGCGACGAGGCGCCTGCTGACGAGCAGCTCAACTGGCCGAGTGGGTTCGTGCGGCTGCCCGACGGCACGATCTACGTGTCGGAATGCCGGTCGGCCCGGATCCGTGTGATCGCCTCCGATCGCAAGTCGTTCCGTTTCATCACGAGCCCGGCGATGAAACACGCCGCCACGATCGCAGTCGTGGAGGCAGGCACCGGAGAGTCCCCTTAGGTATCACCGGGGAGCCATGACACGGCGGAACCAGAGCGGCCATGCGCGCTGTGCGGGCAGCGCCGGGGATTGGACGAAGACGCCGTTCTCGAACGAGGCAATCAGCCGGTACGGGCGAGCCAAGTCGCTGTTGTCGAAGACGACCACATGCGGCACGCGTGTGATTGCCACTCGTAGATTCGCAAGCGTGCGAGGAAAGCGTTGGCGGAGCTTGTCGGCCGGTACGCCATGGCCGCCCTGCGACACGCGCATCGCGACCCGATCTGCCGAAAGAGCGGGCGAGGCCAATCCAATAAAGATCAATGCGCTTGTGTAGTCCCGGCGGGCACATGCTTCGAGGAACCCGACTTTGTCGCCCACCGGATCGGAGAAGACCGTTTCAAAGGCAAAGCTCTCGCCTGCGACGACCAACTCGTTCCGGATTCTCCCTGCGATCTCAGCCGCGGCATATGCATCGATCGCCAACTCCGCGGCAATCCGATCGGCATTGACGATTCGCAGGCCGGAAGCGGCCACATGGGCGTGATAAAACGTCGTCTTGCCGGCGCCGTTCGGTCCGGCAATCGCAAGCGCCAGCGGGCGGCGATCCAGCCAGGCCCAGTTCATCGCCCCGCGCGGCCTGGGCGGCGCCGCGGTGTGTCCTGGGCGACTCGAAACGCACCGCGGACGAACCGGCCGATGGATCGCGTGCCGTCCTTCTCGATGCGCACAAGCAAGCCCGGCCTGCCAGCCGCCGGCTCGTAATGAGGAAACGGCTGTGTGGCGAGGAGGTCGGCGACTCGCTGCCGACCCTGTGGAGAGTCGACGCTGGCCACCAGTTCCGAGAGCGTCTGCTCGTCGCCGGCGCGGCGAAGGGCGAGCGCACGTTCTCCCGACAAGAGCGGCTCGACGGCCCGGCCAAGCTGTGCCCAGAACTCGATCTGTCCGGCGATCGACCGTTCGGTGAGCGGACCGATCCGACGGGCGTCGAGCACGAGAGCGTCGGAAAGCTTGACGGGCTGACTCATGCCGTAATGGTAGCAATCTGCTACCTAACGGGCAAGGACGAGGTCAGCGGCTGCGCGGAGCGTGTGGAGAGACCGTCCGCACCTTCACGTCCGTGAAGGCCGCCGTGTCGCGGATGGGCCGGGCCTGGGTATGGGAGGCGTCGGTCCAGATAGGCGACGTCGAGCCGTCGAGGTGACGGATCGAGACGTTGTCGATGCGGATCGTAAAGGTGCCCGGCTTGCCGCCGCGGAACGCGGCCGCCAGTCCCAGCTGGATGTTCGGGGCGAGGCTCGAAAGCCCCGCGATACGATGCTCCCAGGTGCCCGGGCCACCACGAATCGCCGGCCCGGCCGCCTGCTCCCGCCCGAATTGATCGATGCCGTCTCCCTTGCGGAAGGCAGGATGCACGGTATCGCGGACATACTCGAGCGGCGAGATGAAGAAGCCCGACACCAAGCTGCCGGGCATCGTTGTCACGTCCACGGCGAGAAGATCGGTGGCGAAGATATCGCCCTCGAACGTGGCGAAGGGTACGACCAAGAGGTCGCCCGGCTTCGATTCGGGCGTGACCGTAACAGTGATCTCGAGCACGTCGCCGGCAGGTGCGGCTTCGCCATCAAGCCGCGGCGGCTTGTGGGTGAGCGCGACGGCGAGCGACGTGGCCCAGGCGTCCATGCGTGCAGTGAGATCGGCCACCACGTCAGTGTGGGCGGCCGCGACGTTCGTGGATTCCGCGGGATCGGTATCCATGTCGTAGAGGTCCACACGAGTGGCCGTGCGATGCAGTTTCCACCGCTGAGTGCGGATCGCATCGGTGCCGTGCCAGACCCAATACATGCTTTCGACCGGCGTGGCTCCGCCGGAGCGAAGCGATGTGGAGACGTCTTTGCCATCGAGCTTCAGGTCGCCCGGCACCGGCACGCCGGCCAGGCTGGCAAGCGTCGGGAGCATGTCGAGGCTGCTGCAGAGGCCGTTCCACTCGGGGCCTTGCAGGCCGCCTGCAGGCCAGTGGATGACCGTGGCCGCCCGCACGCCCCCGTCGTAGAGCGAATGTTTGCCGCCGCGAAGCGGATGATTGTTGCCCCGCGGCGTGGCCCCGTTGTCGCTCGTGAACACGACGATCGTGTCGTCGCGGAGGCCTGTTTCATTGAGCGTCGCCAGCAGTCGTGCAACGTTCTTGTCCATCGCGTGCAGCATCGCCGCATAGGCCCGCTTCGTGGGATCGGTGATCGCCGGATCGACGGCGGCCATGTCTTCTTCCTTGGCCTGCAGCGGCTCATGCACCAGATGGAAGGGGACGTAGCAGAAGAACGGCTTGCCGTCCGATGCCCGGATGAATTCGCAGGCCCGGTCAACGATCAGGTCTTCGGTGTAGCCCGTGTCGTCGGGCCGCAGTTCGCGGTTGTGCCACCAGGTCACGGGGCCGATATCCCGGAGATTGCGGCGAGTAAAAAAGTCGCCGCCACCGCCGTAATACACCCACGCCTCATCGAAGCCGTGGGCATTCACGCCCAGGCCAAACCGCGGCTTCTTGCGGGGAAAGTTTTTCCACGCCTCGGCGAAGGCTGCCCGGTAGGCCGGCGTGTCGGGCTCGTCGCCGTTATGCCACTTGCCGAAGATCCCGGTGCGATAGCCGGCATCGCGAAACACCTCGGCGATCGTCGTTTCATCGGCCGGAAGCTCTCCCCCCACCCGCGGACCGGTGCTGACGCGGATCGGATGCCGGCCAGTGAGCAGCATCGCACGGGTCGGCGAGCAGACGCACCAGCTCATGCACGCAGTCAGCTCGATGCCGGCGTCGAAGAGCTGGTCGATCGCCGGCGTCGGCACAGAGCCGCCATGGCACGAGAGATCACCCCAGCCGACGTCATCGGCCAAGATGTAGACCACGTTGGGCCTCGGGCCAGCAGCCGCGTCGCCTTCGGAACCCTGAGGATGGGCCGCGGCCGCAAAGCCCGCAATCGCGAAGGTGAGACCGACTGTGAGGCGACGAAGGCCGCGCATGGTGCGCCAAACTCCCTGGGTATCTACCGTAGGCCCGCAACGACACCTTTGATCGTACTCCCCGCCCTGCTCTTCCGCCTTGCAGGGCTCGCGAAATGCTTTGACAAGAGAGTGCGTGCTGCTTCCAATCCTTCTGCCAGGTATGCACGATGTCGAATCCCCTGAGAGCCGTCACCATGAATGTCGCCCGCCTGCTTTTCGTTCTCTTCGCGGCCCTCGTTGCGTGGCCCCAGACCTCGCCGGCGAGCGAGGCCCGCAGCGGCGATTGGACGCTCCGCGACGGCCGGCTCCATGTCGATGGCCGGTGGGTGTTTCTGAAGATCGGCAAGCCGCTGCGAAACTTCGCCGACCCGGCAGCCTGCCAGAAACTCGCCGACACGCTCGACACGCTTCAGGCCAAGGGCTTCAACGCCCTCGAGCTCAACTGCTACTGGCACCACTTCGACAAGGACGCGGACGGCACGATCGACGTGTCGCTCGAACCGCTCGCCCGGCTCATCGACGCGATCCATGCCAGGGGCATGTTTCCCTGCCTGTCGGTCGAGACGTATGGCGTGGGGGGCGGCAAGATTCCCGATCCGTTCTGGAAACGGTATCCCGAGGCCATCGCGATCAACGCGGAGGGCAAGGAGACTCGCGATCTCGAATACGGCTTCAAGACGGCGGTGCCCTCCCTCCACCACCCCGGCTACCGCGCGGCCGTCCATGGCTTCATCCGGGCTATCGTCGCCGGCGTGCCCCACCAGAAGATCCTGTTCTACGAGACGACAGTCGAGCCGCAGTTCATGGGACATCAGGACATCGACTACAGCGTCAATGCGAAGCAGGCCTATGAGGCATGGCTGACGAAGGCCGGTCTCGCCGGCCCCGCCTGGCCCGAGCGGTTTCCCGTGCCGGGGAAGTTTCGCAGTGATCCGGTCTGGCTGCGGTTTCGCGCGGAGTCGCTCGCCGACTGGGTGAATGGCGATGCGGCGGCATTTCGCGACGTCGCCGGAATAGACGCCTACATCGCCGTGGACTACCTGGAAACGTGTAATGCGACAATGCCGCGGCGGAACGGCGACTCGGTCCGCTTCCTCGAGGCCCTCACCTGTGCCGACATCATCCAGGTGAACTGGCACTGGCGGAACGACACACGCGGGCCGAACGAATGTGCCTACCGCAACGTGTGGGACGTGCGGAAGCGGCTCAATCGCACCTGGGCGATCAGCGAGCACATGACGCTCAACGGCTCGGACTACAAGCCGGCCGATGTACCGGCCATGCTCCGCAGCACGCTGGCCCAGGGCACGGGCTTGGGCTGGGACTTCGTGAATGTCACCGCATCGAGTCGTGACAAGTTCGCGCTCTACAACGACGACTGGTCACCCAAGCCGCTGATGGCGGAGGTGGACGACCACTGGCAGGAGTGGCAGAAGGAAATCGCCACCCGAGCCGCGGACACCACACACGCTCCCAAGCGGCCGAACATTCTCTTCATTTTCTCTGACGACCACGCGCAGCACGCGCTCTCCTGCTACGGCTCGAAGGTCAACTCCACGCCGCACCTCGACCGGCTGGCCGCCGCGGGCGCCCGGTTCACCAACTCCTTCGTCACCAACTCCATCTGCACGCCGAGTCGGGCCACACTGCTCACCGGCCAGTATTCACATGCCAACGGCGTGCCCGTGTTCAACGCCTTCGACGGCTCGCGCGACCACGTCGCGAAGCATCTGCAGCGGGCCGGCTACCACACCGGCATGGTCGGGAAGTGGCATCTCGGCACCGACCCCACGGGGTTTGATCGCTGGATCGTGCTGCCCGGCCAGGGGGCCTATCAGAACCCGTCGTTTCTCGTGCCCGGGAGCGTGCTCTCGATCGATGGTCACTGTACCGACATCACCACCGACCTCGGCATCGAGTTCCTGAAAACGCGGCCTCGCGACAAGCCGTTTTTCCTCATGCTCCACCACAAGGCCCCGCATCGCGAGTGGGAGCCGGACGCCCGCAACAAGGCGAAGTTCAAAGATGCCGTGTTTCCCGAGCCGGCGACGCTCTTCGACGACTACGCGACCAGGCCCACTGCCCTGCCCGCCAACAAGCAGACGATCGCCCGGGATCTCACGAACCGGGACCTCAAGCTCGATCCGCCGGCGAAGCTCACGGGCAAAGAACGGAATGAATGGCTGTCAAGGAAGCCCGACTCGATCGAGGCCGGAGGAGCGACGCTCACCGGAAAAGACGCCGTCCGCTGGAAGTATCAGCAGTTCATGCGGGACTATCTGGCCTGCGTGCAGGGCGTGGACGACAGCGTGGGCAGGATGCTCGACGAGCTTGAGCGGCAGGGCCTTGCCGACGATACGATCGTGATCTACTCGACCGACAACGGCTGGTATCTCGGCGACCTCGGCCTCTACGACAAGCGGTTCATGTACGAGCCGGGCCTGAAAACGCCGCTCCTCGCGCGGGGGCCTGGCATCCAGGAAGGCCTCACGCCCGATGCGTTCGTTGCGAACATCGATCTTGCCCCGACGTTTCTCGACCTGGCCGGTGTGCCCGTGCCGGACTCGATGCAGGGCCGTAGTCTCGCGCCGCTGTTACGAGGCGAAAAGCCCGCCGATTGGCGGCAGAGCGTGTACTACCGCTACTACCACGACCCTGGCGACCACGACACGCGGGCCCATTACGGCGTGCGGACCAAAACGCACAAGCTGATCCACTATTTCAAGCAGGGCAGCTACGAACTCTTCGACCTCGTTGCCGATCCGCACGAGCAGCGCAACCTCCTGTTCAACGAGGCCGAGGCCAAATCACCGCAGGTAGCCGCACTCTTCGCCGACTTGAAGGCCGAACTCGAGCGGCTGCAGCGCGACTATGGGGATGACGACCGCTATGCCGATCCGGCGACCTGGCCACAGGGAACCGTGAACGGCCCGTTCCCCGGCCGCACACAGTTGGGTCAGAAAACCGTTGCCGAAGCCATCGCCGCTTCACCGGCCGCGGGGCCTGTGGGGGAATGAATGGCGGTTCGGGCTTGTGCCGCGGCCTAGCCCGGCCCTCACGGCAGACGGCCGACGAGGCGGCGGAGCGAGTCGGCGCGGGCGACTTCCTGGCCATCGACCAGCAGGCGGAGGCCAGGGCCTTGGCCGTAATGCTCGCCCGTGTCGTCCCAGACGATCGTGAGCAGTCGGCCGTGATACGCAATGCGATCCATCGCGAACCACTTCCAGTCCTGCGGCGGCGACGGATGCACCTCGACCGTGGTGTCGGGATGGAGCTTCAGACCGATGATCTCGGTGATGATCGAATCGCAGGACCGCGGGCCGTCCGCGGCCGCCTCGGGCGACGGGAGCGCATCCAGGCCGCTGACCCGCAGGTCGCGGAGCCACCGCACCTCGGAGAGTGGCGCGCCGAATTCGGGCGGCAGGTTTGCGATGACAGAGCCTGTGTCGGTGTGCCGGACGTGCCTGCGGAGCGTCCACCAGCGGCGGTAGAACTCGTGCTCGAGCTCAGGATCGGGGCACTCGAACCACGGCACGTTGGCCCGCAGAAAGTCGGTGGCCTGCGCGTCAGGAATCGATAGCTCCTCGGTTGCGGTGGCGGCGGCGTTGAGCGCTCGCACGGCGGCCTGGAGCCGCGTGGGCCAGACAATGGGCTCCGGCGCCTCGGCCTGCTCGCGCAGACTCGCCTCGCGGGCGACGAGGAGATGCCGCACGTCCTGAACGGCCGTCGAGAACCGTTCCAGTGGCTCCGGCCCCATGTCGAGCACGATCGGTCGCAGCCGCTCGGCCGTCGCATCGAGCAGCGGCAGCAGCCGTTCTTCGGCGGCAAAGAGCGGCAGGAGCTCCCGCACTCGCTCCCGATACCGTCGCCGCCAGACCGGGTTCTCCAGCACGGCCATCGCCACGAGGGCTGCAGGAGGCTCGAGGATCCGCGCCCCCGCATCCCCGAAAATCTGATCCATGCCATGTGGCAGAAACCGGGCTCGGCCATCGGCGTCGGGATCCATGTAGATCCGGTAGTTGTTGCGCATCGAGCAGTAGCCGTCCCAATGGCCTGTCATCGCCTCGACCGCAGCGAACGTAAGAAAGCTCTCCACATCGAGCCGCGCCTCGATCGCCTGGCAGCGGGTGGCGTCGTCGAGCGTGCGGCAGACGGTCGTCAGCTCTGCCAGATCGTCGCCCGGCTCGCCGCGATCTCCTTCGTCTCGTTCCAGGCCGTCGTCGATGTCCTGCAAGAGGCCTCCGTCATAGAGGTTGCCATCCGGCCGCGGAAATGACCGACGCAGAAAGTCCTTGTCGAAGGACTCCTTGAGCACGTAGAGGCCCACATCCCGGCCGTCGATCCACACGCGGGCGTGCGTTACCCGCGGGGTGGGGATGCCCGCAGCCCGCACGATCGCCGATCCGAGGAGTTCGCGGAGGAGCGAGTCGTCTTGCACGGAGTTGTTGAGGTGAAACTTGTCGAGGCCGTGAAACCGGCGGCCAGGGACGTGCTTATCCATGTTGAGCGTGAAGGCGGGTCGGTCGTCGAGGTCGCGGGTGCTGCCATAGCCACCCTTGATCTTCACCGCCACCTCGTCGTACGAGGTTTCCCCGTTCTCGACGAGCGTGCACGTGGTCCAAGCCCGCGGATCGCGGCGAAGCGACTCGGCCGCCTCTTCGGTCAGCCGGACCTCGAGCCGCGGCACGGCCCCCTGCTCGAACAGCAGAGCCGCCGCCGCATCCCGCTCCGCATCATCTCCCGCCGTCACGAAATCTGCCGGCGCAACGGCTGCGAGGAAGAGCACGCAGGCGAACAGAAAAACCCGGTAGCAGTACGAGCTTGCCATACTCATTCTCGGTTTATGCGTTGCGTGCGACTCGCCGCAGGCTCACTGCCTGCACGCCGGCGATCGTCGTGAGATCACGAACGAGCCCGTGGGGCGGTGTGTCGGACGGCAGGCGGAGGCGGTAGGCGGTCCGCAGCGCCGTGCCCTTCTTCGCGGTGCCACAGTGAGCCGGCTCTGCAGTCGCTCCGTGGCGGGCGAGCACGTCTTGCACGAGTGGCTCGGCGGCCGCATCGGCCGCCATGCGAATCGTCAGTTCGAATGGCTGGCCTCCGCGGCCGGATCGATCATCCGGCCGGTCGTGAAACATCCAGGCAACCGAGCCAGCCGCCACGGTGCCGCAGATGGCGACCAGAGGCTGGCCCGCGCCGATGGCCATGCCGACGGCGACCGCGAAGATGACGAATGCCGTGTCTTTGGTGTCTTGCACGACGGTGCGGAACCGCACGATCGACAGGGCACCCACGAGGCTGAAGGCCAGCGCCACGTTTTGGCCGATCACCTGCGTGACCATCGCGATGAGCACGCAGAGCATCACGAGCGTGCCGGGGAACGACGCGGCGACTCGCTCGCGGCCGCGAGTAGCACGGTAGATCGCCGCCACCACGAGGCCGCACACGATGGCCGCGGCGAGCCGTGCGGCGAGTGTTGCCAGCGTCGCTGTCTCGGTCGCGGAGTCGCTGAAAATCCAGTCAGGCATGGAATGATTCTGTCGTCGTGAGGAGTCCGCCGCCAGTTGCCAGGAAATCCGCCTCTCAATCGTGTCTGAGGCATTCACGCCGTGACGCGAAAACGAAGCAGCCCGACGGCGCTTCGTAAGCCACGGCAGTGAGCAAAGTGGCATCTCGGTCACGGTGACGGTCTGAACCCGAATGACCGGGGCTTTGATGAGTCGCTGACGTTCCAATCGTGGGATGGAGCGGCGTGCGGAGTCTGCGAGGGCCTGTACGGTACGAACTGTATGCAATCGCGTCCGACGCTCGAGAGACCGCGGACGTAGCGAAGGATCACCCAGATGTGGTGACTCGCCTTCAGCAGATTCACGATCGCTGGATCGCGGATTTCGGAATGCCGCAGCGGCCGTAGCGTCACACCATGGAGTCAGTGCGAGCGATGGGAAAAACTGTCACAGGAATCCTGCTGGCCGCCGTCATCCCCTCGGGCGTGGCGACCACATCGCTCGGGGAGCAAGGCCCAGCGGCGAGCCCAGCGTCTGGCAAGCCGAACATCCTCGTCCTGTATGTAGACGAGATGAGCTGGGCTGCAGGAGGCCTGCGAGTTCATCGGGCAGAATGCCGACCATCCCTGGTTCCTGCTGCTGTCGTTCAAATGCGCTTGCTCCACGCGAGTTGTATTTCCGGTTCGGCGTGCAGCACGCAGTGCGGGCCGGGTAGGTCAGTGCTCAGCAAAAAATCCGGGTAGCATCGAGATCAATGCGGCAATCGTCGCAGAGATCGATCACGAGTGATGGCCCGTGCTGATCAGGCGGGCTCGCATATTCCTGGCCAGCGGTGAGCCGCAGGGGCAGGATCGTGCCCGCATCGGGATCCAGAATGATGTACCACCTGACGCCCTGGGCCGCGTACAAGTCCCGTTTGAAGACAAGGTCGCGGTCGCGAGTGGCGTCAGAAAGAATCTCGACGACCAGAGCGGGTGGACGCTCGACATGCCCCGCCGGCTCCGATCCGCAGATGGCCGTCACGTCGGGCTTGACCACCGTGTCTTGTGACACGATCCAGTCGATCTCGACCAGAACGGTCGCGTTGCACCCGGAGGCATCGATGGCATTGGCCAAAGCCGCGACGATGCGTCCATGAACCTTGGCATGGCGTCCGCCCGCACTCGGCGACATCGCCACCGCCAAGCCATTCCACAGTTCCCACCGGCCTTCCCAGTGCCGGTAATCAGCCACCGTGTAGTGAGTTTGAAAACGGGCGGCGGTGGACATCGAGAACCCAGCCGAGAGATTTGGATCCAAACAGGTAACTGATTATTTGTATACTGATCAAGGCGATTCGTCAAGCAACCTTGACTGAAGCTTTTGGCTTGATGGCAAGGGCCTTGCGCTCACTTGTTCGGAAATGCGACGATCAGCTTCTGGCCGGCGGCGATGAGCCGGTCGCGAAGCTTTTCATAGGGCACCTGTTGCACTGCTGAGCCCGCATCGATCGCCAGGCACGCCGCCGTGGCCGCGCTCTGGCCGAGCGTCATGAACACGGGCTCCATGCGGATCGACCCAAACGCGATGTGCGTGGCCGACAAGGCCAAGGGTACGAGCAGGTTCTGGCACTCCGCTTCCCGCGGCACGATCGACCGGTAGGCAATTGCATACGGCTTGCCTCCCAGCGATGCCTGGATGTCGCCCTCGTTTTTCACCTGTCCCTTGGAGACGACTCGCTGCACGTGGTGGGAATCGAGTGTGTAGGCCCCGAGGCCCACGGGATCTTCGACGGGGGCGAGCCCCCGGCAGTGGTTCTCCGTCATGACGAAGTCAGACCGCATGCGGCGGGCCTCGCGAACGTAGAGGTGATACGGCCAGTGGCCGTTGTCGGCAAATTCGTCCTTGGGCAAGCCCCACTTCGCGTAGTGCTCCCGAATCGTCTCGGGCACCCGCGGGTGCTGCTGGAGCGTCCAGACGAGGCCGAGCTGCCAATCGCGATGGCGTGCCGCCACCTCTGCCCGCCGCTGATGAGAAAGCGTCGCCCAGTTCCAGTCGGGGCCGTAGTTGCCGCCGATCAGATCGCAGGAGATCCCGCCGAGGTTGTTCGAATCGGTTTTGCGGTTGGGCACCGGGCTCGTCTTGAAAAAGCCATCCCGCTGCCCTGCAGCGATCGCCCGAAACAGAATCTCGTAATCGGCCTCGTCGTAACCGGCGGGCTTGGCGATGGCCACGCGATTGGCCGACACGTCGGTGAGCACCATCCGGTAGCAGTAGGCCTGGAGGCGATGGTCGGCATCCCCCACGCTTCCCCCGAGGCCTTCATTGACGCCCGGCAGCAGACCACTCGCTGCATCGCCGGCCACACGGTAGGGATCGATCCCGTCGGGAAGCTGGTTGCCCGCCCGCGGTCCGACGATGCCGTTGCCTCGCTCTTTGAATTCGGCATTGGCCTCGCGGCCGATCACGAACGACACACCGGCGGCAGCCATCAGGTCGCCCTCGTACGAGGCGTCGATGAACATCTTGCCCGCGACCTCCGTGCCGTCTTCGAGTCGCAGGGCCATGATGCGCGGGCCGTCTTTCCGTACCGGCTGCGCCAGATCGAGCTGCCCAGTGATCCGGCGCACCTGTGCCTCGGCGGCAAGGTCGTTGAAGGCGGCCTCGGCCACGTGTGGCTCGAATGTCGTTGCCAGCTTGGCGGCTGGGTCGAGGGACGGCTCGCCCTGCCCTTGATTCCGAAACCCGGCCCGCGGCTCATACACCCACGCGTCGTCGCCTTGATAGTGCTCGTAGACCCGGTGGTAAAACTCGCGCGACAAGCCGCCGAGAATGGCTCGGTTGCCGAGGTCTGTCCAGCCGAGGCCGCTACTGCTCATCCCGCCGAGATGGCCCGTGGGCGAGATCACGATCGCAGTCTTGCCCATCCGGCTCGCCTGCACAGCCGCGGTGACGCCGCCGGACGTGTCGCCATACACCACGACATCGGCCGTGATCGGATCGGCCGCGAACGCCGTGGCCTGGGCAAGGGCCACCGAAAGAGTC
This sequence comes from Planctomycetia bacterium, assembly GCA_021414115.1. GTDB lineage: Bacteria > Planctomycetota > Planctomycetia > Pirellulales > UBA1268 > QWPN01. Next base: position 21,276 of record JAIOPD010000130.1, read on the forward strand.
GCGGCGACGGGCATCAGCAGATGAAGCATGGCACTTCCTTGTGGATGGAGTGGTGGCCGCATCGTACAACGCGGGGGCACGATGTCGTCGCGCAGGCTCCACGAAATGCGTTGCCATTCCAAGACGCGTCCGTACAAAAACAAGCGGTTCTTTTCCAGGCACCGGCTGCGGCTGTCGTCCACACTATTGAATCACCCCAGGAGCTGCACTCCATGACTTTCATCCAGCCGCATTCGTTTGTCGCCCTCGTGCTCCTGAGCGTCACGTGCAGCGCAGCCCGTGCGGCGCCGGCGGCCGGGGCTGGGTGCAGCGACCAGACCATGCGAAGACCAAGGCACTCGCCAAGCCTGGCGAGTGGAACCGTTACGTGATCACCTGCGCGGGCTCCAGCCTCCAGGTCGAGTTCAATGGCGAGCGGGTGATCGATCTCGATCTGGCGACCTCCGCCATGAAGGACCGGCCCCTGCGGGGCCTGATCGGGTTTCAGGACGAGGGCAAGCCGGTGTCTTACCGCAATGTCCGCATCGTCGAACTGCCTGCAGAACCAGGCCTCCCTTAACGGCCAGTTCACCTGAGCCGCCAGAGACGGTCGTCGGGGATGCTGGAGGGCTTCGTCGCCCGGCTCCAGGCGGTTGCCGGACCGGATGCGGTGGCACATGCCCGTTTGCACACCCGCAGACACCTTGTGGTTGGCGAGGGTAGAATCCTCACGATATCCAGTGTTCGGAGCCGAGTGCGACCCATGGCGTGCCTTCCTTATCCTCGACGCACTGAACGCGAATCGATTGCGAACGATGCCAAACACACCTTCGCCATGACACCGGAGGAGCGAGCGGAGGTTTTTATCGGCTTGGATCGAACGAAGGAAGCCATCATGGAGAGCCTGCCGGCAGCGGAACGCCGTCGCCGTCGGGACGCGGCTCGGCTTCTCGACCCTCGTCCTACCCCCTGGTGGAAAAACCTGCGACGGTCCGCGTGGCCTGGAGAGTCCTGGACTGAAGACGATGCAACGTCATGACCTGCCGGCCTTGGCGGATGTCGTCCTCCGCCTGGTCGATGTATGTGAACAGATCACCGTCCCGTATGCGATCGGCGGAGCCGTCGCCACGAGTTTTTGGGGCGTGCCCCGCACGACGCAAGACGCCGACTGCCTTGTCGCCGTTCCCTCGATTGTTTACCAGCGGCTGTCCGACGCCTTGAATCTCCAGGGCTTCGAGATCGAACAGGCGTCGGGATCGCAGCCCGTGACGGTCGTCGCCTTGCTCGAACAGGTGCGTCGTGACAAGTACATGACGCTGTCATGCCGGGCGACGAGCGTGGAGCTGTTCGTCCCGGTCGTGCCCTTGCAGCAATCGATCCTGAAGCGGGCCCTCGGCCGGCTGTTTCATGGTCGGACGATCCGCGTCACAACCGCCGAGGACTTGATTCTGCTGAAAATGGCTTTCCACCGGCAGAAGGACCTGCAAGACATCAAGGGCATCCTGCACGTGCAGAAAGGGTACCTCGACATCGCGTATCTTCAGCGATGGAGCGCCGAGATGCTGGAGCCCGTAGCCAGTCGCGAACTCGACGAACTCATTGCAACCTATGAGGCAGACCGTCCCGCCAATCCGATTGAATGAGTGCGCGGCCGTGGCCTGCAGTGTTTCACGTCTCGCGCAGGTATCGCACGCCTCGGCGTGACGGGCCTCTCTTTCAGAACTCGTCGAACGCGATCCGCTCCTGATCGATGTCGCGGCGCGCGAGCATCGCACGGGCGGCCTCGATCATCGCGGGCGGGCCGCAGAGGTAATATTCGATCGCCCCAGGCTGCGAATGGCCGGCGAGATACTCCCGTTCGAGGACCTGGTGGATGAGGCCCACGTGGCCCGTCCACTGGTCGTCGGGCAGCGGCTCGGAGAGCGCCATCTCGAAGCGGAAGTTCGGAAACCGCCGGGCCAGGTTCTGGAAATACTCGACATAGAAGAGTTCCTGGCGGGACCGCGCCCCGTACCAGAAGCTCACGCGGCGGCCTGTCTCGAGCGTGTCGAAGAGATGCGACAGGTGCGACCGCAGCGGCGCCATGCCCGCGCCGCCTCCGAGGTAGACCATCTCGGCGTCGGTGGTTTTGATCAAGAAATCGCCGTACGGCCCGAACACTTCCACCGTGTCGCCCGGGGCGAGGCTCCAGGCGTAGGCCGACCCGACGCCCGCGGGGCAATCCTGGCCGCGGGGCGGCGTGGCGATCCGCACGTTGAACCGCAGCACGGCGTCAGCCGCGGGGTTCGTCGCCAGCGAGTAGTTGCGGCGCTGGAGTGTGTGGTTCTCGGCTACGTGGTCATACACATGGTGGGCCCGCCAGACTGCGTCGAACGGCGGCGGCACCTGAAAGTCGGCAAAGCGAACCGTGCCATAGGGCGGGATCGCCAACTGGACGTACTGTCCAGCCTGGTAGTCGAGCCGCCGCTCGCCGGCCAGCGGCTCGAGCGTGAGCTCCCGGATGAACGTAGCGACGTTCGTATTGGAGACGACGCGACACCGCAGGGGGGCCTCTTCCGTGACTTCCCCCTGCCCTGCCCTCGCCCGGACATTGATCGAGAGCATGCCGTCCACGTTCCGCACCGCGTAGGTGGCCAGCGGCACGCAGACCGGAGGCCGCTGCGGTGATCCGTCGCGGACGTCGAATCGGCCGTTGTGCTTCGGGCATTCGATGAGGCAGCCCTTCACCAGGCCCGTGGCGAGGTGGGTGTTGCCGTGGGTGCAGATGCCGTCGGTAGCGTGGAACGTGTCGTCCTCGGTGCGGACGACCGCGTAGGTGCGGCCGCCGTGGTCGAAGCGGATCACATCCGCGCGGCCGAGCACGCTGGCCGGGCCAATCGTCACCCAGCCATCCGCAGTGGGCGCGTCGCTCGACGAGATCGTCTTCGCGGCAACGGTCGCCGCGTCGCGGTGCGTCGGCGCGGGGAGCTTCCGCCGCACGTAATACCCGGGATCCTTCACCTGCCGCAGCACGGTGGGGACGATCTCCGCCCAGGCTTCCCACAGGCCGCGGTACGGGGCGGGCAGATCGTGCTTCACGAGCGCATGCAGCCGTGGCAGCGCATGGTAGGGCACCAGCGGAAACATATGGTGCTCGAGGTGGTAGTTCATGTTCCAGTAGAGAAACCTGTTCACCGGATGCATGAGAATCGTGCGGCTATTGAGCCGGTGGTCGAGCACGTTTTCGGCGAGGCCGGCGTGCTGCGGAATGCCGTAGATCGGCATCAGCCAGGCGCCGAGGATGTTCGGCAGGCCGACGAACACGAGCGGCAGGAGCGACCGGGTCGCGAAGCAGAGTGCGATCACGCCCAGGTAGATCGCGAGGTGGATGCGGGCGCGGACAGCGAGGCCGCGTTGGGCGCGGGCAGGGATCAACGTCGCTTCCTCCGCACTGAGCCCGCCCGCGGCATGCAGGGCCAGTCTGCGGAAATACTTGATGGCGGCTGGAATGCCCACGAACCCTGCCAGCATCCGCCGCACGTTCGGCGGCCGCGGCACCGCGATTTCCGGATCGCGGCCCACCACGATCGTGTCGCTATGGTGCCGCGTGTGGCTCCACCGCCAGACGATGCTCTCCCGCATCACCATGAACGACGCGATCTCGTAGAAGACGTCGTTGAGCCAGTCGGTCTTGAACGCCGTGCCATGGCCAAACTCATGCCACCGGGCATCGGACGAGGAACCGTAGATCACCCAGTAGGCGGCGAAGGGAGCGATGCACCACGGGCTCGGCCAGAGCAGGTAACCCGCGGTGCCGAAGGCCGCGAGCAGGGCGAACCAGAGGATCGTGTCGCGAAGGGCGGGGCCGTCGCGGCGTTCGAGCAGGTCGCGCATTACCTCACGCGGCACCGGCGTCTGATACCAGTCCGCCTCGGCCAATCCCTGCTCGACGGCCCGCCGCGAGTCGTCGCCGACGAGGCTGTAGTCGCCCGGGCGATGCGGCACGGAATCGGTGGTGGGAGCGATGCTCATGGTCTCACCTCGTGCGGCTTACCGGCAGCCTGTCTCGCGCATGATCCTCGCCGTCTCGGCGTAGGCTTCGGCCACCCACTCGACGATCCGTTCCGGCTCGGGTGAATATTCGAGCTCGATGCTGACGACGCCGTCGTAGCCGGTGTTGCGAATCGCGGCGAGATACTCGGCGATCGGCGTCACACCCCGGCCCGGAGGCAGGTCGCCATGTACGCGGCCGTCACAGTCGCTGAGATGGACGTGCTCGATCCAGCCGGCGAGACGGGCCACTGCGGCCGGCGGCGTGTGGACGAGATGGAGGTGCGAGATGTCGCAGTTGGCCCGCACCGTTTTCGGCAGGCCGACGTCGCGGAGGAACGCCAGCATCGTGTCGATCGAATTGACGAGCGACAGCGTAAAGGGCTCGAGTTCGATCGCGATCTTTACGCCCCGGTCGGCGGCATGGCGGCCCAGTTCACGGACGGCCTCCACGCCCGCCCGCCACTGCTCGGCGGCGGGAATCACCTCCTGCTGCCAGACGTATTCGCCGAGCACGAGCAGCAGGTTTGAGCAGCCCAGTTCGGCCGCCAGATCGAGAAATGCCCGGCAGCGGTCGATATGAAACCGACGCACCGACGGATTGAAGTCGATGAGCCCGAGGGCCACGCAGCACAGGCTCACGATCGGCAGGTCGAGATCGCGGCAGGTGTCTGTGATCAGGGTCCGCTCGGCGGCGTCGATGTCGAGCGGGTCAGTGAAGATGTCCACCGTGTCGAAGCCGAGTTCCTTCGTTTTCTCGAGGCCGAAGCGGGTGCCTTTGCCGGCCTGGGCGAACGCCGAGTTGATGAGGCCGAGTTTCATGCGGGGGGCTCCCGATGGGCTTTGAAGATTCCGGTTACGCAGGTCCCGTCGCTTCCGCTCAGGGCTTCTTGGGATGGGGGGCGGTGATCTCACTGACCTCCACGGCCCGGTGCTCGTGGGCCGAGCGGTAGGCGGCATCGACGACCGCCATCGTGAGCAGGTTGTCGTCGCCGGTGGCGCTGGCCGGGGCCGTGCCTTCAAGGTCGCGGAGCAGTTCGGCCATCGGCCCCACGAACGCATCGGGAAACCAGGCCTCCGGCCAGCGGGGTCGCTGCCAGCCTCCCGCCGTCGTCGTGTAGTCGAGCGTGCTCGGGCGGCGTTCGGGCCATGCCGGCCAGCCGATCTCGCCCAGTGCCATGCCCGCCGTGCCCTCGACGCGAAACCGCACGCCCAGGTCGGCCTCGGCCCCTTCGCGGGCCGGTCCGGCCCACACGTCGTCGATCGTCAGGCAGCGGAGCCCCGAGTCGTATTCGAGGATCACGAGCACGATGCCGTCTTCATGGGCAAACTGTCGGGCCGTCCGCGGGTCAGGACGCACCGAGGCGATCACCCGCCGCGGCGTGCCGAACCAGTGGCGAAACGTGTCGAGATGATGGATCGACATGATGCGGAGCGTCACCCAGCCCAGCCGCTCCTGCCACGGCATCCAATGCGGCACCGCCCGCATCTCGATCGTGGCCAGCACGGGGTC
>JAIOPD010000004.1 GCA_021414115.1 Planctomycetia bacterium
CTGCCGTCCAATACGAAGGCCAACCTCTTCAATCGTGTCCATGGAAACCATGACGCTATTCTCCGAGGATTGACGCTGGCGATCAACCGACAATCAAACTAGGCCCGGTGTGATTCGAACACACGACCAAGGGATTATGAGTCCCCTGCTCTCACCACTGAGCTACGGGCCCGCAGCCCGTGTCGTAGGGTTTTTCCCGTACGGTGTCCAGCGGATGGCCCGGACGGCGCGGGGGGCGCGGGGCGGTCGTCGGCCGCAGCCTCGTTACCGGCGGCGTCGAAGTGGTCCTCCTCATTTCATCCTCGACGTGCGGGTATCATCGGGGAGCGAATGCCGGAATCGGAGACAGCATCGAGCACACCTCGTCAGCGGTCGCAGGAGCGTTTCACCCCATGCCGGTTCGCATCGTTCACACCGCCGACACTCACATCGGCCTGCCGTTTCGGCGATACCCCGCAGACGTGGCCAGGCATCTGGTCGAGGAGCGATACGCGGCACTTGGCCGCCTCGTGGAAGCCGCCAACGAGCGGGCAGCCCACTTCTTCGTCGTCGCCGGCGACCTCTTCGATACCACTCGCGTGAAGGCGGCGGATATCGACCGCACATCAGCCTTGTTGCGTGGCTTCGCCGGCACGGCCGTGATCGTGGTGCCCGGCAATCACGACCACTTCGCCGGTCCGGAAACGGATGTGTGGAAGCGGTTCGGCAAGGCTATCGAGGGCGACGCCCACATCGACCTGCTCGTGGAGCCTGCGGCAAGGTCGTACCACGTCGATGGGCAGGCGGTGCATTTCTTTCCCTGCCCATGTCCGTCAAAGACCGGCCGCGAGTCCACGATCGGCTGGGTCGCGGAGGCCGCCTGCGAGCGTGGAGAGGGCGTGCGGATAGGCATCGCCCACGGCAACGTGACGGGGCTGGGACTCGATGCCGAGGGACAGTATTTCAACATGGAGCCCGAGGCCCTCGAGTCGGCCGGAGTGGCGACGTGGCTGCTCGGCCACATTCACGTGCCGTTTCCAACGACGGGATCAGGAGAGCGATCGCCCTATTTCATGGCCGGCACGCCTACTCCCGACTCGCTCCGCTGTCGCCATGCCGGGTCGGCCTGGTGGATCGAGTGCGATGGCGATCGGGTGACGCGATACGAGCGGCTTTCACCCGGTCGGATGACGTTCACAAGGCTCGATCAGGAACTCGTCTCGGCCGACGATGTCGCCGCCCTCGTGCGGCGTTGCGAGGCTTTCGATGCAGGCTCGACGATCCTCGATCTCCAGCTCTCGGGTCGTCTCTCGGCGGCTGAGAAGGCTGAGCTCGGGGCCGGAATCGACCGGCTACGACCGCGCTTCCTGAGCCTCACGGACGAATCCGATATCCACGACCGGATTGACGCCGCCCAGATCGAGGCGAGGTACCGCAGCGGCGGGCTTGCCCATCGGTTGCTGACGTCCTTGCTGGAAGATGCCGAGCATCCGGACGCGGCAACGCTCGCGCACCAGCTCATCGAGAAGGTCGCGCAGCCATGAGGCTCCAGGCCATCAGGTTGCATCCGTTTGGTCGCTTTGCGGCTGAGTCGCGAGACTTGGCGAAGCCGCTGGTGGTGATTCACGGACCGAATGAGTTGGGCAAGACCACGCTCCGGCAGGCGATCTTCCACGTTCTTTTCACCCCGACGAATCTCACGCCGACGCAGCTGAAGGAGAGCGTGCAGCCGTGGCTGCCCCAGCCGGGCGGCGATCACGCCCAGGTCACGCTCACGTTCGAGCACGGGGGCTCAACCTGGACGTTAGCGAAGCGGTGGGGTGCCGGGCACTCGAGCCTGTTGAGCAACGGGACAACGGCCGTCGCGGATCCTCACAAGGTGCAGAGCCAGCTTGGCGCCATCCTCGGTCACAGCGAGGCGACCTTTCGGCACGTGCTCTTTACGGGGCAGGCGGAACTCGAGCACACGCTTGACGCCGTCGACGAAAACGCGGCCGATCTGAGGGACATCCGCGACCTGCTGAAAGCCGGGGCCGGGGCCGCTGCTGACGTCGATGAGCAACGGCTGAGGCGAGAACTGGAAGACAGGATCAAGAAGGCTTTCGGTCGCTGGGATGACCAGCGAGATCGGCCCGAACGGCAAGCCGGGCAGGAGCGGGGCCTTGGGAACCGGTGGATGAACGGAGTCGGCGGGATTCTCAAGGCGTGGTATGCCTGGCAGGAACTCGTCGCCGAGCACGACGAGGTTCTGGAACTCGAGCGGGATCTCGATCAGATCAACCGGAAGGTGGCCGAGGAAGAACAACACATCTCCGACGCCGCAGCCTTCCTGCAGAAGTATGGCCATCTGCGGAACGATGTGAACGAACGCAGTCTGCTCGACGAACGGCAGTCGCGTCTCGAGGGCGAAGCGGCGTCGTTGGGAGAGGCATTCAGGGGCTGGCCCGGAGCAGAGGCGGCGATCAAGGAGTGGGCGAGGCGAAAGTCGGAACTCGAGAACACGCGCGACAAGCGGCAGGACGAGTTGCGAAACGCGCAGGCTCGCCAGGCAGGTGCTGCGGCCCGCCGAGCCTTCACGGCGATCAAGGCGGCGAAGGAGGCCTGGGAACAGGCCGCTGCAGTCGCGCAAGGGATTCCCGCGGTCGGCAAGGATCGGCTGGATGCGATCGAGCGGCTCCACACCGCCATCACCGCCGCCGAGACCAAGCTCGCGGCCCGAAAACTGGCGTGGCGGATCGAGGCGGAAACACCCGGTGAGCTGAGGATCGAGCGGGGCGTCGAGCCTGCCGAGACGCTCCGCGGACCAATCGGCACCGCTGGCTCGGCCGAAGCTCGGGTCCGGGTGGTGGCCGGCGGCTTGACGCTCACGGTCGAGAGCGGCGGTGACGACGTGGACGCGCTCTTCGAATCATTGACAGCGGATCGCCGACGGCTGGCCGAGGAACTCGCCGCATGCCATGCGGCGACGCCCGCAGACGCACGCCTCATGGCCGGAAAGCGTCGCGATGCCGAAGCCATGGCCAAGGAGAAAAAAGCGGCCTACAACGGCGCGATCGGCGGTCAATCCTTCGACGACTGGGCCGAAGCGGTCAGGAGGATCGACGAGCTCCCGGCGGCACGGGAGATCGCCGAGATCGAGACCGAACTCGAAACCATTCGCAACGGACTTGCGGAAGGGAAGACCGAGGCGGAAAAGCATCAGGCGTCCATCGATCACTGGATGCGGGCCTACGCCGATCAGACCTCATTGGCGGACAAGCTTCTCCAGGTCAAAGCCGACGTGAAAACGGTCACCGACAAGCTGATGACACTGGCCACGTTGCCCGAGGAGTTTGACTCGCCGAAGACGCTCCTTACAAAGCTCGACGAGGCCCAGAAGATCCAGCTCCAGGCGCACGAGCGACTCACGGAGAAAAAGGAGAAGTGTGCCGAGCTGACCACTCGACTTGCAGACCGCCGCAGCGAAGACGTGGCCGAGGAGGGGGCGACGGCCGAGCGGAGGTTTCAACGGGCGAAAGCAGAGGGCCGAGCCTACCTCCGCATCCGGGAGGAGATCGACCGAATCACGGCGGATCCGGAGAACGACCCGCTCGAGGAGTTTGGGGGCAAGGTCGCCGCACTGTTCTCCCGGATGACGAGTGGCGAGGCGACGCTGGAATTCGACGGGCAGTTGCCGGCGCACGTGGTCCGGGGTGCCGTGTCGCTGCCGCCGGAACGACTCTCGCATGGGGGCGGCGGCGCGTTGGCCTTGGCCGTTCGCTTGGCGATGGCGGAAGCCTACTTGGCCCACGGTGGCTTCCTCATGCTCGACGACCCGCTCGTGCATTTCGACGCAGGGCGGATGGCCATCGCAGCGGACATCCTCCGGGAGTTCTCGCAGCACGCGCAGGTGATCTTCTTCACCTGCCACGATCACCATGCCGCGCGGCTCGAAGGGAGCCTCGGCGAATAACCGGCGGCTTCAGCTGGCGGTGAGCCGCTCGGCAAGGCCGGTGGCCCGGCGAATGGGCTTCTTGATCGCAGCCTCGATCACCTCGCGGGAGCCGACGACCGTCACCCTGTCGATGGCGCGGGTCACGCCCGTGTAGAGCAGTTCCTGCGTGACGATCCGGCTCGGCTGTTCCGGCAGCACCACGACCACGTGTCTGTATTCCGAGCCCTGGCTCTTGTGGATCGTGAGGGCATGCACGGTTTCCACGTGCTCGAGCCGGGAGACGGGGACGAGCCGGAATCCCTTCCCCTCCGGAAACGCCGCATCCTTCCGCCGTTCGCCCGAGCCCGGCACAACGACGCCCACGTCGCCGTTGTTGAGGCCGAGGGCCCGATTATTCGCCGTCACGAGCACCGGCCGGCCGGAGTACCACTGCGATCCGCCCACGATTCCGAGCCGGCGTTGCACGAGGGTGTTCAAGCCGCTCACGCCGAGTTTTCCCTGACGGTGGCCGCAGAGCACCTGCAGGCTCCGCAGCGCCTCCACGGCGGCGGCAACGTCGCCGGCCTTCGCGAGCGCGCGCATCAGTGCGCCATGGTCGGCGACCTCCTGCATGACCTGCCTGAAGGCGATCGTGCCAGGCTCGACCCAGCAGACCGACGTCGGATCGTCGGTGGCCGCGCTCGCTCGGTCGCGCTGGTGCGTCCCGCGGCCCTCGAGGATCTCGAACGCCTCCGCGACACCCTCCTCACCGAGCAGGATCGCATCGGCGAGGGCACCGATCCGGGGCCCAAACCGGTGACGGACCGTGAGCGTGCGGGTGCGAGCGGCGAGCGGCGACCCGGGCTGCTTCGCGGCCCTGGCCATGTCGCCGAGCACCGAACCCGCCTCCACGCTCGCCAGCTGGTCGGGATCGCCCACGAGCAGGAGATGGGTCTTGGCGTCGAGCGCGGCCAGGAGGTGATGCATGAGCGAACTGGAGAGCATCGAGACCTCGTCGATGACGACGAGGTTGTAGGTGAGCAGGTTCCCGGCATGAAACTTGTACCGGGGCGTGCCTTGGGGTCGGACGCCCAGGAGCGAGTGGATCGTCGTCGGATGGGCCGCGGCGATCGCATCGCGAACGGCCTGCGGCGCATTCTTCACCTCGTCGGGAGCGTTGTCGTCGTTGAGCCGCTGCTGCAGGGCCTCGGCCATGCGGGCCGCGGCCTTGCCCGTGGGGGCGGCGAGGGCGATCCGCATCTGGGGATCCTCCCGCAGCAGGTCGACCAGCCGAATCGCCACCTGCGTCGTCTTCCCGGTGCCCGGGCCACCTGCGTCGTCTTCCCGGTGCCCGGTCCGCCAAGCAGGATCTCGAGCCGGTCGCCGGACAAGTGCAAGAGCCGGGCAATCTCCTGTTCCTCCTGCAGTGAGCGGGCCAGGTAGAGCCGCGAGCCCTCGAGAATGAACGGGGCTCGCGCACCGGGGGAGCCGACGAGCGGCCCGGCCGATGCAAGCGCCGTCCGCCACACCCCGACATCGCTTGTCCACCCGAGGCCACCGGCCGCCGCGGGGTCGAAGTCACCCCGCCAGTCGTCGAGCGCGTCGAAGAACACGCAGGTGTGTCCGTCGCGGGGTGTCCGCAGCGCGAGGCACATCGCGAGCCACGCCCGCGCATCAGGGGCCACCGTGGGATCGGCGCGGCGGGCGATGCCGACAAGCGTGGTGACGGCGGCGACGTCGGCCGCGGAGATCATGCCGGCTGCCACGGAGGCCGCGATCTCCGCCGGCACGGCGGGGGCAGAATCGATCGAAGCCGTGATGGTCATGGCCGCACTCCCGTACGATCGCCAGACAGCAGGTCGCTCAGCCGCCGCCAGATCGTGGACGGCGGCAGCCAGGTGAAGACGCCGTAGCGACGGCCCTCTGCGTCGATCGGAGTGCCGTCGCCCTTCATTCCACGCACGAACGTGTAGACGATGCCCGCGATGCACTCGCCCGGATCCCAGTCGGCCGGCTTCCGGGGGCCGAGCCGCCAGCGCAGCATCCGGAAGAGCGCGGTGCCGTAGACGAGAGCCTGCAGAGGGTAGTGGGCGTGGGCCATCTCCGCAGCCATGCCTGTCACCGAGTAGGCCGCCAGGGGCACCGCGTCGGCGGCTTCATGGAGCGTGTTGGTTTTGTAGTCCACGATGACGAGCCGCGGATCGTCGTGCGGCCTGTCGGGCAGCCGGAGCACGGCGTCGATCTGGCCGTTGATCAGGCCGGCGAGCGGCACGTTGAACGAGTCTCCAGCGAGCAGCCGGGCGTAACCCCGCAAAGGATCGCCGTCGGTCAGGATCTTGTCGAGCACTCGGCCGATGTCGCTGACGAGCACGCCCTCAGCGATGCCCGCCATGCCCATTTCGAAGTCCATTTCGACGAGCCGGTGCTCCTTCGAGAAATCGACGAGCCGTGAATCTCGAAAGAGCGCCGTCGGCGGGCCACCGAAGGGCGTGTGCAGCGCGGCGACGATCAGGTCGGTGAGGAGGTCGTGCCGCTCTCGCAGCATCCGCGACGTGGCCAGCTGCTCGACCAGGCCACGGATGGCGGAGGTGACTTCTTCTCGAGGCTGCCCCGGTGCGAGGTCGAGACGCTCGAAGATGTCGTGGACCGTCGAGCCGAAGGCGGTGCCTCCCGGCAGATCAACAATTCGGAACGCCTCCACGCCGGCGGGGTGGACGGGCGGTAGCAGGGTTTTCGCGCCGGCGGCCGCCGCGGTGTGCGGATCGGAGAGCTCGATGGCGGCCGCCACCTCATCGGCAGCCGAGCCGGGAATCGCCTCGTCGCGGCCATGCCCGAGCGGAGTGTGGTGATCCTCGGCCATGCCGGCCGCGGAGTTGGTGATCGAACTGAACGACGTGCGTCGGTAGGTCTGCTCCACCTGCGGAGGCAGGGGTGCGATGCCCGGCGATGACGGTTCTTCCGGCTGGTTCGCACCCCGCGGCGTCTCGGGTGGGCTCCAGTGCTTGACCGCCGGCAGTTCCGTCGCCTGCTTCACGGCGATGCGGTCGCGCTGGTCGGCTGGGATGTCGGCGGCGGTGGCCGGTCCGGCGGGCATCACGTTTTTCAGAAGCGATTCCTCCCACGCGGCAGATCTCAGCACGGTGATGTGGTGCCTGGGCCGGGTGACGGCGACGTAGAGCAGCCGGCAGAGTTCTTCGTTGTCGGCCGTGATGACCCGGACCTTCGCCTGCGCCGACGTCCTGATGTCGGAGAGCGCGAGCCCGACGTCGAGCCGGCGAGCGGTGCCCTCGTAAAACACGGCGGCGCCCCGCTGATCCTGCGGCCTCTTCGCCTTCCACGAGGCGGCGACGACGAGCGCCGGAAACTCGAGCCCCTTGGCCGCGTGCACCGTCATGATCCGCACCGCGTCCTCGTCGCTCTCGACCCGGCGGCTCACGATCTCGTTTGTGTTGTCCAGTTGCGCGAGGTCGGTGAAGTGCTCGAGCACCTCCCGGGCCGGGGTGCCGCGGCCGCTGCTCATGTCGTGCAGAAGTTCGACGATGTGGCCGAGATCGACGACGCGGCGCTCGCCCTCCCGTCCGGTCGCCAGGTTGTGTGCCACCTCCGTCTCGGCCAGCATGGCGCCGGCCATGGCGGCCACGCCCTTGCGCTGCAGGGCGGCATGCCACGTCGCGATTCGTTCCTGGATCGCCTGAAGATCCTCGTCCGAAAGCCGGGTGTCTTCCGTGAGTGGCTTGCCGAAGAACGTGGTGGCGGCCGCGCGGCGGGCCCGCCCGCTGTCGCTCGGCCGCTCCATCGCCTCGAGGAGCACCCGCAGATCCTCGGCCGCCTGGCCCTGCATCACGCTGGCCGTGCCCATGGTCACCGCGGGAATGGAAAACCGGCCGAGTCGCGCGGCGATCGCAGTTCCGTCGGCGTTGGTGCGGCAGAGAACGCAGATTTCCTTGGGCCGGAACGGCCGGGCCTCGCCGTCGAGAAAGCAGGGAGTGGTGAGCAGTTCGTGCACGCGGTTGACGGCGACGTCCTCGCGGCGGGCCTCGCCGACATCGATGAACTCGACGGGCCGCAGGCCCTGCACACGCGAGGCTGTGCGGCTCTTCTCGGGCCCCACGGCCTCGTAGGGGATGCCCGCGCCGAAGGTGGCGCCTGCCATGGCGGCGTTGAGCCCAAGGAGCAGGGGGCCGTCGGAACGGTAGTTCACCCGCAGCGTGCGCGGCGGCGTTGAACCCTTCTTCGTGCCATCGCCCTGAGCAAAGTGGAGGTAGGCCGTGACATCCGCCCCACGGAAGCCGTAGATGGCCTGCTTCGGGTCGCCAACAGAAAGCAGGCGCCGATCGCCATCGGGTGGAAACAGCAGGTGGAGAAACTCCCACTGCAGGCGGCTCGTGTCCTGGGCCTCGTCCACGATCGCAAGCCGGTACTTGGCGTGGAGCGACTCCCGGAATGACTTCTGCTTCGGGTCGTCACCCTTGATCTCGTCACGTGCCAGTCGGAGCAGATCATCGAAGCTCGGCGTCGCCCGCAGGCGGTCCTGAACCCTCTCCACGCATTCCTTCACGACCCGGGCCGCCGCCTCGAGGGCCTCGATTTCGCCCGATGTGCGGCCCTCTGCGTCATACCACGGCTCGATGTACGGGTCGCCGAGGTGCTTCTCGACGAGCGTCCGCAGACCGTCTTCGCTCCAGTCGTGCTGCCGTGGCGGCTCCGCTTCCCCACCCGTTCGCGTGGTCATCGTCGCGGCGACGATCGCGTCGTTGACGACCTCGGCCACGACCTGCTGGCGGAGGTCTTCGCTGCCCGATTCGGAGGCCTGGCTGCCGGCCATCCGCAGAATAGCCGCGCAGATCGAGTGAACCGTGCCGATCGTCGCGGTGTCGAACTCGGCAAGCGCCCGCTCGAGTCGTCGGGCCTTGGCTGGCCGGTCGGCGGCGGGCATGAGCAGCCGGGCATCGAGCGGGTCGGCCGCGGGCCCGGCTGCGGCCGACTCATCGCGGAGCAGCCTGGCGGTGGCCGCGATCCGCGTGCGGATCCGGTGCTTTAGCTCGGCGGCCGCGGACCGGGCGAATGTCGTGATGAGCACGTTGCCGATCCGCAGCCCCGGATCTTCCGCGAGCGCGAGCGTGACGAGCGCAGCGACAGTGTAGGTCTTGCCCGTGCCGGCGCTCGCCTGAATCAGCGTGCCGTTGGGCGGGAGGTCGTCGGCGAGGTTGAACTCGGTCGTCATGAGAGGCGATAGCCGACTGCGGCACTCACGTACGAGGGATCGATGAACTGCTGGAAGCCGTCGAGGAACTGAACACGCTCGGAACCGGGTGCGAACACGGCCTCGAACTCAGGAGCGTTGCCATAGACGGTGAACTCGGATGTGCTCGGATACCAGTCACTGGTCACATGCTGGTCGAACTGGTCCGGCCGCGCCTCACGCTTGCAGGCGATCACGCCGCCGAATGCCGGCCGTGGAGCCGCGACCGCCTCCTTGATGAGCACGGCGATGTCGCACAGCCGACGTCTCGCGGCGTGAGGAGCCATCAGTTCATCGGCCAGTCGAACGATGCGAGCCTGCCAGACTTCCATGAGCCGATCCGGCTCTTTCTTCGTCGGACTCTTCTTGCCGGGTTTCCAGTTGTCACGACGGCTGATGATCGTGGCATGCGACACGTCGATGTCAGCCGCCCGCGCGGCGAGCAGCTTGATGGCGGCGGCGTGGATCGGCCGTCCGAAGGAGGCGGCCTTGATTTCCTTGGGACTGACGAAGAGAAGCTGCTTGCCTTTCGGCTCCACGTTTTCGAGATTGCCGACGAGACGGAAGTGCTCGAGATCGATCGCGCCGAGGGGTTCGGCGACCCGGGCGGCGTAGTTCAACTCATGGGCGGCGAGCCCATCTCTCAGCCCCTGGGCCAGAAGCACGATCTCCTCGAGCTGCCGGTCACCGTGCGGCCCGTGCGGGAGTCGCCCGCTGCGCACCATGGCCTCCTCCCATGCAGACTGGCCGTGGGGATCGGTGGCGAGCACGGTGAGCAGTTCGAGCGTCAGTTCGCGGACGGCCTTTTTTCCGAGCGCAAGCGGCAGCGTGGCGGGCGTCGCCATTTCGTCGGCTCGCCACGTGCTGACGCCGAACGCCTGCTCGAGATACAGCCCCAGCGGATCCCGCACGAACTGCTCGAGGAACGCCACGTCGATCTCGGGCTTCTCGGTGGAGGGTGCCTCCGCGCTCTCTGCGACCGCTGCCGGTGGCGGTATGCCGGGAGATCCGGAGGTCGTGCGACCGGCGGCTGCCACGGACGCACCCGGCCGCTCCCCGACCGCTCTGGCCACTTGTGCCGCGATCGGGTCGTGGCTCCAGATGACGCCGGGCTGCACCGACCCGGGGAGAAAGTTCTTCCTGCCGAGATGGTGTCGCGGCTGATCGATCTCGATCCCGCTTTGGCCTGTGATCTTCTCGCGAGCCACGCCGTGTCGCACGGCGAAGTCGGCCAGTTCCGCCAGCGGTGTGACCAGCGGGACGACCTCGTTGGTCTTCACGTCGCGGCCCGTGCAGGTGATCACCAGCCGCTCCTCTGCGGCCAGCAGGCAGTCGAGCAGGGCCCTGCGGCCTTCCGAACGCGGATCGACGTCGCCCACGAGCGGCATCTTCGCGACGAGGTCGTCCTTGGAAGGATCCGTCGCGCCGAATGCCTTGTCGTCGTAGCCGATGACACAGACGACGCGGAACGGCACGCCCCGCAACGGCACCATCGACGTCGCCGTGATCGCGCCGGTGCGAAGCGGCTGCCGGCCGGCCTGCTCCGCGAACCACTCGGCGAGCAGCGTGCGGATCTCCTCGAACGCGACGCGGCGGTCGGCCGCGGCGCCGGCCGCGGCCTCGCGGAGCCGGCGGAGCTCTGCGAGTGGCTCGGCCAACTGGCGGCACCGCTCGCCGCACAGGGCGACGAGCGCGAGTTCAATCGCATCGCACCACTCCGCAGCGGGCCTGGGTGTGGCCGACAGGCCGGCGAGGACGCCGACCACTTCGAGCACACGGATGAGCTTCGTGATCGAGGCGACGTCGGCCGGATCGAGGCCGGCCAGCGGCACGACGCCGCCGAGTTCGGGCTTCGGCGTGTCGTCGGGCAGCAGGGCCCCGAGCAGCATCTGTTCGAGCCCGGACTTCCAGGTGTGGATGTCACGCAGGCTCACGTCGCCGATCGAGAGGCCGCGACGCTCCCGATGGCCGTGATCGAGTCCCCACCGCACCTGCGTCTGCGCGAGGAGGTTTTCCCAGGCGGCGACCGTGTCGTCGTCGATCCCGAGATGCGGCCGCACGAGGGGATGGCCTGCGACGCCCAGCACGTCGTCCACCGAACACCGTGAGCCCGGCAACGCGAGGACCCGGGAGAGCAGGTCGATCGCCTCGCTGGTCTCGCGAAGACCACGGTCGGCCACCACGAGCGGCAGTGTGATCTTCCGCTCCTTGCCTTCGTGGTCGAGACCGACCACGGTCCGCTGGAAGACCGCCTCGAGGTGCGGAGCCGCCTTGTCGAGGCAGGGGCTGACGATCACGACATCGTGGGGCTGAAGGCCTGCGAGGCCGTGGCGCTTTGGATCGGCGAAGGCGTGGAGGAGCGACTCGTGGAGCACCTCTGCCTGCCGGGAGAGACTGTGGCAGCGATGGATCGTGATCGAATGATCGACCGCGGGGTCGTGCTGCACCGACTCCGGGTTGCGACCCGAGGCCACCGTACACTGCATCCGCTCGAGCAGGCTCGTCGGCGGCTCTCCCCCGGCCTCCGGCACGTCCACCACGGCGACGCCCTGCGACGTGATCAGGGTCTGGAGTTCTCGGGCCCCGCTCAGCCAGATGGCCGGCAGCGGATCGAAGTCCGCCGACAGGACGGGCTCATCGGCCTCGGCGGCTTCCGCCTCGCTCTTTCGGCTGTTCCGCCGCAGCGGCCGGCCGCGGAGTTTCTCCTCGAGCGGCTGGGGGCCTGTCTTTTGCCATTCGGCCCGCAGTCCGGGCGACGGATGGACGAGCAGCGCCTCCACGTCGCACGCCGTGGCCAGTTCTTCGAGGGCCTGAAGCTGGGGCCACGAAAGCGACTGGAGACCGGCCACGAGGAGCGGGGAGTGCGGACCACGATGCGCGACGCTCGCCCGCGCTGGCGGCGACTTTCTCGCGATTCGCTGCCGCACGATTCTCCAGAGGTCGAACTGCCAACGGTCCTGGTCGGGGAGCAGGTCGGGAATCGGCTCGCCGTTTTGTTGCACGTCGTTGGCCGTGGGATTCATGTGCCGCGTGGGCGTGTCGCGATCCCACTCGAGGATCATTCCCGGCCGGCGAACGTGATATTCGTCGAACAGGCCCGCGATCCGCCGCGCGGTGAGGAGCGGCTCGCGGTGGACGTCGAACGGGATGCCGAGCGCGTCGGCGTCTGGGCCCGTGATCACGTCGAGCACGGCGAACGTGAGCCGGTCGAACGACCACGGATCGGGCTCCCGGCTCCGCGGCGGCTGCAGCAGCGAGAGGAGCGTGCCGGGGTAGGAGATCTCGACGTTGGCGACGATGCCATCGCCGCCGCCGCCGGCCCCTAGCCTCGTCGCCAGTTCGCTCCAGAGCCAGGCTTTCGCACCGGCCGTCGGCACCACGATCCGGGGCTTCGCAAAGAGGTCGCGGTCGCGGGAAAGAAACTCCTCGGCCGGGTCGAGGATCTCTCGCAGACTCGAGACGTAGCGGATGGCGAGTGGCATGAGGCGTCCTTGCGAAACGATACCGCATATCGTCTCCGGCCTGGGCGGGCGGGCGCTTCGCCGCCGACCACTTCGCCGAGCGGTCCTGGTTTGCCGACGCGCCGCACCACATCGACCGGAGACGATTTTAGGGCAACTCGCCCCGATTCTCGACGGCGAAGAGGTGCTTCTGGGAGGCCACAAACAGCGTGCCGTTGGCGGCCGTCGGCACCGACCAGACCGCCGAACCGAGGCGGACGTCGGCGAGATGTTTTCGCTCGCGTCCGGCCTGAAGCACCGTGAGGCCCCGCCGCGTTCCCACATAGACCTTGGCGTCGGCCACGACGGTGGATGACCAGATCTCCTCGCGGGTGTCATAGACCCACTCGCGTGTGCCGGTCGCGGCGTCGAGGCAATGGATCTTCCCCGTGTGTTCGGCCGCGTACACGAGCCCATCGGCAATGGACACGGTCGAGAGCGAACGACCGATGTCGAGATACCGCCAGACGACGCCCGACAGGCTGACGTCGCCCGAGCCGTCAGCCCGCAGGCACGTGATCGCTCCGCGACCAGCTCCATGGAGCGGGTCCTGGCCGATGGTCACGTAGATGCGGCCGCCATGAAAGACCGGTGAGCCGATGATCTCACTCGGGCTCACGAGCATCCCGTCGCGGTCGAGTGTCCGAGGGCCGCCGCGGACCAGGGCCCAGTAGTCGATCGGCTTACCATCCTGGACGCGATAGCCCGGCGGATTGCAGTCGCACTTCCACGCCTGGCGGAGAACCGTCTCGCGACTACCTGCGGCCGACGCGAGTTCAAACCCGTAGCAGGTGCCATCGCCGCCGCCATAGACCACCAGGGGCCGCTCGGCTGTCGGCGCGAAGGTGGGCGATGACCACTGGCCGTGGAACGTGCCGCCGCTGATCGTGCCGTCATCTCTGGCGAGAAGCCGGCCGGTCCGCTTGTCGAGCGCCACCAGAGACGCCGCCGTGGGCAGCACCATCTTTCCGTCGTAGACGCCGTTGCCCGTGCCGACGTAGGCACAGTCGCCCACCACGAGAATCGAGCAGTTGGTGGCATCGTGCGGAAACACCGGAAGGTCGCGGAGCATGTCGAACCTCCAGACGACGTCAGCGTCGGAGGTCCCGAGGTCGATGGGCTTCGCCGTCGACGGCACCATGAACGACGCTTCGTCGGTGAACGGGCCGTCGTTGCCATCGGCCATTCCGTCGGCGTCGAGGCAGAGCGCCTCGCAGCGGTTCGTCACCACGTAGACGCGGTCGTCATCGACCGTCGCGGTCGAGCAGATGCCAAGCTTCATGGCGTCGAAGTCTTCGCTCACCTTCGAGCGGTCGATCTCGAGTTTTGGGACGACGAGTCGCCAGAGCAGCCGCCCGGACTTCTCGTCGAGGCACAGGAGCACGCCCCCTTCGGTCGTCTCGAAACGGGGATCGTCGATGTCCTCGTCGTTGGTGCCGACGTAGACCCGGCCGCCGGCGACGACCGCGCTGGAGTAGTTCTCACCGCCGATCCTCACGACCCAGCGGACATTCTTCGAGGTCGTCGGGTCGAGACCAAGGCGGTCGCGGCGGCGCTTGCCGGGATGGAAACTCGCCGGGAGATCGCGTTCTTCAGCGGAGAGGTTGCGCGTGGCGCTGCCGCCCCATTGCGGCCAGTCACCGCCCCAGGCAGGCACGGCCGCGAGGAGGATCGTTCCGATCACGAGCGCGAATCGAGCCATGGTGACTACCGTGCTCCAGGAGATGCCGGCGGATTGCGTTCGTCGATTGCGAGAAGACGAATCGTAGGCACGCCTGGGCCGCCGATCCAATCACGGCCAGAAGCTACCGTGAATTTCCCGTCAGCGGGCTGGCGCGGCGGCCGGCTCGACCCGCTTCAGCAGCCGGAAGAAGTCGCTGTCGGTCGTGAGCACGACCGTGCTGTCGCTACCGAGCGTCTTCTTGTAGGTGTCGAGCGTCTGCACGAAGCCGTAAAAGTCAGCCGCCTGCGGGCTCGAGGCATAGGCCTTCGAGTAGACCTCCGAGGCCTGGGCATCGGCCGCACCCTTGATCTCCTGCACTTTCCGATAGGCATCCGACTGGATCCGCTGGAGGTCCTTGTCGCGACGGCCCTCGATCTTGGCCGCCTCGCCCGCGCCCTCCGAACGGAACCGTTCGGCGATCTGCATCCGCTCCGAAATCATCCGGTCGTAGATCTTCTCGATCACGCCCTCTTTGTAGTTCACCCGTTTCACGCGGACGTCGAGCAGTTCGATCCCCCAGAGCCCCATCTTCGGGGCCGCGGCCGCGAGGATCTCGCGCTCGAGTTCCTTGCGGCCGAAGCGGATCGGCGGCAGTGTGCCGACCGTCGCCGAGGCCTCGGCGATCGTGGCATCCTGCTCGGGCTTGCGTGTTTTGTCGGAGCGCACGAGCTCGATGAGATCATGCCGCGCGACGACGTTGCGAGTCTCGCTGCCGATGATGTCGTCGATCCGCGAGAGGGCGCTGCGCTCGTCGCGCAGGCTCTGGAAGTAGACGAGCGGATCGACGATCCGCCAGCGGGCGAACGTATCGACCACCACGTAGAGCTTGTCGCGGGTCGTCATCTCGTTGGGGATGCCGTCCCATTCCAGGATCCGCTTGTCGAACCGGTTGGCCTGCTGGACGAAGGGCACCTTGAAATGGAGCCCGGCCCCGGCCCCGGCCCCGGAGTTCGAGTTGATCGGGCTGCCCACGGGCCGGCCAAACTGCGTGAGGACCACCTGCTCGGTCTGGTGGACCGTGTAGGCGCAGCCGAAGATCAGCACGGCGGCCGCGACTCCGGCGATGGCACCGAGCGGCGAGAAGAGCCAGTCGGTGAGCCGCCGGGCCCACTGCAGCAGAGGATGGTTGATCGGAAGGGGACTCATTCGGCCACCGCCTTTCCCTGGCCAGGTCGTGGTGCGGGCAGATTCATCAGCGGCAGAAACTGCTTGGCATCCTCGTCGAGGATGATCTTGCCGCCGAGTTTCGGGATCACCTCGGCCATCGTCTCCAGATACAGCCGCTGTCGCGTCACCGCGGGGGCCTTCTCGTACTGTTCGAGGAGAGCCTTGAACCGGGCCACGTCTCCCTCCGCCTCGTTCACCCGCTTGAGGGCATAGCCTTCGGATTCGCGGAGCTTCCGCTCGGCCTCGCCGCTGGCCCGGGGGACGACCTTGTTGTATTCCCCGTTGGCCTGGTTGATCATCTGCTCGCGTTCCTGCTGAGCACGGTTGACCTCGTCGAAGGACCGCTGCACCGCCGTGGGCGGATGGACGTTCTTGAGCTGCACCTGCTGCACCCGCAGACCCATCTCCAACTCCTGGACGAGCCCCGTGAGCTTGGCGATGGCGTCGGTCTCGATGCCCTGGCGTCCGATCGTGAGCACCTCGTCGACCGTGCGGTCGCCCACCACCTCCCGCATCACGCTCTCGGCGAGGTCGCGGAGCGTGGGGCCAGGCTCACGCATGTTGAAGAGATAGGCCTCGGGATCGGCGATCTCGTATTGCACCACCCACTCCACGTGCGCGGCGTTGAGATCGCCCGTCACCATGTCGCTCTCCCGCGACTGCTCGACCGACACTTGATCGGGATTCGAGGCCCCGGACGAGCCGAAACCGAACTCCATCTTGAGTTGTCGCTTCACCGGTAGGATCGTGACCGTGTCGATCCCGAACGGAACCTTGAACCGCAGGCCCGGACCGACCGTGCCCACGAACTTTCCGAACCGCTGGACGACGCCCACGCTCTCGGGGCCCACCGTATAGACGCCGCGGGCGAGGCCCGCGACGACGAGGGCCAGGATCGCGAGCGCCGCGGGGCCGCGGAAGTCGAAGCCGCCAGCGGGAAAGCCGCTGGGACGGCCGCCGAAGACGGGGTGACGGTTTTCAGCCATCGGGAATGAAGACCTCTTGGGGGCAGGGACAGGGTGGAAGATGTCAGTCTTACCCTCGCTGGGGGCATGAGTCGAATCGCGGCGACTCAAAACGTCTGGCCTCCCGGCGCACACTGAGTACTCTATAGAGTGTCTGATTCCCGCTGATCGGTCGCGTTTGCAGACCCGCGTGCAGATTGTCCCGGTTGCCGGGTGATGCACGGCGATGCGGGTGTTTCCCAGAAACCTCTCGAAGGTGGACGATGAAACACTGCGCCAAGGATGCGGCACGGGTTCGTGGCCCGGATTCCGGGCGTTCCGGGAGAGCCGCCTGGGCGGTGTCCGTGGTGGTCGCCTTCGCGGCGTCCACGGTCGGCGCCAGCCCTGACTTTGCCCGCGAGGTGCGGCCGATCCTCTCCAATCGCTGTTTCAAGTGCCACGGCCCCGATGCCGACCGCCAGGAGGCGGGTCTGCGGCTCGACATGCGGGAAGCGGCGACCGCTGAACTCGACAGCGGCACGCGGGCGATCGTCCCCGGCCATCCCGACGACAGTGAGATCGTCGCCCGCATCACGAGCACCGACCCCGATCTCGTGATGCCGCCTCCGCACACGAAGGTGTCGCTCACCGAGGATGAAAAACGGATCCTCACCGACTGGATCGCGGCGGGAGCCGAGTACAAAGACCACTGGGCATTCGTGAAGCCGACGAAGCCCTCCCCGCCCGCTACCGCGAACGCGACGTGGCCACGGAACGAGATCGATCGTTTCGTCCTCGCGCGGTTGGAGCAGGAGGGGATCGCCCCTGCGCCCGAGGCCGACAAGGCGACACTCTGCCGCCGGGTCTTCCTCGACCTTACGGGTCTGCCGCCGTCGCCGGCCGAACTCGACGCCTTCCTCGCCGACACATCGCCCGAAGCCTACGAGAAGCTCATCGACTGCCTGCTCGCCAGCCCGCGCTACGGCGAACGCTGGGCCCGCCGCTGGCTCGATTTGGCTCGCTATGCCGACACCAACGGCTATGAAAAGGACCGTGAGCGATCGATGTGGCCCTGGCGCGACTGGGTAATCCGGGCCCTCAACGCCGACATGCCGTTCGATCAGTTCACGATCAGGCAGATCGCCGGCGACCTTCTCCCCGGAGCCACGACCGACGACATCATCGCGACCGGATTCCATCGCAACACGATGATCAACGAGGAGGGGGGCATCGACCCGCTCGAGTTTCGATATCTGGCAATGGTCGATCGTGTGGGCACGACGGGCGCGACCTGGCTCGGGCTCACCACGGCCTGCGCCCAATGCCACACGCACAAGTTCGACCCGATCCTCCACACCGACTACTTCGGGCTGATGGCGCTGCTCAACAACGCCGACGAGCCGGAGTGGACAATCCCGAGTCCGGAGCAGGCCCGGCGGCAGGCCGAGATCGTCCGGCGGATCGACGAGGCCTGGAAAAACCTGCCCGACAAATGGCCGGCGCCACGGGTTGCTCCTGCCGAACAGGTGGCCGGCTCGGGGGAGCCTGCTCCGTCGCCCGACGACACGCCGCGGGCTGCGGCCGACATGGCGGCCCGGTTCGCCACCTGGAATCGCGACGAGACGCAGCGGGCGGTTGACTGGCGGATCTCGCGGCCCACCACCATGACCACGAACCTTCCGCACCTCGTGTTGCGCGACGACAGCACGGTGCTCGTCAGCGGCGACATCACCAAGAGCGACGTCTATGAACTCACGCTGCCGCTGTCCGCCACGCCGGTGCGGGCCGTGCGGCTCGAAGCGCTGCCCGACGCGAGTCTGCCGGGCCACGGTCCAGGTCTGACGGCCTATGAGGGACCAAAGGGCGATTTTTTCCTGTCGGAATTCGAGGTCACGGCGAACGGACACCGACTCGCGATCGCGAAGGCCACCGACTCCTTCCATGGCAAGGCGGCACACAGCACGTCGGAAAGCACCGCCGCCAAGGCCATCGACGGCGACATGTCGAGCGGGTGGAGCACCAACGGCGAGCAAGGCCGGGCTCACGCGGCGGTCTTTCAGTTTGCCGAGCCAGTGCCGGCGGGCGTGCCGCTGGTCGTGACGCTCCGCTGTGAGCGGCATTTCGCCTGTGGACTCGGATGTTTTCGGCTCGCGGTGACCGACAGCGATGCGGCGGAGGCGCGTGGCCGCACCGCCGACGTGGAAGCCGTGCTCGTGAAGCCTCCGGAGACCCGCACGTCTGCAGAGTCACGGCTCGTGGAACGCAGCTTTCTCGAGGCCATGCCGGAGCTGGCCGAACCGTTGAAGGCGATCCGCACACTGGAGGCCGATCTCCGTGGTGGCACCAAGACACTCGTGCTGCGGGAGCGGCCCGCCGACAATCCACGCAAGACCTTCCGGCACCATCGCGGTGAGTTCACGCAGCCCAAGGAGGAGGTCGCGCCGGCCACCCCCGCGTTTCTGCCGCAGTTGCCCGGAGATGCGCCTGCCGACCGGCTGGCGCTTGCACGCTGGCTCGTCTCGTCCGACAACCCGCTGACGGCTCGCGTCACCGTGAATCGCCACTGGCAGGCGTTCTTGGGCCGCGGCATCGTGCCGTCGCTCGAGGACTTCGGCTACCAGAGCGAGCCACCGTCGCACCCGCAGCTGCTCGACTGGCTCGCCGCCACGTTCATGCACGACCTGGGCTGGTCGGTGAAAAAACTCCAGCGGCTGATCGTCACCAGTGCCACGTATCGGCAGACCTCGATGGCCCCGCCGCAGCTCCTGGAACGCGATCCGCAGAACGTGCTCCTGGCCCGCGGACCGCGGGTGCGGCTCGAGGCCGAGGTCATCCGCGACTCGATGCTCAAGGCGGCGGGGATCCTCTCGGAGAAAATGAATGGTCCCGGTGTTCGTCCGCCGCAGCCGGAAGGGGTGACGGAGGTGGCCTACGGGAATCCGAAGTGGAGTCCCAGCGGCGGGGAGGACCGCTATCGCCGAAGCATCTATACGTTTCAAAAACGGACGGCCCCGTTTGCGATGACGACCACCTTCGACGGACCCACGGGCGAGGCCTGCGTGCCGCGACGAGAGGTTTCCAACTCGGCGTTGCAGGCGCTGACCCTCCTCAACGATCCGATGTTCGTGGAGGTGGCCCAGGCCATGGGCCGCGCCGTGATGACGGCCGGCCCCGACGACGCGTCACGGCTCCGCGACCTCGCCCGACGGGTGCTCTCGCGGGAATTCGATGCCGATGAAGTCGCCACCATGAACCTCTATCTCGCGGCGCAGCGGCAGCGGCTGGCGGCTGGCGAACTCGACGCCCGGCCCCTCGCCGGCGGCGAGGAGGCCGATGCGGCCGAACGTGCAGCCTGGATGCTCGCCGCCCGCGCCGTCATGAATCTCGATGAGTCGATCGTCAAGAAGTAGGAAGCCATCATGCACCCCATGCTCGGCATCACGCGTCGCCACTTTTTCCAGGACTGCGGCATCGGCGTCGGCAAGATCGCCCTGGCGGGACTGCTCGCCGAGTCGCTACCGGCCGCCGCTCGCGCCGCGGCCGCGATACCCTCGCCGTTGAGCCCGAAGCCGGCGCATTTTCCCGGGCGGGCGAAGGCAGTCATTCAGCTCTTCATGGCCGGTGCGCCCAGCCAGCTCGACATGTTCGACTACAAACCGAAACTCGCGGCGATGGAAGGCAAGCCGATCCCTCCCGAGGTGATCGGCGGCCAGCGCTACGCGTTCATCCGCCCGGATGCCGCGGTGCTGGGGCCGCAATACAAATTCGCGAAGCATGGCCAGAGCGGGGCCGAGCTCTCCGAGGCACTGCCACACCTCGCGAAGGTGGTTGACGACATCGCGATCGTGAAGAGCTGCCGCACCGACCAGTTCAACCACGCCCCGGCGCAGATCTTCATGAACTGCGGCTTCGCCCAGCCGGGCCGACCGAGCATCGGCTCATGGGTGACCTATGGAATCGGCAGCGAGGGCCGCGACCTGCCGGCTTTCATCGTGATGAGCACGGGTTCAGGAATCAGCGGCGGCGCGGCCAACTGGTCGAGTGGCTTCCTCCCGAGCATCCACACCGGCACGCGGTTTCGTAACGCCGGCTCACCAATCCTCAACGTCGATTCGCCGGAGGGGGCCGACATGCGGCTGGCCGCCGACACGCTCGACGTGGTCGCGGCCCTCAACCGCCGCCGGCTATCGCTCGATGGAGATCCGGAGATCGCCACACGGATCGCGAGCTACGAGATGGCGCATCGGCTCCAGACGTCGGCCCCGGAACTGATGAACCTGGCTGACGAGACGCCCGAGACACTCGCGCTGTATGGCTGCAAGCCGGACGAGGCGAGTTTCGCGCGGGCCTGCCTGATCGCCCGCCGTCTGGTGGAGCGAGGGGTGCGGTTCGTGACGATCTATCACGAGGGCTGGGATGGCCACAGCGACGTGGCGGGCAACGTCAGGAACAACTGCGGGAAGACCGACCAGGCCAGCGCCGCGCTCGTGGCCGACCTCAAGCGCCACGGCATGCTCGACAGCACGCTCGTCGTCTGGGGGGGTGAGTTTGGGCGGACGCCGATGGTGGAGGCGAGCGCCGTGCTGCAGCGATCCAAGGGACGTGACCACCATCCCAACGCATTCACCATGTGGCTTGCTGGCGGCGGCATCCGGGGCGGTGTCACCTATGGCGAAACCGACGAGCTTGGTTTTCACATCGCCCGCGACGAGGTCCACGTGCACGACCTGCAGGCCACGATCATGCATTGTCTGGGCCTCGACCACGAGCGGCTCACCTACCGCTACCAGGGACGGGATTTCCGGCTGACCGACGTGCATGGCCACGTGGTCACAGGGATCCTCGCCTGAGTAAGATAGGCGTCTGGCCTGGTGGGCTCGGCCATGCCTCGCCCGAACAGAGTCCGAGATCCTCCCCGCTTTGGAGACCCGAATGCGCACGCTGCTCTTGTCGCTCGTCCTGCTCGTGATCGCTGGTCCGGCCCCGGCCGCCGATCCGTGGCTCGTTTTTGAAGGGGGCGACGGCCTCGGTAAGGGCAAGCACGTCGTGCTGGTGAGCGGCGACGAGGAGTACCGCAGCGAGGAGGCGCTCACGCAACTCGCCAAGATTCTGGCCACGCGTCACGGGTTCACCTGCACCGTGCTCTACGCGATCGATCCGGCGACCGGCGAGATCAGCCCCAACAAGGGGGACAACATCCCGGGCCTCGAGGCCCTGCGGAAGGCCGACCTGATGGTGATCGCCACCCGGTTTCGCAACCTGCCCGACGAGCAGATGAAAGATGTCGACGACTATCTGCGGGCCGGCAAGCCCGTGATCGGCCTGCGGACGGCGACGCACGGCTTCAATATTCCCAAAGACAGGGCGTATGCCCACTATGGCAACGGCTACGGAGGCGAGAAGAAGGAATGGGCCGACGGCTTCGGTCGGGCCGTGCTCGGTGAAAAGTGGATCAGCCACCACGGCCACCATGGCCACGAGAGCACTCGCGGTCTGATCGCTCCCGGCGCGAAGGAGCATCCGATTCTTCGCGGCATCGCCGACGGCGACATCTGGGGGCCGACCGACGTCTACGGCGTGCGGCTGCCGCTCCCCGGCGACGCGCAGCCGCTCGTTCTCGGGCAGGTGCTCGAGGGCATGAAGCCCGACTCGCCAGTGGTGGAAGGGGCCGACGCCAAGAAGAACGATCCCATGATGCCGGTGGCGTGGGTGAAAACGTATGCCGTCGAGGGAGGTCCGAGCGGTCGCGTCTTCACCACCACGATGGGGGCGGCCACCGACCTGGCTTCGGAGGGCATGCGGCGGCTCCTGGTCAACGCCTGCTACTGGGCTACGGGGCTCGAGGAGAAGATTCCGGAGAAAACGGTCGTTGACGTCGTGGGGACGTTCGAGCCGACGGCATTCGGATTCAACGGTGCCAAAAAAGGACTGAAGCCTGCCGACCTGCGGTGATCGAACCATCCTGTCGCCTGGAGACCAGCCATGCTCGCCCCGCCCCAGGGTGATCGTAGTGACGACCGGCTCACCGAGTTGGCCCGTTACCACGATTATCGCTACGCCTCCAACCCGCTCTCCGACGGCACGCTCGCCGGTGTGCCCGCCGCTCGCTGGGGTGCCGAGTTGCACGAGCGCGGCCCGACGCGGACGCTGCCGCTCGATTCGAGCGTGACGCTCGGCGTGGTCGGGCCGGCCACCACACCGAGCCTCTGCGCCAACTTTGTCCACATCGGCCCCGGCGAAGCCCATGTCACCGACGCCAATGCGACGAGCCAACTCTTCTTCGTGATGCGGGGGGCCGGATCGACGCGGCTCGGTGACGGCACGGAGTATGCGTGGCATGCCGGTGACCTGTTCACGCTGCCCGCCGGCAGTCGGGCGCTGCATGCGGCCGCCGAGGACGCGGCCCTCTACTGGGTGCATGACGGACCGCTGCTGCGGTATCTCGGCGTCGAGGCCCGCGAGCCGCAGTTCCCGCCGACAATCTATCGTCGGGCGGAGATCATGGAGGCGCTTGAGACGATCGTCCGCGATCCCTCCAGTGCGACGGCGAATCGCCTCAGCGTGCTGCTCGGCAGCCGGCTGTTTCCCCAGACAATGACGATCACGCACGTCATGTGGGCGATGTTCGGCCTCCTGCCGGTGGGTGCCGTCCAGGCTCCCCACCGCCACCAGTCCGTCGCGGTCGATCTCGTCGTCGATGCGAAGCCGGGCTGCTACACGATGGTCGGCAGGTCGCTCGACAAGGAGGGCCGTGTCGCGGACGGCCAGCGATTCGACTGGCAGCCCCACTCCGTGTTCGTGACGCCCCCGGGGCTCTGGCACTCCCACCACAACGAGTCGGGCTTCCCGGCCCACATCCTCCCGATCCAGGACGCCGGCCTGCACACGTATCTCCGGACGCTCGACATCCGCTTCAGCCGTGCGAACCAAGGCGGGGGCAGCGACGTCACGGAACATGCCGGCTGAAGACCGGCCGCCGCGCTACCAGCGGCCTTCGAGACCCAGGCTCACACCCTGCACGAGCGTGCTGCCGTTGGCGTTGATCGAGCCCGTGGTCGGAGCGACGCCGCCGGCAGGCTGCGTGAGGACCTGACTGCTGAGCTGCTGCGTCGGCTGCACGAGGCCGGAGAGCCAAAGGCCGAAGTATCCGAAGCGGAAGTCGAGGCAGCTCGTGATCGGCACGACTCCGGTGAAGCCCAGCTCGCCCACGAATGCACAGCCCACGGGAGACTGGTTGATCGTCACACCCTGGGAGACGAACGAGCCTGTCGCGTTCGACTGGGAGAGCGAACTCTGAACGCCGTTGTTGTAGTAGGCCCCCGCCTTGATCAGCGAATCGATTCGCATCCAGGGGAGCGTGAGGAGCAGGGCATCGAGGCCGATCTGGCCGCCGTAGAGGCTGTTGATGGAACTCGTGTTGTAATAGTCGGTCTGGGAGGGAATCACGCCATTGGCCGTGGTCGTGAGCGAGAAGTCTTCCTGCCACTCGACCCAGCGAAATCCGCCAAGAAACCTCAGGTGCTCGCTCAGGCCCCAGTGCCGATTGAGTTCGTAACTCTGAAGAGACGCCCCGAGATTCGCATTCCCGACGTCGAAGTTTCCGGTGCCGGCGTTGCCGTAGATGCCGGGAGGGGCGAGTGCGTAGGCATCGCTCTGAGCGGAGAGCGGCCGCTGGCTCCGCCAGTTGGCGGCCCGCAGATAGGTGCTCTCCCAGCCGGTGCCATTGCAGGTATTGAAGCGGTACAGCGAGAACCGCGGCCCGGCGGCAGCCTCGCTGTCCATCCCGTTGGCGTTGAGAATCGGTCGGCCCGCCAGTCCGGTGTTGACCAGCGGCCGTGCCGGCGGTGCGTTTCGCCACAGGATGAGGGCGTCGGTGCGGGCGATCCAGCAGGCATTGCCCTTGTCGTGGAGCCCGCAGAACGGGTTTTGCGGAGCGCAACATCCAGTTGGATAGGCACCATCCACGCACGACAGGCAATCGACTGTGCATCCCTCGGCACCGCAGCCCTGCTGTCCGTATGGTGTGACTGCATACGCAGTGTCGTCGGCGGTCGTTACTCCTGCTTCGGCCGGCGCGACTTCCGAAAAGTCATGGGAGTCCACCAGCACCGAGTTGGGTGGATCGACATCCCAGGCGTCCTGCGCCAGGGTGAAGGTTCCAAAAGCGCTGGCGACGAGCGTCAGCAGGAGTCTGACGGTCAGTGAGGGGCTGGCGAACGTACCGTACATGCTGCCTTGTACCGCCATGGATGCTGTCTCCGTGAAAAAGTCCTGCATGTCGGGTGGAATCGGTCGTGCCGGTCATTCCGCCGCATGTAGCCGTTCATGCTTCCTGTCACGTGGGCTGGGCTGACCTTGCGGGCGATCCCCGGTCTGCCACCCTTCGCTACCCGACCCAGATTGCGGGCAACGGCGGCTATCGCGGCCGAGCGGTAGACCCAGGCACTTCAAACGCCCCGAAGGCGTCGAGGGCGTCACCGGTGTGGCTTCTCAGGAGCGGGTCGGCGGGAACTTTCCCCTGGGCGGAGGCGGCCTCTTGCTGCCGCCAGCGGCGGGCGTGGATCACGAGGTCTTCCGGCGGACCCTCGACGACGATGTGGCCGCCGCCGGCACCCGCCTCGGGGCCCAGATCCAGCACCCAGTCGGCCGCCGAGATCACCTCGAGATTGTGCTCCACCACGAGCACCGTGTTGCCGGCGTCCACCAGCCGCTCGAGCACGTGCAGGAGCTTCTCGATGTCGGCGAAGTGGAGGCCCGTCGTCGGCTCGTCGAGGATGTAGAGCGTGCTCCCCGTGCCGGGCTTGGCAAGTTCGCGGGAGAGCTTGACCCGCTGGGCCTCGCCACCCGAGAGCTGCGGCGCGGGCTGGCCGAGCGTGACGTAGCCCAGGCCGACATCGACGAGCGTGTCGAGGATCCGCGCGACGTGCGGCACCGTGTCGAAGAAGTTCGCCGCGTCGGCCGCGCTCATCTCCAGCACGTCGGCGATCGATTTGCCATGCCACTTCGCCTGCAGTGTCTCCGACGAATAGCGGCGGCCGCGACAGGCCTCGCACTCGACCCACACGTCGGGGAGGAAGTGCATCTCGACGCGGCGCTGCCCGAGCCCCTCGCAGGCCTCGCAGCGGCCGCCCGCGACGTTGAACGAGAACGTGCGGGGCGTGAAGCCGCGGGTTCGCGATTCCGGCACCTTCGCATAGAGCTGACGAATATGGTCGAAGACGCCGGTGTAGGTCGCCGGGGTCGAGCCGGGAGTCGAACCGATCGAGTCTTGATCGACCAGGATCACTTTGTCGATCTGGTCGAGCCCCTTGAGGGCGTCGAACTGACCCGGCTGTTCCCGGGCGGCATGGAGTCGCCGCGCCAGCGCCCGCCAGAGCACCTCCAGCACGAGCGAGGTTTTTCCCGAGCCGCTCGGGCCGGTGACGGCTGCCAGGACACCGAGCGGAAACCGCGCGTCGACGCCCTTGAGCGTGCGGTGACGAACCCCGCGGAGATCGAGCCAGCCCGTCGGCTCGCGACGGCCCTGCTTCGCCTTCCGCGCGAGCACCGCGTCGCAGGCCCGCCGCTTCGAGAGATACGGCCCCGTGACGCTCTCCGGCAACGTTTCGAGCTTCGCGGGCGCGGCGGACGCCACGATCCATCCCCCCTCGCGGCCGCTACCGGGGCCGAAGTCGAGGGCGTGGTCGGCCGTCGCGACCACGTCGCGGTCGTGCTCGACGACGACGATCGTGTTACCGAGGTCGCGGAGTTTTCCGAGGGCCGCGATCAGGCGGTGGGTGTCGCGGGGATGCAGCCCGATCGTGGGCTCGTCGAGCACGTAGAGCACGCCCGTCAGTCCGCTGCCCACCTGCGCGGCCAGACGGATTCGCTGCAACTCGCCCCCGGAGAGACTCCCGGCGGGCCGGCCCATGTCGAGGTAGTCGAGGCCGACGTCCACGAGAAACGACACCCGCGCCTTGAGCTCACGGAGGAGATCGCCGGCGATCTTGCGATCGGCGTCGGAGAGCGTGATCGTGGCAAGCTCATTGTGGAGACGTCCGAGTGGCATCCGGCCCCAGACGTCGAGCGTGCGGCCCCAGAGTGTGACGGCGCTGGCCACGTCGGCGAGCCGGCTGCCGCCGCATTCGCTGCACGGCACCTCGTCCATCACGGCATCGACCTTGCCGCGGAGGGCGACGACGAGGCGGGCCGCCTCCTCGCAGGCGGCTTCGAGGCCTTTGAAGCGGAAGGAGAACCAGGGGGCCTGACGGGTGGAGCGCGTATTCCCCGCGCTTGCGCTTGGGGCTTCCTCAGGACGGGAGGGCGAGGTGATGGGCCGCGTATTCCCCGCGCTTGCGCTTGGGGCTTCCTCGGAGGTGGCGGTAATGGCGGCCGCGGGTTGCCGGGAGCGAGGAAGGGGGACGTCGATCCACTTGTCGCCCGTGCCCTCGAAGAGCACTCGCTGCTGGAGGCCCGAGAGATCGGCGAGCGGCACGTTGATCGGCAGGCCGGTGGTCTTGCAGAGGGCCTCGAGCATCGCCCGCCCGATTCGCCTCCCCTGCGGTCCGTCGAGCATCGGCCAGAGGTCGAGCGCGCCCTCCCCGAGCGACAGCGACGGATCGCGGACGAGGGCCTTGCGGTCCACGCCCGTTCGCGTGCCGAGGCCGTCGCAACTCGGGCACCAGCCGAGCGGACTATTAAAGGAGAACTGCCGCGGCTCGAGCGGCTTGAAGCCGCGACCGCAGTCGGGGCAGGCCAGCCGGCGGCTCAACACCTCGACCGGCCAGTCGGGCTCGTCGAGCGGCGCGCCGTCGTGGTCGTCCACGCAGCGGGCCACGAGCATCGTGCCGCCGCCGGCATCGAAGGCCGCCTCGACGCTCTGCGCCAGGCGACTGCGGGCCGCAGGATCGGCGGCGACCCGGTCGATCACGATCTCGATTCGGCTCTTCCGCTTGCGATCGACCGTGGGCTTTTCATCGAGCCGCACCGTGCGGCCGTCGATCCTCACGCGGACATGGCCCGCGGCCAAGAGCGACGCGAAGAGCGCCTCGGGAGTCTGGCCGACCTTGATCTCCACGGGGGCGAGCAGCAGGAGTTTCGTGCCCGCGGGATGGACGAGCAGCCGATCGACCGTCTGATCGACGCTTTGCGATCCCACCGGCGTGCTGCAGTCAGGGCAGTGCATCTGCCCGAGCCGTGCCGCAAGCACGCGGAAGTGGTCGTACATCTCGGTGAGCGTGCCGACGGTGGACCGCGGCGTGCTCCCCGTCGCCCGCTGCTCGATCGCCACCGCCGGTGACAGGCCCTCGATCTTCTCGAAGAGCGGCTTCGGCACCTGGCCCACGAACTGCCGCGCATACGGGGAGAGGCTTTCGACATACCGCCGTTGTCCCTCCGCATAGAGCGTGTCGAAGGCGAGCGAGGTCTTGCCGCTGCCGCTGGGCCCGCAGCAGACGGTGGTCTGGCCGCGGGGAATGTCGGCGTCGACGTGCTTGAGGTTATGCAGCGCGGCGCCGCGGACGGTGATCGAAGGCGGCCCGGGATCGCGGGACTTCTTGCCGACCGTGGCCAGCATCGCCTGGATGGCCTTGGCGGGATCGGCCACCTTCTTGCGGCGCACGGCGGGCTTGCGGGGAGCCTTGGCCCGCGCCTTCGCCGCCGCGAGCAGCGGGGCAAGTGCCTGCCCCGTGTGCGAGGCTTTGACCTTCGCCACCTGCTCGGGGGTGCCCTCGGCGACGATGCGGCCGCCGCCGCCGCCCCCTTCCGGTCCGAGATCGATTACCCAGTCGGAACGCTTGACGACGTCGAGGTTGTGCTCCACGACGAGCACCGTGTTGCCCGCATCGACGAGTCGCTCGAGCACGGTGAGCAGCTGCCGCACGTCGGCCATGTGCAGGCCGGTCGTCGGCTCGTCGAGGATGTAGAGCGTTTTCCCGGTGGACCGCTTCGCCAGCTCTCGCGAGAGTTTCACCCGCTGGGCCTCGCCCCCCGAGAGCGTCGGCGAGGGCTGTCCGAGATGGAGGTAGTCGAGACCGACGTCGTGAAGCGTCTGCAGCTTGCGGGAGATGTCGGGGGCGTCGGCGAAGAGTTCGAGCGCCTCGCCGATCTCCATGTTCAAAAGATCTGCGACGCTCTTCCCTTTCCAGCGGACTTCGAGCGTGTCTTTGGCAAACCGGGCCCCGTCGCAGACGTCGCAGGTCACCCACACATCGGCCAGAAAATCCATGTCGAGGCGGACGGAGCCGTTGCCCTCGCAGGCCTCGCACCTCCCTCCCGATACGTTGAAGCTGAAGCGGCCCGCCTTCCAGCCCCGCTTCTTCGCGTCGGGCAGCATCGTGAACAGGTTGCGGATGTCGTCCCAGACCTTCACATACGTCGCCGGATTGCTCCGCGGCGTGCGGCCGATCGGCGACTGGTCGATCACGATCACCTTG
The DNA here is from genome assembly GCA_021414115.1 of Planctomycetia bacterium. GTDB lineage: Bacteria > Planctomycetota > Planctomycetia > Pirellulales > UBA1268 > QWPN01. The sequence continues at coordinate 28,882 of JAIOPD010000004.1, forward strand.
TCGAGCTGCTCGGCCCCGATGATCCGGTCGAACTCGCCCGGCTGGGCCACCTCGCTGCCGAGCAGCCGGCGGAGCTCCGGCTCGAGCACGTCGCCCACCAGCGAACTCTTGCCGCTGCCCGACACGCCCGTCACGCAGACGAGCAGGCCGAGCGGAATCTCGACGTCAACGCTCTTGAGGTTGTTATGCCGCACGCCTTCGAGCCGCAGGGACTTCCCGGTGGGTGGCCGTCGCTTCGCGGGCACCTCGATCGCGTCGCGACCCGAGAGAAAAGCGCCGGTGAGGCTGCGGTCGCTCTTGGCCACGTCGTCGGGCGTGCCCGCGGCCACCACCTCGCCCCCGCGCTTGCCGGGCCCGGGGCCAAAGTCGACCACCCAGTCGGCCGCCCGGATCGTGTCTTCGTCGTGCTCGACCACGACCACCGTGTTGCCCTTGTCACGCAGGGCCTCGAGCGCGCCCAGAAGCTTGACGTTGTCGCGGGCATGCAGGCCGATCGAGGGTTCGTCGAGCACATAGAGCACGCCCGAGAGCCCCGAGCCGATCTGGGCGGCCAGCCGGATCCGCTGGCTCTCGCCCCCCGAGAGCGTCGGAGCCTTGCGATCGAGGGCGAGATAGCCGAGGCCGACGCGGTCGAGAAACTCGAGCCGGCTCGAGATCTCCTTCATGAGTTCCACGGCAATCACCCGCTGCGTGTCGTCGAGCACGAGCGCCGTGAGAAACTCCCGGGCCTCCGCGATCGGCAGGGCACAGAGCGCGTCGAGCGAGAGCTCCGCCTCGCGGCTGGTCGCGGCCCGCCACGCCTTCGAGGCCGTGCGAATCCGCACCGCGCGGGCCTGTGGCGAGAGCCGCGCCCCCTGACAGTCGTGGCAGGGGGTGATGCTCATCAGTTTTTCGAGCATCCGACGGAGGATGCTGCTCTTGGCGTTGCGCCAGCGGTTGGCGAGCAGGGCACAGAGGCCCTCGAACTTCGTCTTCGCGCCCCGCTCGGCGCGGCCCCGCTTCCACGAGAGCGTGACCTCGTCGATGCCGGTGCCGCTGAGCCAGATCTTCTTCTGCTGCGCGGTGAGATTCTTCCAGGGCGTGTCGAGGAGCGTGCCGGGATCGAGTTTCTTCTTCGCCTCCGCATGCGCGGCCACGCCCGTGAGCAGCCGCCGCAGCCACCGCGGCATGTCGCGAAAACTGCCCAGCACGCCGATCGCCCCCTTGCGGAGCGTCTTGTCGGGGTCGGTGACGAGCTTCGCGGGATCGATGCCGTAGATGTCGCCGAGGCCTTCGCAGGTCGGGCAGGCTCCCTGCGGACTATTGAAGCTGAAGAGCTGCGGCTCGGGCGTCGAGTAGCTCACGCCGCAGGTCACGCAGGCATAGCGGCTCGAAAGGACGAGGTCTGAAACCGGTGCCTGACCCCGTTTCGGAGCGGCGCTTTTCTCGGCGTCGGCCGCCGCCGGCTCCACGGCCACGATCACCTGCCCACCGCCGGTCTTGAGCGCGAGTTCCACCGCCTCGGCCAGCCGGCTCCGCGTGGCCTCCGAGGGAATCAGCCGGTCGATCACGACGTCGATCGTGTGCTTGAGCAGCTTTTCGAGCGGCGGCGGGTCCTCGACCCGGCAGACGCGGCCATCGACCCGTGCCCGCGTGAAGCCCTGCCGGACCAAGTCGGTGAAGAGGTCGCGGTGTTCCCCCTTTGCGTCGCGAACGAGCGGGGCGAGGAGCATCACCCGCTGGCCGTCACGGGCCGCGAGGATTCGCTCCACGATCTGGTCTCGCGGCTGCGCCTCGAGCACCGCGTCGCAGGCCGGGCAGTGGGCCGTGCCCACCCGCGCGTAGAGGACTCGCAGAAAGTCGTGGATCTCCGTCATCGTGGCGACGGTCGAGCGGGGATTCGTGCCTGCCGACTTCTGGGCGATCGAGATCGACGGCGAGAGGCCCGTCACGCTGTCGACATCGGGCCGGGGCAACTGCCCGAGGAACTGTCGGGCGAAGGTGGAAAGGCTTTCGACATACCGCCGCTGCCCCTCGGCATAGAGGGTGTCGAAGGCGAGGCTCGACTTGCCCGAGCCGCTCACACCGGACAGGCAGACGAGCCGCCCTCGGGGCAGGCCAACCGTGACATCGCGGAGGTTGTGCTCGCGGGCGCCCCGGACGACGATGGGAGGAACGTGCATAGAGGTGGGGAAAACGCGTGATGCGGGGAGGACGGCCCGACCATTGTAGCGCTGGACAGCGCCCGCGGCGTGCCGTACGATCGAGGTTTCCCACGGGAAATCGGCCGCTCAGGCTGTTTCCCGGCCGGGGCGGTAGCTCAACTGGGAGAGCGCGGCGTTCGCAATGCCGAGGTTGGGAGTTCGATCCTCCTCCGCTCCATTACAAGGCTGCACGGCCATCCATGGCCCGTGCAGCCTTGGAAGTCGATCGGCCCTCCGGGCCTTGTGCGTGGGTTGTGGATGGTGGTTGCGCCCGTGCAGCCTTGGGGTGCGTCAGCATGGCCACGGATTCCAGGGTGATGCCCCGTAGCACGGTGGCGAGCGACCCGTCGACCGCGCTCATGTTGCGGGTGCGAGATGGTGACGCCGAGGCGTTTGCCGAACTGGTGGTGCTGTGGCGTGACCGGCTCGTCACGCTCTTCCTCCACCATACGGGCGACTACTCCACGGCCGAGGATCTGGCCCAGGAAGTGTTTCTCCGGGTCTACCGGTCGCGGGCCACCTATCAGCCGACGGCGAAGTTCACCACCTGGGTCCACACGATCGCCAACAACGTGGCGAGTGATCTGCGGCAGCGGGCCTACCGACGGCTCGAGCGGGGTGTGCCGGCGACCACCTCGGCCTCGTCGACGGCGATCGGTCTCGATCAGCTTGCCGTGGCGGCCAGCGGCCTCTTGCCGGCGCGGCTCGCCGACCGCACGGAACTCCGGGCGGTGGTCCAGGATGCGATTGCCGGGCTCAACGAACGGCAGCGGATGGCCGTGCTCCTCGCGAAGTTTGAGCAGTGTTCCTACGAGGAGATCGCGGCGGCGATGCAGCTCACGGTGCCCGCCGTGAAATCGCTGCTCTTTCGGGCACGCGATCAGCTCCGCGAGGCGCTCGAGCCGTATCTCCAAGAGGATGATCGATGACCGCCGAGCGCAGGGAGACTCGAACGGATACGGCGGCCGCGGCCACGGTGCATGACCTGCCAGCCCGCGATCTCGCCGGTCTCTGGAACGTGCTCGATGTGCTGCCGCGGGCCTCGTCGTCGATCGACATGGCGGCCACGACCGTCGATATGGTGGCGGTGGCGGCCGCCGCGCCGCCTCGCGGAACAGGCAGCCGTTCGAGGTGGCTCCTGCCGGTGGTCGCCGTGGGCGTGAGCCTCGTGGCCGGTGCGATTGCGGGCCGCATGACGGCGGCCGATCCTGATGGGCGGGTCCTCGAATACCTTCCGCTGATCCGCCATCTCGAAACCCTTCAGGAGGCGGGAACGACGAACTTTCTCAAGTCGCTTGCCGACCGGCCGCTGCCGCAGCCGTTACGCCTGCCCCCGGATACCGCCCGGGAGGAAATGCGCGAGTTCGACGAGACGCTGCGCGATCTCGAAGCCGACCATGTCTGGGGCAGTGCGGCACGCACGCTCTTGACGGACCGTCGCGCCGCCATCGACACGCTCACGGCGGACGAGCGCGATGCCCTGGAACGTGCGGCGGTGGCGTTTCAACAACTCTCGACGGCAGCGCGGCGCGATCTCGCCGCCGTGGCGGCGGTGCTCGCCGAACCCAAGCGTCAGGATCTGCGGGATGCGGCTCGGGCATGGCATCTGCTGATCGCCGCCAGTGATCCTCCTGACCGCAGGAACATCGTCGCACTTGACGAGAAGAGCCGGCTCGAATGGATCGACCGCCGGTCGCGGCTCCGCGACTGGGACCGCGGTGACCGCCGCGGACCGCCGCCGCCGAGCGAGGGCGGCCCGCCGCGTCCGCCGGGGCCTGGTGGACCGCCTGGCGAAGGGCGGCCGCGATGGCAGGGGCCGCGCGGCGAACGCGGCGGACCACGCCCCGGCGAACTCAGGCCCGGGGACTCCCGTCCCGGCGGCCCACGCCCCAATGAACCCCCGCGCGATGGTTTGCCGCCCAATCCCTCCATCGAGCAGCCGCACGACGGGTAGGGTGACGATCGTCATGGGCGATCCGTGAGGCGTGGTATGGCGTGGCCGGGAAGCCCGGAGCGCGAGCGACGGGAAAGCGGGTGGCTCTCCGTGAGGGTTCCGCCGAGCGGGACGAGGCGGAGGGCGTATTCCCCGCGCTGGCGCTTGGGGCTTCCCGAGACAGACAGCATGCCAGCCGCTGGCAACGAGTGCGGTCTTGTTCTCTTCGCGAGTGCTTCAGCCAAAACGCTCCGTTGCCGCCCCTTATCCCCGGATCTTCTCGCCGAGAAACTCGAGCAGCGCCGCGTTGAAGACTTCGGGGGCCTCGAGCGGCGTCAGGTGACCGGCCCGAGGTACGATTAGGAGTCGCGCGTCGGGAATGATCTCCTCCGCGGCCGCGAGGCACTCAGGCGGGGTGAGTAGGTCATCGGCTCCCACGACGAGGAGCGTGGGCATGCGAACATGCCGCATTGTGTCGGTCATGTCGGGACGATCGCCGAGCGCCGCGAGTGCCGCCTGGATGGTGCCCACCCGCTGCTCGACGATCATCCGCCGCAGCGCCGCCTCGTTGTCGCGGTGCCGCGCCACTGTCATCGTGTCGGCGTTGGCCGGCATCGGCGCGAGCAGCCGGGGGATCATCGCGTCGGCGAGGATCGACAGCCCCAAGCGGCCGACCTTCGCGGCCAGATCGACGCGGACTGCACGGGCCTCGGGTGTGTCGGCCTCGAGTCTGGTGTCGACGAGTACCAGCGACGCGACGCGGTCGGGATGGCGGGCCGCGACATGCTGGGCGACATAGCCTCCCATCGACACGCCGCACACCACCGCCGGCCGGGTGACGTGCAGGCTGTCGAGGAGGGCGACCGCGTCATCCGCCATCTGGGCGATGCTCTCCGGTCCGGCTCCGTCGCTCGCCCCGAAGCCCCGGAGATCGGGAGCGATGATCCGCAGGTGATCGGCAAGCGGCGCCTGCAGGTCCCACATGGAATGGTCGAGAGGAAAGGCGTGCAGCAGCAGGAGCGGGAGGCCGCTGCCGGCGGAATGCACCGCCAGCCGCGTGTCGCGGAGCGTGACGTGATGAATCGGCATCATGGATCGGTCATGGCCTTCTTGAACTGGTCGAGGTTACGGCGAATCGCGGGGTTGTGGGGTTCTTGCCGGACGGCGAGCAACTGCGTGCGGATCGCTCCCCGCAGGTCGCCCGCGGCGGCACGGCAGTGCGACAGCGTATCGAGATAGCTCGCCGTGTCGAACGATTGCTCCAGCGACCGCTTCGAATAACGGGTGGCCTTGCGAACGTCGCCCTCCGTATTGGCGACGAGCCAGGCGTATTCGTTGTAGCCGTTGGCGTCGTCGGGCAGCGCCTGAATCTCCTCGTCGATCTGCTCGAGCGCACGGGCGACCCGCGCCTTGGCGTCGGCGCGTCTCTCCGCCGAGCCGGCCGAGAGACGGTAGCAGGCGATCAGCGAGTCGACGTCCTTGCCGTAGGCCCGCAACGATTCCTCGAGCATCCGGCGTTCCTCGACGGTGTCGCCGCTGACGGCCTGCGCGCGGGAACCGAAAAAGAGCATCCGCGACCGGACTGACCGCGGATCACGTTCGAGTCGCATCAGGATCTGGTCCATATCTTCCCCTTCGCGGCCGTCGAGCACGCGGCGGAGCATCGCGGCCGCCTCGGCATGGCGTTGCCGCTCGTGCAGAAACTCGGCGCAGAGGATGCCGGCGAGGGCGAACTCGCCCACCGAAGTCTCCGGCTGGTCGATGAGCGCCGCGTATTCCCGGAGCGACCAGTCGTCCGCCCCCCAGCGGGCCAGGAGCATCGCGGCCTGAAGCCGCCCGGTCGTGTCGGCCGCTTCGTCGCTGAACCGAGCATGGGCTCGGCCGGCGAGGGCCGCCGCCTTCGCCTCGTCGCCTCGGCGGCGCCAGGCCACGGCGGCGGCGTAGCCGACAAGCGGCTCGAAATCCGCGTCGTCCACAGCGAGTCGATCCGCCATCAGATCGACCGCCTCCGGGAGGTCGTGATCGGTAAGCCAGATGAGCTCGGCGGCAACGAGTTCCGGTTCGGAGGGTGATCCAGCACAGGCCGCGAACAGCCGGCCGGCCTCCGCTACGGCTTCGGTCCGTCTGCCCGCCGCGACGAGCATCTGCACCAGGCAGCGGCGAAAGATCCGCAGCGTCTTTGCCCGGCCGAGCGAGGCATCGGTCGGATCTTCCGCCGCGGGCATGTCGGCGGCGGCTTCGGACTCTGGCCGGTCGAGCGCCGCGACCGTGGCGACGGCCACATCGATCGCCGGCACGGCCGCCGGGGGAGAGTTTGCGAGGGAGGCGTCGATGATGGCGCGGAGCAGCTGCGCGGGCGGCCGCCCGCTCGGGCCGAGACCGGCTGCGATCCGGTCGCGGAGGCCCGGCCAGGCAGAATCATCTGGCTGCCACTCCCGGGCCAGGAGTGCCGCGGCGATCCGCGAGCCCGTCTCGGTTCGCTCCAGCCGCACGATCCGGGCGAGCGGCTCGATGCCCGTGTCGTCGTCGAGCCGCAGCAGCCGGTGCATGATCTGCACGCGGTCGTCGAAGTCGCTGCGGGTGAAGCGGTCGAGGAGAGCGGCAACCTCGGGCGGATCGTCGGCCAACGTGAGAGGCAGCGACTCGACGAGCCAGCGCGCCCGCAGCGCCACCTCCAGGTCGGCGTTTGACTCGGCGGCCGCGAGGAGCGCGTCGGAGGCCTCGGCCCCGAGCGCCGCGAGCCTCGTGGAGGCCGTTTCACGGACGGCGAAGTCGGCGTCGCCGAGTTGCGTGATCAGTGCGGCAATCTCCGCATCGACGGGGACGGCGGCATTGGCGGTGAGGACCGTGGCGACCCCGGCCACCATCATCCAGAGCATTACCTTCGGAGTCGGCCGCATGCGGCAGCAATCCTTGGAATCGTCGGTCGGCACGGCCTTCGCCACGGCAAGCAAGCCTAAGCCCGCATCGAGGGCGGGGGCAAGCAATCGTCAGGTGGCGTCGGGTTCGATGCCGAGATCGCGGATCGTGACGAGCGACTCGAGCGGAATGCCGCGGGCGGCCAACGCCTCGTGGGCCCCGGCCAGCCGGTCGATGACGGCCACCAGTCGCTCCACGACGAGCCCAAACTCCTCGGCCCGATCGATGGCCAGAAGCGACGAACCGCCGGTCGTGACCACGTCTTCCACGATCACCACCCGCTGCCCGGGCTCGACGGGGCCCTCGATGTATTTCTGGAGGCCGTGTCCCTTGGCTTCCTTGCGGACCATGAACCCCTTGAGCGGCACCCCCTCGACGCCCGCCATGGTGACGACGGCCCCGGTGACGGGATCGGCACCGATCGACATGCCGCCGACGGCGTGGGGTAGCGGACCGAACGACCGGAGCCGTTCGAGAATCGCCCGCCCCACGAGCATGGCGCCCTGCGAATCGAGGACGACCTGTTTGGCGTCCAGATAGAAGCTCGCATCGCGGCCCGAGGCGAGCCGGAAGGTGCCCCGCTTCAAGGCTCGTGTGCCGACGAGATCGACGAGTTGCCGTGTGACCGGCGTGCTGGGAGTGGTGCTCATGGCGGGCAGTATAAGGCGGAGCGACCGTTTTTTTGACTCCTGCGGCAGGCGACTTAGAATTTGGCGTTCGTGTGCAAGCCGGAGTGAACTCATGCGGCTCGGTTCCGCCTTCTGCCGGCTCTCGAGCCTCGTCGCCGCGTGGGCCGTCGTTCTGGCCGTGCCGCCGGCTGTCGCCGCTCCGACGGTCGTGATCCCCGTCCGCCTGCCGATCACCGGCACCCGCGACACGCAGGTTGAGGCCGCCGTCGTGCGTCACCTCGCGCGACTCCGCGGGGCAGCGGAGGAGCGAGGCACGCTGGTGCTGCAATTCGACGCGACCGACGGCGAGGTGGCCGGTGGGAGTGATTTCGGGCGGTCGCTCGAGCTGGCGCGGTTTCTCACCGACCCCCGGCTCGCCGGCGTGAAGACGGTGGCCTGGCTGCCCCACGGGGCCACCGGCCACGCCGTGCTCGTGGCGCTGGCCTGTGACGAGATCGCGATGCCCCCGGACGCGGTGCTCGGTCCGGCCAACGTGGCCGAGCCGGTGGTGGACAACGCCATGCGGGCGGCCTACGCGGAGGTGGCGTCGCGGCGGCGGACCGTGCCTCCGGCGGTGGCGCTGGCGCTTGTCGATCCAGCGGCTCGCGTGGCCCGCGTCTCGACCGACGACGGCGAGCAGTTCGTCGAGGAGCGGGATCTTGCCGATCTCCGAAAGAAAGTGGCGGTGCTCGCGGTGGAGGAGCTGCGGCCGGTTCCTGTTTCGTTCGACGGCCGACGCGGCCGCGAGTTTGGATTCGTGCGGCTCCTCGCCCGCACGCCGGCGGAACTCGCCCGTGGGCTCGGGGTGCCCGAGCAGGCCGTGGCCGCCGATCCGTCGCTCACCGGTGGCTGGAAGCCGGCGCGGGTGGCTCTCACCGGAGCGGTCACGCCCGAGGCGGTGGCACGGCTCCGGAGTCGGATCGAACGGGCGATCGCCGACGGAGCCAACTTCATCTGGTTGCGGATCGACAGCGCCGGCGGCTCACCCGAGCAGAGCCTCGTGCTCGCCAACTGGCTGGCAGGCCTCGACCCGGGTGGCGTGCGGACCGTGGCCTACGTGCCGCGGGAGGCGCGGGGCGACGCGGCCCTCGTTGCGGCGGCCTGTGATGAACTTGTGATGCACCCCGGTGGCGTGATCGGCGGTGAGGGGGCGGCCACGATCGGCGGCCGCAAGGCGGAGTCGGTGGTGGCGGCCTGGCGCGGCGGGGTCGCAAAGCTTCGCGACCGCGGCTGGTCGCTTCCCGCGGCGCTCGTGGCCCCCGGACTGGTGGTACGCCGCGCCGTCGAGCAGGGCACGGGCCGGGTCGAGTATTTCACCGAGGATGAACTCGCGTCGCGGGACGACCGCGAGAGCTGGGAGCTCGGCCCGCAGATCGGCACCGGGCCTTTGCAACTCGACGGACGCCGCGCCGAGGAACTCGGGCTCGTGGCCCATGTCGTGGACGATGCCGAGGGCGTGCGCAAGGCCTACGGGCTCGACGGCGAGATTGCCGTGGCCGAGCCGGGCTGGTCCGACAAACTGCTCGAGGCGCTCGCGAGCCCGAGCCTCGCCTGGCTGCTGCTCCTGATCGGCGGTGCCGGGCTGTACATCGAACTCAAGACCCCGGGCGTCGGCTTCGGCGGGTTCGTGTCGATGGTGGCGTTCATCATTTACTTCTGGAGCCAGTATCTCAACGGCACGTCGGGCTGGCTCGAGGTGATGCTGTTCATCGCGGGCGTCGTGTGCGTGGCCGCCGAGATCTTCGTGCTGCCCGGCTTCGGCGTGCTCGGCCTTGGCGGCGGCCTGCTGGTGATCGCGTCGATCGTGCTCGCCAGCCAGTCGTTCGTGCTGCCGGCCAACGACTATCAGATCCGCCAGATGCAGTGGTCGCTCCTGGGCATCCTCGGTGCGGCTGGGGGAGTGACGCTGCTGGGTGTCTTCGTGGGCCGCTGGCTGCCGGCGACACCGTTTTTGAAAAACGTGCTGCTCGAACCGCCAGCCGAGGAAGTCGCCGGCGACGATCCCTGCGGAGACCTGGTCGGCGCGGCGGGTACGACGACGACCCGGCTCGCCCCGGCCGGCAAGGCGCGGATTGGGAACGCCATTCGTGACGTCGTCAGCGACGGAATCTTGATCGAGCCCGGGATGGCCGTCGAGGTCGTCGAAGTCCGCAATGGGCGTGTCTGGGTGAGGCCGGTGGCATCCGCATGACCGCCGTCGTCTGGATCATCGCGCTTTTGGCCGTCGGCCTGGGCATGCTGGTGCTCGAGGTGTTCGTGCCCTCGGGAGGCGTGCTCGGGTTTCTGAGCGTCGTGGCGCTCGGTGCCGGCGTCGCGACAGCCTTCGTGGAGCAGGGGCCGTGGATCGGCACCCTCACGCTCGCGGCGACGTGTGTGGCGGCGCCGCTGGCGTTGGCACTGGCGTTTCGGTTGTTTCCCCAGACGCCGCTTGGCCGCCGGGTGTTGCCGCCTCCGCCGCGGCCGGACGAGGTGGTGCCCGATGCCGATCGGCGGGCGCTCCTCCGCGACCTCGTGGGCCGGTCCGGCCGGGCCACGAGCGATCTGCTGCCGTGGGGCAGCATCGAGATCGACGGCATCGAGCACACCGCCTTCAGCGAGAGCGGGCCGATCACGCGGGGCGAGTCGATCGAGGCCGTGGGCGTGCAGGCGACGGCACTCGTTGTCCGTGCCCGGGTCGCGCCGCCCCCCATCGCTCCGCGGTCGGACGGCCCCCCGGCCGAGCCGACTCCCGGGCCGCAGGCGGTGCCGCGGCACCTGGAGGAGGCGCTCGAGGCCTTCGACTTCGACGCGCTTGGGCGGGTGACCGCGGCTGGAAACTCGACTCCGGCTGTAAAACTTGACTCGGCCGCCCCGCTGAAACAGTCTTAAGCGATGCGGCGTCGCGCCGCGTTCCCCACGTTTCGGAGCCGACCGATGCCTCTCGTGACCCTGATCGTCCTCGGGGCGGGCGTGTTCGCCCTGCTCGTCATGTTCGCCGTTCTGGCCCGGTATCTCCGGCTCTGGGTGCAGTCGGTCGCATCGGGGGCTGGGATCGGCCTCTTCGACCTGGTGGCGATGAGCTTCAAGAAGGTGAATCCGGCCGTCATTGTGCGGAGCAAGATCATGGCCGTGCAGGCGGGGCTCGGCGATTCCACCGGCCTGACGTCGCAGGCCCTCGAGTCGCACTATCTCGCCGGCGGTCGCGTGCCCCTGGTGGTGCAGGCGCTGATCGCGGCCAACAAGGCGAAGATCACCGAACTCGACTTCAAGCGGGCCGCCGCCATCGATCTCGCCGGGCGGAACGTCCGCGAAGCCGTGCAGACGAGCGTCTATCCCAAGGTGATCGACTGCCCCGGCAAGAACAGCGGCCGCGAGTCGCTCGACGCCGTGGCCAAGAACGGGATCCAACTCAAGGTCAAGGCCCGGGTCACCGTGCGGACCAACCTCTACCAACTCATCGGCGGCGCCACCGAAGAGACGATCATCGCCCGCGTCGGCGAGGGCATCGTCTCGGCGATCGGCTCTGCCGAGCGTCACAGCGACGTGCTCGAAAACCCCGACGTGATCTCGAAGACGGTGCTCGCCCGCCGGCTCGACGCCAACACGGCGTTCGAGATCGTGTCGATCGACATCGCCGACATCGACGTGGGGGCCAACATCGGCGCCCGCCTGCAGGCCGATCAGGCCGAGGCCGACACCCGCGTGGCCCGCGCGAATGCCGAGGGCCGCCGGGCGATGGCCGTGGCGAAAGAGCAGGAGATGATCGCGAGCATCGAGGAGAGCCGGGCCGGGCTCGTACAGGCCGAGGCGGAGGTGCCCAAGGCCGTCGCCGAATCGCTCAGCTCGGGCCAGCTCGGCATTTTTGACTACTACAAGCTGCGGAATCTGCAGGCCGACACCGACATGCGGCGGACGATCGCCGGCGGCACGGCGACGCCGTCGATCGCCACGGCGCAGTAGAACGGAATCGAGGGAGCGATGTTGGACGCCGTCGCCATGCCGCTGTTTGCCGCCGGGATCGACTGGCTCGAGGGGCTTCTGCCCCTGTTGTTCGTCGTGTTCTGGATCGTCTCGCAGATCGTCGGCGTGATCCGCAGAGTGGCCGGAGCGGGAAGGCCGAAGCAGCCGGAGCCGCTGCGGCCGGTCCCAAGACCGCTCGCCGACGGCGGGCCTGCCGCGGCTGGTGGCCCGAGATCCGAACTGGAGCGGCAGGTCGAGGAGTTTCTCAAGCGCTCCGGGGGCGGTCCGCCTCCGCGGCCGCGGCAGACCAAGCCCACGCCGCCCCGGCCCGTCGAGCGGCCTCGTCAGCGCGAGGTGATGGTGCGCCGCGACACTGCGCCGGTGCCGGCCGCCCGCGAGAAGCCGGTGGCTGAGCGGCATCTCCGCAGCATCGCCGCCGACGGCGATGTCGCCAAACACGTGCACGATGCGTTCGACCAGAAGATGGCACACCTTGAATCGCCTCTCGCCGCAGGCGAACTCGACGCCGACGGCAGGCCGGTGCTGCAATCCCCCGCATCACCGGTCGAACTGACGAAGCTGCTGCGAAACCCGCTGGCCCTCCGCCAGTTGATCCTGCTCCGCGAAGTGCTTGACCGTCCTGTCGAGCGCTGGTGACCGCCGCCGATCGGGTGCTGGCATCCGGATGCTGGCGCCGTTCGGGGCGGCCCGCAGAGCCGACGCAGATTTCCCGGGCCGCTGCGCCGGCCGCGAAATCCCCAGCGGGAGGGGTATTTGCGGGGCCTGGGAGCGGCTCTTTGCGAGCGGAAACGCGGGGTCGAATTCAAGGCTTGAGCGTCCGCCCCGGCTGGTCTACAAGGGGGTCGGCAGGGCGGCTTCGGCGGCCCGAACGCAGCGCGTAGACGAGGACGCCCAAGCCTCGTCTACGCGCTTTTTTTGGTGGAGCCGATGTCCACGGATGGATGCGGCGATGACGCTCTTCTTCATAGCGACACGAGATCTTCGGGCCGTCTGCTGCGCACTCGTGGCCGCATTGCTCATGGCATGGTTCATGGGCGGCGACGCAGTGCGGGCCGCCGAGCCGGTGCGCTCATCGGCGCTGCTGCCGGTCACCGTGCCGGTCGCAGCCGACCATGTCTATCTTCGCTGCGGTCCGGGAGACGACTTCTATCCGACCGAGCGGCTCGTCGCCGGCACCGAGGTCGAGGTCTGGTCGATCGACGCTTCCGGCTACTGTGCCGTACGGCCAGTGAAGGGAAGCTTCAGCTGGGTGCTCACCCGCGACGTGCAGGGCGACGCGCAGGCGGATACGAAGACGGGCATCGTCGTCACCGACGCAACCGTGGCGCGGGTCGGGTCGCAGCTCAACGACCTGCGGCATGTCACGCAGGTGGCGCTCGAGGCCGGCGAGCGGGTCACGATCATCGAGCGGGTACGGATTGCCGAGGGCCGGCACGCCGGCGACTGGCTGCGGATCGAGCCGCCCGCGGGGGAGTTTCGTTGGGCGTGGGGCGGCGATCTCGCGCTGCCGCCGGAGCTCGCACCGGCGGCGACAGCGACCGACCCGCTGTCGGGCGGTGGCCTGGCCGCCGCCGGCGAGGCGATCGAGGCGATCCGTGATGCGGGGAATGCCGTGACCCAGGCCGTCGCTGAGTTCGATGCGGAGCACGCAGCCGCTCCGCCCGAGGAGAAGCAGGGCGGGATGAGCCGGCTCTTGGCCGGCTGGCTGCCGCGGGGCACCAACGTCTTCGATCGCGCAGCGCCCGCGACACCGCCGCCCGCCGTGAGCGCCGGGGCCGCCGCGGCATCGGGGGACGCACTGGCCGACATCGATCTGGCGCTCTCGCTCGCGGTCACCGGTCCCAGCGAGACCTGGAACCTGGCGCCGCTGCGGGAACGGCTACGGTTGGCATCGACCCGCGCGACGGCACAGAGCGACCGCACGCGAGCCCAGGCGATCGACGCGCGGCTCTCACGATTCGAGGCCATCCAGGGCCGCCAACAGAGCCTCGCGGCGAATCCCGCAGCCGACGCCGAACCGCTGCGGCTGGGAGGCATGTGGTCGAGCCTCTCGTCGCTCGGGCCGCGGCCCGTGCGGCCCGGGGTGTTGCCCGGCGGCAGGCCGGCGGGTGGCCAGCCGACATGGACGCCCCCCGATCAGATGGAGGCCAGCGGCCGGCTTGCCACCGTGATCTCGCGCCGGCCCGACGCGCCGCGTTGGGCAGTCGTCGACGAGAGCAACACCGTGCTCGCCTTCGTCACGCCGCAGCCCGGCGTGAACCTCGGACCGCTCGTTGGCCAGCAGGTGTCGGTCCGCGGCGCTCGCGGCTACATGCCGGAATACAAGCGTCCGTATCTCGTCGCATCCGAGGCACGGGTGCGGATCGCGTCGGTGCCCACGCCCACCGTCCGCCCGGACTCCACCCAGTAGTCCGAGCAGGCTCGCCGGGGGTGGCATGCTGTCCTCGTCGGGAAGCCCCAAGCGCGACCGCGGGGTATTCGACCTCCACCCCAACCCGCTCCGCGTGAGTGCTTCGGGCGGCCACCCGTCTACCCGTCGCTCGCGCTCCGGGCTTCCCAAGCACCGGATGCCGCGGCTCTTCGCCGGGAAGCCCCAAGCGCAAGCGCGGGGAATACGCGATCCCCACCCATCAGCGTCGCTGCATGGCGTCGAGCTGGTCGGCGTTCATCCAGCGGGCGGCGAGTTCCGCCTGCACATCGTCTTCAGCGAGCCTCTTGGATTGGGCCGGGAACGATTCGATGTTTCTGCCCGACGCGAGCGCCACGAGCGTGCGGCGATCCTGGGGTTCCGTCCGTGTCATGCGGTCTGCCAGGCGGGCCACGGCCGCCGGATTGCGGGCGGCGGCGGCGGAGAACTGCGACACGAAGAGGCTGATCTCGTGCAGGTTGGTCGCTGCCGATCGGACGATCAGCGGCTGGAGCGTGCGGGTCACGATCTCGAGGCCGAGACCGTCGACGTCGAGAAACGCGTCGATCTGCACCGTCTGCCGCGGCCGGCCCGCGGCTGCCGCCGGATCGGCGGAGTGCCGCACCACGACGAGACACGAGCCGGTGAGTTGCTTGGGCGCGAGCGGACCCTCGTACGCGCCCCGGCCATGAAACACATAGAGGCCACCCCGGCCATCCCGTTCATGGTGCAATAGGCGGACAGTGCCCACCGTACCGTAGCCGTCGGAGAGCCGCCATCGGCCGGGGCCGGCCGGATCGAGCGCGAGCAGGCTGATGCCCAGCACACGCCACACGTCGACGAGCGTTTCAGGCTTCGTGAGCACGAAGTCGAGCAGCGCGGCGTCGCACGCGATGCTCGCCTGGGGAAGGTGCCGGTAGAGCGTGGTCTGTCGGATCGCCTGATCGGCGATCTGTCGTTCGACGGGCGCCATGCGATCGAGAGGCACCGCCTCGGTCGCGCGGCTTCGCGCTTCCCGGCTCGACGAGCCCGCGTCGGCGACCGTGGCCGCGAAGCTCGCGGAGAAACCGGAGTCGCCAGCTGCAC
The DNA here is from genome assembly GCA_021414115.1 of Planctomycetia bacterium. GTDB lineage: Bacteria > Planctomycetota > Planctomycetia > Pirellulales > UBA1268 > QWPN01. The sequence continues at coordinate 44,038 of JAIOPD010000004.1, forward strand.
GGGCCGCGATCTGGAGCCCGGGCACGAGCACAAACCCGAGGAAAAAAAGCGCGTGAAGGCGCAGAGCCATAGTCGACGTCCCCCCTGTCTCGACCTCGCCGACACCCGCGTGCGGTGCCGCCTGCGAAAGGTATTCGGTCTGCGGCACCGTTCCGGGCCAGATATTTCCGCGGCGGTTCCGGAGGGTTTGCCCGGCTTGCCTGCCCTGCCCGAACGGTCGCGATCGGGTCTTGGCCTGCTGCCGCAGGTTTCCTACGATCCCGCCCCGGTCCGGCGTCGAGTCCGCCCGGTGGACCGCCAGGACGTTTGCAGATGCCCCACGACCGAGACCTCGAGGACGCCGGACACGAACGGCGAAGCGACGTTCCCCGTCCACACCAGCCGGGGTTGCTGGGGCGGGCACTGGTGGCGTGGACGCGGGTCTGCCTGAGGCATCCGCTCACTGTGGTGATGCTCGCGATCCTCTCGGCGGTGGCCTCGGGAGCGTGGACCGCCCGCCATCTTGGCTACAAGGTCAGCCGCGTCGATCTGCTCGATCCCGAAAGCGAATACAACAAACTCTGGATCGACTACATCCGGGAGTTCGGCGAGGACGACGATGCCGTCGTGGTCGTGGAGGGGGAATCCCGCGAGGGCGTGATCGCGGTGCTCCAGGAGGTCTCCCGCGAGGTCGCGCGGGAGGAGTCACTGTTTCGCTCGGTGTTGCACGAGGTCGACCTTTCCAAGATCCGTTCCAAGGGTCTGCACTACCTGTCGCCCGCCGATCTCGCCGACATCGACCGTTTCATCGAGCGGACGCAGCCGATTCTCGACGGCGGCTGGTCGCAGCTGAAGGTGAGCACGATGGTCGGCGGCCTCGCGGGGCAGATGGCGGCCGGCGCGACGCCGCAGGGGCCGCGGGACGAGCCCCCCGCCGCGGCCCTGGAACGCTACGTCGAGAGCCTCGTCGCCGGCATCGACACGCCGCAGTCCGGCGAGCCGCGCAGCCTCGACTACGTGTCGCCGTGGCCGAGCATGCCGGAGTCGCTCTCGACGCTGCGTGACCTGTCCAGCGAACACCTTCTCGCCAAGGACGGGAAGCTCGGATTCGTGCTCCTGCGGCTGACGAAAGAGAAGGGCGGATTCGCCGGCGCCTCGAAGGCGACCGACGAACTCCGGCGGATCATCGCCGGCGTGTCAGCGCGACACCCTGGAATTTCGACCGGCCTCACCGGCCTGCCGGTGATGGAAGATGACGAGATGCGGACCAGCCAGCAGTCGATGGTCTGGGCGAGCGGGCTGTCGATGGCGGCTGTCGTGGTCGTGATCATCGCCGGCTTCGGCGGTGTGCGGCACGCGCTGATGGCCAACGGGGTGCTCGCGATCGGCATGGCCTGGGCCTTCGCCTGGGCCACCGCCAGCGTCGGCCACCTCAATATCCTGAGCGTCACCTTCACGGTGACGATGATCGGCGTCGGCATCGACTACGGCACCTACTACATCGGCCGCTACCTGGAGCAGCGGCGGCGCGGAATGGGCTGCGACGAGGCGCTCCTGGAGGCGAGCGGGAGCGTCGGGCCGGGGATTCTCACCGGTGCGATCACGACCGCGGTGGCCTTCTTCGCGGCGGCACTGACGAGTTTCGTGGGCGTGGCCGAACTGGGCATGATCGCCGGCGGCGGCATCCTCCTCTGCTGCGTGGCCGAGCTGCTCGTCTTGCCCGCGGTCGTGGCCCTCGTCGACCGCAGTCGGCTGGGCCGGCGGATTCCCGAGCCGGTGCCGGTGCATGCCTGGCTGCAGCCGGTCTTTCGGCATCCGCGAATCGTGATCCTCGCGGCGATCGCCTGCACGATGGCGCTGGCCGGCGGCCTCCACGAACTTCGTTACGACCACAACCTCCTCAACATGCAGGCCGAGGGCCTGGAGAGCGTCGCCGTGGAGAAGAAGCTGCTCGAGGAGTGCGACCAGAGCGTCTGGTATGCCCTCTCGATCGCCGACTCGCGGGAGCAGCTGCTCGACCGCAAGGCACAGCTCATGCTGCTGCCGTGCGTCGAACGGGTCGACGAGATCGCGTCGCTCCTGCCCGCTGACGAGGAACTCAAACGGCCGCTCATCGAGCGGATCCGCGGCCGGCTGGCCACGCTCCCCGAGCGGCCGCCCGAGATCCCGGTCGATCGACTCGACGCGCTCGGCGAGACGCTGGCCTGGGCCCAGGGCGAGTCGTCGAAGCGTCCGGGCGGCCTGCGGACGGCGTGGCACCTCGAACGGGCCCGCGACAGCCTCAGGCGCAAGGGCCCCGAGGAGTGCTACCGCGCGATCGCCACGTTTCAGCAGCGGGCGGCGGGCGACCTGTTGACCCGGCTCCATGCGCTCTCCGGCGTCGCCAATCCCGAGCCTCCCGCACTCGACGACCTGCCGCCGAGCCTCGTGGAACGATTCGTCGGCTCGAGTGGCCGCCATCTCCTCAAGATCTACGGCCGCGGCGACATCTGGAACTTCGAGTCGCTCGAAAAGTTCGTCCGCGAGGTGCGGAGCGTCGATCCCCGGGCCACGGGCAACCCGCTGCAGGCCTACGAGGCGTCGCTGGAGATGAAGCGGAGTTATGAACAGGCGGGCCTCTCCGCGCTGGTGGTGATCCTCGTCGTACTGTGGCTCGACTTCCGTTCGATCAAGCACGCGCTGCTGGCGGCACTGCCGCTGGCCATGGGGCTTTTGCAGACGCTCGGCCTCATGGGGCTCGGGGGCATCGACCTCAACCCCGCCAACCTGATCGGCATTCCGCTCATCCTCGGGATCGCCGTCGACTACGGCGTGCACATCGTGCACGACGCCCTCGAACGGCCGGGCCCCTATCGGATCAGCGCCTCGACCGCCAACTCCGTGCTCGTCGACGCCCTGACGACGATCCTCGGCTTCGGCGCCCTGATGGTGGCGAGTCATCGCGGACTCGAGAGCCTGGGCCGGGTGCTCACGCTGGGCGTGACCACCTGCACGGTGACGTCGCTCGTGTTCCTGCCGGCGCTCCTGGCATTCCTCCAGCCGGGTGGCCGCGAGGGCGGGGAAGACGCGCTGGATGCGGCCGACGAGGATGGCATCCTGGCTGCGTGAGCCGCTCCCTCCGGCGGATCGCGGTTGTGCTGCCCGGGGGCCGCGCGGTACTCACTCGCTGGTGGTTCCGTTCCCGAGGGCATGTCATGACGATCTCCATCCGCCGGGTGTTCCTGCAACTCCTCTTGGCCGCCTGCGCGGCGCCGACCCTCGCGAGCAACGTGGACCGCGTGGTCAACATCGCGATGGAGGATCAGTTCAAGAACCGCCACGAGACGCTGCGGATGCAGGGGGATGTGGTCGTGCTGGTCTACGCGGAACGAAAAGGCGCCGAAGCGGCACTCGAACTGGGCCGGAAGCTGCACCTGCGATTTCATCCCACGTCTGGCCAGGCGGCGGCGCACGAGTGGTCTCGGCAGCCGGTGGTGGGGCTCGCGGGCTGGCCGGCGGGTCTCGCTCCGCCCGACGTGCACGTTATTCCCGTGGCCTGCCTGCCCGAGGTGCCCAAGGCCCTCGAAACCGTCGCGCGGTCACGGTTTCGCAAGGAGTCGCAGCACGTGTCGGTCTGGCTCGACTTCGAAGACACGATGCGGCAGCGATTCGGCATCGTGCCCGACGAGCCCAACATCGCCCTCCTCGACACCCGCGGCTGCCCGCAGGGGGTGCTCTCCGGCCACGTCGACGAGAAGACGTTCGCGGAGGTGGTCGGCCTCATCGACCAGCTGCGGCTCAAGTCGCTCCAGGACCGCACGGCCGCCCTGCCGGGCAACGCGATCCGCTAGGCCGCGTCCGACGTTGGAACGCCTGACGGGGGCCCGAGTGGTGGGTCGGGGCTGCCCGTGCCCCGCGAGCCGGACGTTCTCTGCGCCCATCCGGCTGTCGCGCCGTCCGCCGCCGTCGGCTCGGGGCTGCCCGTGCCCCGAGAGCCGGACGTTCGCTGCGCCCATCCTGGGCTTCGCTCACTCGATGCTGCCTGCGCTGGCCAGCAACGCCGGCTCTCGGGGCACGGGCAGCCCCTCGCGGGTTCTCGATTGTGTTCGTTGCTGGGGAAGCCCGGAGCGCGAGCGACGGGTATACGGGTGGCGACCGTGTTGATGATGGGGAGCCGTCCGACGTGGATGACGTATTCCACGCGCTGGCGCTTGGGGCTTCCTGAAGGGGACGCGACGAGCGTCGGCTCTTCGTGCCGCCGCGCGAATCCGCAGGACCGCGAAGCGGCGACTTTTGTCACCCCCGAGCCGGCGCGGCACCGCAGTCGAACCGGCTTGGAGAGATCAGGACCGGTTGCGGTCCTTGAGCCGGCGGCTGGCGCGGGTGAGTGTGTCGCGCTCGCCGGCTGTGAGGCTCGCTTCGCCGGCGCGGCTGATCTTCTCGAGGATCCGATCGACCTCCTCGTCGAGGCGGGGGTCATCGCCTGGTCGTGCCGCCGGCCGGTCGGCGTGCGCGGTGTCGTCGTCCGGCCGCACGACCCGCATCCGCGGCCTGCGCCGCAGGAGCCGGGCGGGCAGGCCGGTGAGGTCCTCGAGGCTCCATCCCCGCCAGGCGTAGAGCAGCCCGAAGACGGCACCGCCGAGGTGGGCCACGTGGGCGACGTTGCCGCTTCCCCCGGCCGCGCCGCGGACGTCGGAGACGAGATACAAGAGGCCGAGCGCCCAGACGGGCACCGGAAGCACGCCGTAGATGAGCACCGTCTGCCGTGGAAAATGCCAGACGAACACCGCGAGCACAGCCATCACGCCGCCCGAGGCGCCGACGAGCCGGCCCCCCATGCCGCCGAAGCCCTCGCCCACCACCCAGGCTCCACCGGCGAACACGATCGCAGCGCAGTAGAACCGCAGAAACTCGGCCCGCCCCATCAGGTCTTCGAGCTCGCGGCCGAAGAACCAGAGCGTGAGCATGTTGAAGAGCAAATGCATCGGGGAGTATTGATTGTTGGGCTGCTCGAGACTCGGCCCATCGTGGAGGAAGCCGTAGGTGAGCAGGGACCAGAAGTTCCACGGGTGTTGCGGGAGGTCGGACCGCAGGCAGAACAGGTCGTTGATCGAGAGCCGCAGCGAAAAGAGCTCGCGGAACAGGTCGCCCGTGAGGATGAAGTTGGCCAGCCAGACCGCCACGTTGAGGGCGATGAGGGCATTGACCGCGGTCCACTCCGACGCGAACGTGGAGCGGCGCTCACCGTAGTAACCGCGATCCTGAAAGCCCATTGCCGAACGCCGCCGGGCAGCGGTTCCACGAGACGGGGCGGAGCATCGCCCCTCGACCGGCATCCTATGCCCGGGCGGACGCGGCCCGCAACCGGCTCCCCGCTGCCGGCGCGGCCGCGCGTGTGTTACGCTTCGCCCCGGAGCCGCCCGAACGCGGCGCCGGCCCGAGCCGGCGGCAGGGCGACGAAACCACGTGAGGGGATGGCGATGGCGACCAATGACGCGCTCGGCAGGAAGTTACGGATGGGGATCGTGGGAGGCGGCCAGGGCTCCTTTATCGGCCGCGTGCACGTCACGGCCGCCGTGCTCGACAATCGCGCGGCGCTCGTGGCCGGCGCGCTCTCGAGCGATCCCGCCCGGGCCAAGGCAAGCGCCGCCGACTACGACATCGATCCCGCCCGGGCCTACGGCTCCTACCAGGAGATGCTCGACCGGGAGCGGGCCCTGCCCGCCGACCGGCGGATCGACTTCGTGACGGTGGCCACGCCCAACCACATGCACTTTCCCGTGGCCAAGGCGATCGTCGAGGCGGGCTTCCACGTCGTCTGCGACAAGCCGCTCACGCTCACGCTCGCGGAAGCCGAGGAGCTCGCGAAGATCGTGGCGGGCTCGAAGTCGGTGTTCGTGGTCACGCACAACTACACCGGCTACCCGCTGGTGCGGCAGGCGCGGGAGATGATTCTCGCGGGCGAGCTTGGCGAGATCCAGGCGATCCGCGTCGAATACATCCAGGGCTGGCTGCGGACCAGGCTCGAGACCGAGGGGCAGAAGCAGGCCGCCTGGCGAACCGATCCTACGAAGAGCGGGGCCGCCGGCTGCTTCGGCGACATCGGCACCCACGCCTACAACCTCGGTCGCTACATGACCGGACTGTTGCCCGAGAAGATCAGCGCGAACCTCAAGACCTTCGTGCCCGATCGGCCGCTCGACGACTACGGCCATGCCGTGATCCGTTACGAAAACGGGGCCCTGGGCACCGTGACCGCCTCGCAGATCAGCCACGGCCGCGAGAACGACGTGCGGATCCAGATCGACGGCACCCTGGGGAGCCTCGAGTGGCACCAGGAGGAGCCCAACAAGATGATCGTCCGTCACAACGGCAAGCCGCACATGATCTACACGCGGGATCCCAACGCCCCCTTCATGAACCAGTCGGGAAAGGCCGCCTGCCGGTTGCCCTCAGGGCACCCCGAGGCCTTCTTCGAGGCCTTCGCCAACGTCTACCGCGCGGGCTTCGACGCCATGGCCGCGGCGGCGACCGGAGCCGCCGTCGAGAAGAAGAACACCGTCTATCCCAACATCCACGACGGCGTGGAGGGGATGTATTTCATCGAGCAGTCCGTGGCGTCGAGCAAGGCCGACGGGGCTTGGCTGCCGCTGAAGCACCCGCTGGCGAGGCGTTGAACCGTGGCATCCGCCGATACGAAATACTTCGTCTTCGACATCGAGAGCGTGGCCGACGGCGCGCTGGTGTCGCGGCTCCGGTATCCGGGCGAAAAACTCGCGCCGGCCGAGGCGATCGCGAAGTATCGCGGCGAACTCATGGCCGAGAACGGCAAGGACTTCGTCCCCTACACGTTTCAACTGCCGATTTCGCTCGTCATCGCCAAGGTGGCCAAGGACCTGTCGCTCCAGGACCTGATCGCCCTCGACGAGAAGGAGTCGAGGCCCCACGAAATCGCGAGGCTCTTTTGGGAGGGCTGGCGGCGGTACAACCGGCCCCGGCTCGTCTCCTTCAACGGCCGCGGCTTTGACATGCCGCTGCTCGAACTCTGCGCCTTCCGCTATGGGATCGCGATTCCCGACTGGTTTGCCGAGGACGCGCGAAACTTTGACCAGCCGCGGTATCGCTACAACACGGCGGCTCACTTCGACCTCTACGAATGGGTGACCAACAGCGGCGCGTCGCGGTTCACCGGCGGGCTATCGCTGGCGGCGAACCTCGTCGGCAAGCCGGGCAAGACCGAAGTGGCCGGCCACATGGTGCAGGATCTCTGGGATGCGGGGAAGGCCGCCGAGATCCACGACTACTGCCGCGGTGACGTGCTCGACACCTATTTCGTGTTCCTGCGGTCGCGGGTGCTCGCGGGCGACATCGACCTCAAGCGGGAGCACGCGCTGATCGAGCACGCCAGGAAATGGATCGAGGCCAAGGCGGTCGACAGCCCCGGCCTCGCGAAGTACCTCGCCGCCTGGGGCGACTGGAAGAGTCCCTACTGACATCCGCTCGGCGGCTGGCCGCGGAGAGGGGTGGAGAGCGTCTTCCCCGCGCTCGCGCTTGGTGCTTCCCGACGACGAGGCATGGCGATCCGTGAGGCATTGCCTCGGGTGCCCGGAAAGCCCGGAGCGCAAGCGACGGGTAGACGGGTGGTGACCCGTGGCGGCGGTGTGGAGCGAGTCCGGGTGGAGGGCGTAGCCCCCGCGCACGCGTTTGGGGCTTTCCCGGTGGGATGCCTACGGACTCTCGGCCGCCGCCGCCGGCTCCTCGGCTTTTGGTTCGGCCGCCGCCGGTTCTTCAGTCTTGGGCTCTTCGCCGCCAAGCGGCGCCGCGGGCGATTCCTCGGCGACCGGTCCGGCAATGCCGGCGGCGACGCCCCGTGCCGCGGCCCGGCCGGTGTCGTCGAGCTTGCCTTTCGGCGCGCGGGCCTCGACCGTGTACATCCGGTTGGCGAACACGATCGCGACACAACTCCGTTCGATCGGTTGCTTCATTCCGCCCACCTTGGCGGTGCCCGGAGCCGTCCAGGCAACTCCGCGGTGTTCGCCAAGCGTCACCGCGGCCGGCTTCTTCGAGAGCGTGCTCTTGCCGTCACGGGAAAACGTCGCCGCGAGCTGCTCGGTCACGGCCTCAACGAACTCCTTCTGGTTGTCGGCGGTGACCTCGGTGATCCCAGCGGGCGGATCGCCGGCCGTGACCACGATCGCCGGAAAGGTCTTCTGCGGACCGGGCGTGTAGCGGATGACGTAATCGTCGGATCGCGGGCCGCGTGCCCAGCCGGCCGGCGAACGGATGCTGATACGGCCGCCGTCGGTAGTGATCGCCGAATCGGCGTCGACCTCGCCGATCTTCACGGCCCCGCCCGATGACGACCGCTGCTTCGTGGTCTTGCCGGAGCAGCCGGCTGCCGCAAGAGCGAGGCCCAGGGCCATCAGCCCGAAGAGCTCGAGGCCCCGCATCGACATCGTGGTCATGGCTCGCATCGCTCCCTCCTCCGACCGGGATCCCGCTACTCGGTGATCGGCTCCTTGATCAACTGCACGAAGTGATGCACTCGCGACGACGCGATCAACTCGGCCACCTTCTTGTCGGCGGCCTTCTTGTCGGCGTATTCGAAAAGTGCGAGCCGCTTCATGCCCTGATTGAACACGCCCCAGAAGGCCTTCATCCGCGCCTCCTTGGCGACCTTTTTCTTTCGTACGGCCTTCTTTTCGCCGACCTTCTTGGGCGCCTTGGCCTTCTTTTCCTTGGGGACCTTTTCCTTCGTGGCCTTCTCCTTGGCACCCGCCTTGGTCTTGCCACGGGCCTCCGCCGCATCCGCCTGGGCCCGCAGTTCCTTGCGATTTACGATTTTCCGCGCCATGTCGCAGTCGCCGTCCTTCCGTCAGAGGTTGAATCTGGAATGAGTGGCCCGAAGTATAGCGTGTCGGCAACTCGCCGCACCGCCGGTTTATACTGACCGCATCATGACCACGACCGCCACCGCCGTGCCGCTTGCCGCCCCGTTCGCCGCCTACCGGGGCCTCGAGGACGCCGTGCTCAACGACCGCATTTCGGCGGTGCGGCGGCGGATGGGTGCCAGGCTCGTGATCCTCGGCCACCATTATCAGCAGGACGGCGTGATCGCCCATGCCGACATCCAAGGGGACAGCTACCAGCTCTCGCGGTCGGCGGCGGAGCGGGCCGAGTGCGAGGCGATCGCTTTCTGCGGCGTCCACTTCATGGCCGAGACGGCCGACATCCTCGTCAACCGGCCGGACCTGGTCGCCGCCCGGGGCGGTCGGCGGGTGGCGGTCGTTCTGCCCGACATGGCCGCGGGCTGTTCGATGGCCGACATGGCCGGGATCGAGCAGGTGGAGGACGCCTGGGCCGACCTCGGCACCGTGCTCGACACCGCCGACATCACTCCCGTCACCTACATCAACTCGGCCGCGAGCCTCAAGGCCTTCTGCGGCCGCCACGGTGGCATCGTCTGCACGTCGAGCAACGCCCGGGCCGTGCTCGAGTGGGCCTTTGCCCGCACCAAGCGGGTGCTCTTCTTTCCCGACCAGCATCTCGGCCGCAACACCGCGCGGGCCATGGGCATTCCGCTCGACGAGATGTCGCTCTGGAACCCGCACGATCCCGCCCTCGGTGGCAACACCCGCGGCCAGCTGGAGAAGAGCCGCGTGATCCTCTGGCAGGGCCACTGCAGCGTGCACGCGATGTTCAAGCCGGAGCATGTCGATGCCATGCGGGCGAACCTTCCCGGCGTGAAGATCCTCGTGCATCCGGAGTGCGCGATGGAGGTGGTCGACAAGGCGGACCTCACGGGCTCGACGAGCTACATCCTCAAGCAGGTCGACGATGCCCCGCCGGGCACGCGGTGGGCGATCGGCACGGAACTGCACCTCGTCAAGCGGCTGGAGCAGACCCATCCCGAGCAGACGATCAAGTTTCTCTCACCGGTCGTGTGCATGTGCGCGACGATGTATCGCATCGATCTGGCGCACCTCTGCTGGAGCCTCGAGCACCTCGAGAAGGGCAAACCCGTCAACGTGATCCGTGTCGATGACGAGACGGCCGCGTGGGCGGTCACGTCGCTCGAACGCATGCTCGCGGTGAAGTGATACGGCTCCCACTGAAGCCTCGCGCGTCAAGGCTCGACGTCCTACCGATTGTGGTTTCTCGTGGGGAACGCCAGCTGGCGAGGGTCGGGGCTGCCCGTGCCCCGACAGCCGGACGTTCGCGTCGGGCATCCTGCCCGCCGCTCACTGCATGTCCGCTGCGCTTCGGCATCCTGCCTTCGCTTGCTCCCATAGCCCGGCTCTCGGGGTACGGGCAGCCCCTCACACGAACAAAAGGCCTACGGGTCGCCTTTCGAGAGCGCTGCAGTGACTGGCACGCGCCGCCGCCGATCGGGAAGCCCCAAGCGCGAGCGCGGGGTATACGGGTCGCTTTGAGGGAGCGCTGGATTGGTAACACGCAGGGTTCAACGCTGCGCAGTTAAGGCACGAACTCAGCTCCTCGCCGCGCACGAGTGCAGCCCGCGGCGATCTTCACGGGGGCGTCAGCCGGCTTGGGCGTATTCGTCGAGGAGCGACTCGATGCGGGCGAAGACGTCGGCCATCTGGTCGGCGTCGGGCAGGAGGGTGACCCGGAAGTGGTCGCGGTAGGGAACGTTGAAGCTCGACCCCGGCGCGACGAGGACATGCTTCCGCTCGAGGAGGTCGAGGGCGAACTGCTGGTCGTCGAAGCCCGCGAGGCCGCCGGGCAGCCGCTCCGCGTGCACGCGGATGAACGCGTACATGGCCCCCTGCGGAGCCACGGCCGAGAGCCAGCGGCTGCCGGCCACAGCGCCGAGCATGGCGGCACGGGTGGCGTGGAGCCGGCCGCCGGGACGCGTCAGATCGAAGATCGACTGGTGGCCGCCAAGCGCCGTCTGCACGGCGAACTGGCCCGGCACATTCGAGCACAGCCGCAGCGATGCGAGCAGTTCGACCGCCTGGATGTAGTCGCGGGCATGCTCCCGTTCACCGGAGAAGATCAGCCAGCCGACCCGGAGGCCGCAGGCCCGGTAGACCTTGCTGAGGCCGGCGAAGGTGAGGCACAGCGCCCGCTTGGCGAGCGTGGCGGTGGGCACGAACTCGGCGCCGTCGTAGAGCATCTCGTCGTAGATCTCGTCGGCGCAGAGCACGAGATGGTGCCGCTCCGCGATCCCGGCGAGGGCCTCGAGCACCTCGCGTGGATAGACGGCACCCGTGGGATTGTTGGGATTGATGATGACGAGGGCCCGAGTGCGGTCGGTGACGAGCGCCTCGATCTCGGCGGGGTCGGGCACGAAGCCGCGTTCGGGGCGGCAGGGATAATGCACCGCCTTCGCGCCGTGGATCACGACCGAGGCCGTCCAGAGCGGGTAATCGGGGCTCGGTACGAGCACCTCGTCCCCCGGGTTCAAGAGTGCCCGCATCGCGAGCATGATGAGCTCCGACACGCCGTTGCCGATGAAGACGTCGTCGGCCGTGATGTCCATCACGCCGCGGTTCTGCTGCTGCATCACCACGGCCTCGCGGGCCGGGAAGATGCCCTTCTGGTGCGAATAAGGATCGGCCTGGTGGAGGTTTTCCACGACGGCCACCCGCATCGACCCGGGCATCCGAAACCCGAAGGCCCCCGGATTGCCGATGTTGAGCTTCACGATCTCGTGCCCCTCGCGCTCCAGTTGCTCGGCGCGGCGGGCAAGAGCGCCACGAATCTCGTAGCGGACCTCGTGGAGGTGTTCGGAGGCACGAAGCGGTTTCAGGCTCATGGGGTCGGGTTCCGGAGGAAGCATTGATCCTACCTCGGCCGCGGCCGTCAGTCGGCGAGCGCGGCGGCGAGCGATTCCCAGGGCATGGGCACCCAGGCCACGCACTCGGGCAGAGCCGTCGGCACGCGGGCCGCGCCGGCGGTTCGAGCCGGCGAGGCGTTGGCCCGGTCGATCGCGCGGTCCACGGCCGTGCCCAGTCGCTCGAGCCACTCGGGCACCTCGACGCCCGACCCGCTGGCCAGGCCGATGAACGACGTCGCCTTCGCCTCGAGCGCCGCCCCCGCCGCGGTCGATTGACCGGCGATGAGTTCGGCCACGGCGGGCTCGACCAATGCCTCGAGCTCGTCCTGCTCGAGCATCGCCGTGAACGGCCGCCGGACCCGGTCGCCGATACTGGCCAGCCGCACGCTCCAGTGACCCTCGAGCTGGTCGAGCCTCCGCACGAGCCCCGCCGCGGTGTCACGGGTCTCGTCGCGGAGCCGTTCCCGCCAGGACTCCGCGGCCGCGGCCACGCCGCGGCCCGCGAGCACCCGATGGGCCATGTTGACCGGCCGCAGTGTCCAGGAGATGCGGTCGTGTTCGGCCTTCACCCGCAGGTAGTCGAGCAGGATGTAGAGGCATTCGCCCCGGTCGGACTGCGTGGTGGTCGAGTTCCAGTCACGATACTCGGCGTGATTCTCCGCGATGCTTTCCAGCACCAGCCGCAGGCGGGCCGCTGCCTGCTTCATCGGCAGCGCTCCCGAGGCGAGGTCCTCGATGAGCCGGGCGGGATGGCGACTGGCCGGTACGTCGGGCTCCCCGGCCTCCGCGGCCCGATCGAGCAGGTGTTCGAGCCAGTTCCGCACGCCGCCGCGCAGGATGCCGCGAAGCGAGGACGGCGCCAGGAGGTGCTGCGTGAACAGCCCCGAGCCATACCGCTCGACGAACTCGCGGGTGACGGCGAAGGCCTTGTCATCGCGGACGCGTTCGAGAACCGAGAGCCGCAGCTGTCGGGCATGCGTCATCCAGGTCTCGAGCAGTTTGGGGACGAGCAGCGACAGGCCGTCGAGGATTCGCGCCGTCTGCGTGGCGGCGTCAGCGTCGCCGTCGCGACTGCTCTCCACGATCCGTTCGACGAGCGCGGTCGTGCCCGCCTCGAAGACGCGGTCGAACTCGCTGACGCTCGCCCCGCCTGGAGGCCGGGTGCTCTCGAGCGCCTTGGCCAGTTGCACGACCATGATCGCCTGTCGGACGAGGCCCAGGCGGGGCAGGGACGCCGCCATCCGCTCGAGCAGCCGTTCGCGAGTCCGCGCCCGGACGATGCGGTCGGGGCGGCCGCCGCGGGACAAGGGGACGTAGAGCACGGGCTTGCCGACGAGACGTTCGCAGACGGCCTGGCTGCGATCAGCGGCCTCGATCGCATCACCACGGATGAGCGCCGCGATCAGCCCGCCGACGGAGGCCTGCGAGGCCGGGCCGCTTGCCGACGGAGCGAGCCGCAGCCGGGCCGACAGCATCCAGAGCGTTTCGCCCGCCTGCACGGCGGCTTCGATCAGCCGTTCTGCCGCCGCGTCGCGCTGCCAGCGGAGCCGGTCAAACTCGGTCGGCGACATGCCGGGGGGCGGCTCCTGGTCGCGGGCGGCGACGAGCGTGGCCGCGCGGATCATCGTCCGCCGCAGCCGCCGCAGCGTGTGCCGCCAGCCGATGACGGAATCGAGTTCCTCGCGGGCCGGCTCCGCCCCGTCTGCTGCGTCAATGGCGCACCAGGCCGTAACCGCCTCACGAAACAGGCGAAAGACTCCTCTGAGGAACTCAGCGGCATCTTCCACGGCCGCCAGGCTGCCGACCGACACCCCGCCGCCGTCGAGGTCGATCATGCCACCGTCCACGCCGTCGTCCGCGGAGTCGCGCCAGACCATCGACTCGTAGGCGGCGGCGACCCGCTCCTCGGCATCGGGCTGGTCCTCGTCGTCAGCCTCGCGCCGGCTCGGATCGTCTCCCGGCTCGCGGCCCACGGCCGCCGCCTCGACGATATCGACGACGTCTCCGGTGTTGGCCTCGACGAGCTCGAGAAAGCGGCGCACCCGCGAACGTCCCTGAGGTGAACGGTCGAGGCACGCCTGGGCGATCCACCGGCTCGCGGCCGCGAGCCAGACCGGGCCGCTCCGCTCGACGGCAGGGCCTTCGAGCAGCGACGCCCAGTGCACGAGCAGCCCCGCCGCGCCGTCGAGGTCGCCTTCGTCGAGCAGGGCGTCGGCCGCCTGTGCGTGGGTTTTGGGCGAGGAGAAGCCGGCCACTTCATGCCGCCAGAATCCTGACGGCGGCGGCTCCGACGCATGTTCGCGCCGGCGGGAGAGCGACTCGATCACCTCGCGGGCCGAGTCGAGGCACTCGCGACCCGAAAGATGCGGCACGCCCGAGACGGTGGTCGTGGCATAGCGGTCCCACCAGGTCGCGAGCTTGTCGATCGATGCCGCGGCGCGGGCGGCGGCGGGACTTGCCGTCGGAATACTGGCGTGCCGCCAGGCTGCGGCGTAGCCGTCGAGGATCGAGCCGGTGGCCATCACGAGGTCGTCTACCCGTGGATCGGGCAGGCTCTCACCCCCCGGCTCGTGCAGCGGGAACTGACCGGAGAGGCCGAGAATATTCCAGGGATCGACCGCGGCGCCGCAGCCGACGGCGCGGAACAGCAGGTCGGTCGCGATATCGAGCTGATCGAGCGCCGCGGCGGCGTCGGCTCCACGCCACAGCTCCTGCTGCGCCGCCACGACATGGCTCGTGATCCGCGCGAACATCCGTGCGGAAGCGGCCGGCACGGCGGTCGCGAGCCGCTCGGCGACCTCCGCGCGGCCAAGCCGGGCGAGCACGACCGCGAGGGCCACGTTCTCGACCTGCCGGCCGCGACGGCCCGCAAGCATCGCGTTGATGTGCCGTCGCACGCCCCCGAACGGCTGCCGCACCCGATGGGCCTCCTCCTCGAGACGTTGGCGGTGGGCGGCCGGAAGGGTCGTCAGCAGCCGCCGGTAGAATTCGTCGCGATAGGAGGCGATCCGCGGGAGGAGTTCGGCGAGTGGGAGCCCTGCCTGGATCGCGCCGGGGCCGTGGCCCGAGAGGCCGCTGGCCATCAGCATCACGCCGGCCAGCACCGCGGACGATTCCCAGCGGAGTTCGGCGGCGGTCGCCGCGGTCCGGTCTGGAATCTGCGCCGCGTCGGGCCATGACAGGATTCCGTCGAGCGTCGCCTGCTGGACGACCATTCGCCGATACAAGCCGCGTTCGTCGATCCGCGACGGATCCCAAAGACCGAAGAGATAGTTGGGCCTACTCGACGCGGGGTGCAGGAAGTCGAAGGCCCGCGGATCGATCGCGAGCTCCTCCAACGCGTCGAGGTCGAAGTCGGCCTGACGGAGGAGCTCGACGGGCACTTCGCCCAGGATGCCGATCGCCCCGTTCACGAGCTGGCGATACCTGCCGTGCGCCGCTCCCGCGCCGGCGACGTAGAGGGGGATCGGCCGCACTCGCTCGTGCGGATAGGGTTCCGAGAGGCGGCCGTTCTCGAGCACGGCGAGCGGACGCCAGCCGACGTAATCGTCGAGACGGTCGATCGCCCGTGCCACGACGGCGTCACGGTCGTCCTCGGGACCTCCCTCGGCGAGCAGCCCGCGCATCGCGGCCATGATGAAGAACGGCCGCTCGAGCGCCCCCGGCGGCTGGTGCTCGAGGAGATCTGCGTGGTATCGCCGATAGGCGGGCAGCAGCCCGTCGAACACGCCGTCGATCGCCCACCGCGCCTGGACGGCGTCGCGGAAAGCCGGTTCCGTAGCCTCGAGGCCCTGCAGTCTGGCCCGCAGCGCGGTCGCGACCTCGGTCGCGGTGTCGGCTCCTTCGGCGACCGAGCCGTCGGGGGAGGCTGGCTCGATCCCCGCGTAGAGGTCGTTGATGCCGCGCCACGCCGCCGCATCGAAGGCGCCCGACGAGAAGTTGAGATACCCGAGCACGATCGCCGCGGCATCCCTGGAACCCGGCGTCTTCACGGCATGCAGCATCGAAGGAGGGTTCGCGGGAGGGAGAGCGCAGCGGAAAAATCAGGACAACCGATGAAATCCTATCATTTTTGCCCCCTCGCGAGCACGAACTATCCTTGGCCTGACGTCGGGCCATGGGCCTGCGCGAACCGTCAGGATATCGGCTCTCATGCATCGCATCATTTCTCCACTCGCCGGGTCCGTGCTGCTTTCGACGGTCGTGTGGATCGCCGGCGGGCTTTCGGCCATGGCGCAGTCGCTCCTCTGCGGTACGGCCGGCGATGAGCTCGTCGCGGCCCGGGCGGGCCTGACCCGCGAGTGGGTCGTGCAGATTCCGTTCGACTCGGCCGGCTGGCGGCTCGAGCACGTGTCGATCGGCGACGATCTCGTCGTCGCCTGTTCCGGCGACGGTGGCGTGCACGCCGTCCAGGCGTCGCCTGCGCGAACCGGCTCGCCCCGCGCGGGAAGCGTGCTCTGGTCGCAACGCGTGGGCACGCCCGGCGGACCGGTGGCGGCTGCGGGCATTGGCCCCAAGGTTGTGACGGTGGCGCGGGATCTCGATCTCTATGCCTTCGACAGTGCCGATGGCAGTCGCATGTGGCACCGCTCCTTCGGCCGTCCGCCGTCCGCATCTGCCGTCTCGTCGGACGAATGGGTGTATGCTCCGTTGACGGCCAACGGTGTGATGCGACTGCCCGTGAATCCCACCGCGCAGCCTCGGCTGCAGGACACCGCGAAGAAAGACGCCGCGGCTTCCCAGGATCGACCCGCCAAGCAGCCCAGCGAGAAGGTCGCCGGGACGTCCACCGATCCTCTGCTGCCGATCTCACTCGATGCGGGCGGCCGCGTGGAGTCAGGGCCGATTGCCTACAAGGATGGCGTGGTGTGGTGCACCGAGAGCGGGCTGCTCGTCGGCATCGTCCCATTCAGCCTCGGATGGAAACGGCTCGAGTTTGATCTCCGCTCGGGGCTGACCGGCCCGCCGGCGATTCGCGACGCTGCGCTCTTCGTGGCCACCGAGGAGGGCGACCTCGCCCGCATCGACGACACGGGCCAGGAAGACGCGCCTGATTTCGCCGCCGTGTGGCACGTCGTGCTCGTCGCTCGTCCGCAGGGCAGCCCGCTCGTCTCCGGCCAGACCGTCGTCGTCTCGCTGGGTGACGCGGGCATTCACGCCTTTTCGGCCACCACCGGCGACGAACTCTGGAGGAGTTGTGTGGTGGGGCGGCTCGTGGCCACGACGGGCAATCGCGTGTGGTGCGTCGACGAGGTTGGCCGGCTGGCGAGCCTCGACCTGGCCACCGGCATGCCGAGCGAATGGATGTGCCTCGGCAGCTTCACGCTGCCGCTCACCAACACCGTCACGGAGCGGCTGGTGCTTGCCTCGCCCGACGGCCTCATCGTCTCGCTCGCGCCGCGGCGCACGACGTCGAAGCTGCCGCCTCCGCCACCCAAGGACGAGAAGCAGCCGCCGGCCGCCGCTGAGCCCGTCGCCGAGGAGCGGACGGAGACCTAGACCGCTTGCGACTTGGTGTCTCGCCTGACGGGGCCTGAGTGGTGGGTCGGGGCTGCCCGTGCCCCGCGAGCCGGACGTTCGCTGCGCCCATCCTGGGCTGCGCTCACTCGATGCTGCCTGCGCTTCGGCATCCTGCCTGCGCTGGCCAGCAACGCCGGCTCTCGGGGCACGGGCAGCCCCTCGCGGGTACTCGATGGTGCCGGTTGCTGGGGAAGCCCGGAGCGCGAGCGACGGGAAGACGCGTGGCGACCGTGTTGATGGCGGGGAGCCGTCCGACGTGGTGGACGTTTTCCCCGCGCTGGCGCTTGGGGCTTCCTGAAGGCGAGCGCCAACGTCGAAGGAGCGCTAGCGGGTGGGGCTGATCGGCACGCGGGATTTCGGGTCCTGACGCCAGACGACTCCGAGCAGGTCGTAGAGCGTGCGGTCGTGCCGCACGAGCCGGTGCGGGTCCTGGAAGAAACACTCGCTCGCCACCGCGAAGAACTCCGCGTCGCTCTCGGCCGCGTATTCGTCGAAGGCCGTCGAGCGGCCGTCGTCGAGCGCCTCCTCGAAGCGGGTTCGGCAGGCCGCCATGCCCGTGATCCAGGTCTGACGGTCGCCGGCAGGCAGCGGCGGGATGCCGTCGATGTCGCCGTCGAGTGCGTCGACGAGATGCGCGCACTCGTGGATCACCACGCTGCGCGGACCGTCACGAAGCCGGCCTCCGTCGAGCACGCCCGGCCACGAGAGCACCATGCTCCCCCCCGACCACGTCTCCCCGACCCTGGCCTCTCGCCACTCGAGTTCCCCGCCGCCCTCGAGCGGCGTCGATCGCGGCACGACGTAGTCGCCCGGATAGACGAGCACCGACTTGAGCGCGTCGAACCACTCGCCTTCGAGCCCCAGCGCAACCAGGCCCGCCTGGCCCGCGATCGTGACGCGGATTTCATCGGTGATCTCGAGGCCGCCGCAGCCCTCGAAGCGTTTCTCGGCGACGAATACCGCGATCCATTGGCGGAGCCGATCGACTTCCGCCTCGTCGAGCCACTGCGCCTGCTTGACGCCGCGGCGGAGGACGTCGTGCCAGGCTCCGGGAAACGGCTGCTCGGCGATCGCACGACGGCGGCGGGCCCGCATCCACGAAAGCAGCATGGCATGCACACCCGTGGCGGCGGGCCTACTGCGGCGGCACCGGGGAGATGGGCATCCGTCGCAGGAACAGATCCAGGGCCATGATCAGGCAGCCCACGGAGAGGGCGACGAACGAGAGCAGGAGCATCGCCGTATCGACGTTCATCGGGGATCGCCGCTGGGGCTGTTGCTGCGTGTCGTCGGCCATCGAAACCTCCCGTCGTTCCCGCGCCAAACTCAGGCCTTGAGCCGCGTGGTCACCTTGTCACCGCGCTGCACGATGCCGCGGGCGTAGGCCTTCACGAGTTCCGCCACCGAGTGGTCGGGCATCACGCTCTTCACGATGGCCCGGCCGATGTATTCACCACCGCGGTAGACCTCGAGCGTGTGGCCCACCTGCAGCCCGTCGTCGCTGCCGAGCGACACCTGGATCGATCCGGAGGCCACCGCCATCACGTCGCCGTCGAGCGTGGGCACGCGGTCTTTCGCCGCGCTGTCGAGCGTCAGGCCGTTCTGCTGGAGCAGGATCCGGGCATTGGCGACCTGCTTCTCGAGCTGGGCTTTTCGTTCCGCCGCAATCGTGAGTTGGGCCTGCACCTCGGCCAGCGAGGCGGAGAGCTTGGCCGAGCGATCGACCTGCGAGTCAACCTTTGCCTGTTGCTCGCTCACCTGAGCGGTGAGTTTCTCCACCTCTTCGGCAACGAGTTTCAGCTGCTCGCGGGCGTCCTTGAGTTCGTCGAGCGCCTTTTGCTGCGCCGCCTCGCGATCGGCCTTGGCGGTCTTGAGCTGCGAGAGTTCCTCGTCTTTCTTGACGATGGCCGACTGCAACCTGGCAACGACCTGGTCTCGCGACTGTTCCGACTCCGCCACCTTCCGCTGGAGTTCGGTGATGTCCCGGTCGAGTTTTTCGCGTTCGGCCGTCGCCTGCTTGAGGCGGTAGTCGTAGCCGGGGAGTTGACCCGGCAGGCAGTCTTTGGGATCCCGGTAGACCTCGTCTTTCCAGTTGACGTGCGACATGTAGATGACGCCGGCAAACGTCATCAGCATGAGGCTCATGACGAACACCGCGAACACGAAGATCTTGCCGATGACGTTCATGGAATCCCTCGCCGTGAGGCTGCACCGCCGGTGGTCGCGACGTCGCCCGAACTATTGTCGGCGGCGGCGACCGGACCGGGCAAGGCTCCCCGGGCCGGGCCACGACCTCCGGAAGGGTGATCGGCAGACGGATCACGGCGGCTCAAGCGACGATCGGGCAGCCCCTTCGGTCGATCCGCGGCCGGCACGCCGCCGCCCCGAAACGAGGGATTCGGCCGCTGCGGCCGCCATGATCGCCACACACAGCCCAATCGGCAGGGTTCCCACCACCAGCCATGGGCTCGTGCGGCCGTCGGGGCGGACGGTCACCCGGAGGGTCGCCGTGGCCCGGCGGGGCCCCCGGGCGAGCAGGCGGCCTGAGCCGTCGATGGAGGCGGAAAAGCCCGTGTTTGCCGCCACCACGACGGGCGTGCGGACCTCGACGGCCCGGAACACGGCCGCGACGAGGTGCATGTCGAGCTCGCTCGATCCCCAGAACCAGCCGTCGTTGGTCAGGTTGACGATCACGTCGGGACGCCGGCCCGCGGCGGCAAGACCGCGGACGAGTGAACGGAATGCCCCGGGGAGGGCGGTCTCGTAACAGATCGTCGGCGCGACCGCGAAGCCGGCGACATCGACCACGACCGGCGCCTTCCCCGGGGTGAGACCGCCGGGAAGGGGCGTGAGCCGGTAGAGCACCGGGAACCGGTCGGCCAGCGGCACATACTCGCCGAACATCACGGGATGCATCTTGTCGTAGCACGCGAGGGCGACGCCCTGCGGGTCGAGAAAGACCGCGGCATTGAAGTTCTCGACGCCCGCGGGCACATGCGGTGTGACCACCTGCCGGTCGAGGCCGACGAGCCAGCAGGTGCTGTAACGCTTCGCGTAGACAGCCAGCGCGGCGAGTCGCTGCTGGCCGAGCATCGTACGGCAGCGGGCCTGCCGTTCCGCGCGGGCTGCTCCGTCGATGCCGGCCGGCTCGAGGCCGAGCATCTGCTCCACGACCGCGTCGTCGAGCGGCTCGTCGGGATGAATCTCGAGCAGACCCCACCGCCACATCGTCTCCGGCCAGACGATGAGGTCCGGCCGGCCCGCATGCTCCGGCGTCGCCAGCGCCTCGATCGTGAGATCGTCGTAGTGGCGGGCCACGTCGGCCGCCGCATCGGGATCGTGTTTGAGCTCGGTATCGATCGAGCCCTGCACCAAGAGCACGTCGAGCTGCTTGTCCGTCGCGGCAGGCTCACTCGCGATCCGCCAGGAGCCGTAGCCGAGGGCCAACGCGAGCAGGCCCGCCGCGACGGCCAGGTCGCCGATCGCCCCCCGAACACCGCGACGGATCACCGTCGCGAGCGCCGCCGCCACCGCCATCACGATCCCGCCGAGGCCGACGGCCCCGAGGGTGTCGGCGATCTGGAGGAGTGTGGTCCACCGCCACTGCGTGTGGCCGAGCATGGCGAACGTGAAGCCACCCAGGACCCAGCCCCGCAGCTGTTCGCACGCCATCCACGCCACGGCGGCCGCCGGCACCAGCGGCCACCGCCAACGGTGAACGAGTCGCCGTGCCGTCCAGAGGAAGAGCGGCAGATAGACCGCGAGGTAGGCGGAGAGCGCCACCCAGCCGATCGACGTCGCGGGATGGGGCAGCCTGAGCCAGTGGATCGCGAGCAGCCAATAGAGAAGGCCGCTGGCCCAGAGAGCCCGCCACGGATGACGTCCTGGAAGCCGGTCGTCCTGCACGACCGCGAGCCAGGGCAGCGGCGCGAGCCAGGCGAACAGCCAGAGGTCGGCGGGGGGCTGCACGAGAAACATCGCGATCGCGCCCGAGATCGCCCGCAACCAGAGCCGCCGGCTGCCCGCCGCCACGGTCGCCGCGTCGTCGCCGGTCGGCGCCTCGTTGCGTGCGGCCTGGCTCACTCGTCCACCTCGAACTCCGCGATCGCCGCCCCGGCCGTGACGGCGTCGTCCTCGTCGGCGAACTGCGCGACGAGCCGCCCCGAGACGGGGGACTCGAGGTCGATCGTGGCGGCGCCGGCCACGAGTTCGACCACGCGGTCGCCCGCGAGGACCGTCGCCCCCGCAGGAACCAGCCACAGCGACACGGCCAGCGGCGCGCCGCCGAGCCCGAGATCGGGAACCAGCAGCCGTGCGCGCCGCCGCGGAAGAGGAGGAGTCATCGGGGTCACCGCTGCCCGCGAAGCCATTCGAGCACCACGCTCCCCACCACCTCGAGAGACTCGGCCGCGCAGTTCGCGGGGATGTCTTGCGTGGTGTGCCACTGCGGATAGTCGAAGTCGATGATGTCGCAGGTGGGGATGCCGCCGATCATTCGTAGCGGCACGTGGTCGTCCTCCACCGCGTATTTGGGTCGGGGAATGAACTGCCTTGCTCCGATCCGGGCGGCCGTCTCCCAGATCGCATCGACCACCTCGCGGGTGTCGGGCCAGTCGACACTGTGCTGTTCCTGCCAGATCGCCAGGTCGCGGTCGGCGACCATGTCGACGATCACGCCGCAGCGGTAGGCATGCTCGAGGCGATCGGCGCGGCGGTCGGCTGCGTACTGCCGGGCGAAGTAGTTCGACCCGAGGCAGTACGGATCGCGGGCCGCGACGACGTATTCTTCCGCGTCGAACAACACGAAGTCGACGCCGACGGGGCCGGGGAGCGTGGGCATCGCGGTGGCCAACTCCATGAGCAGGGCGACGCCGCTGGCGCCGTCGTTGGCGCCGATGAACCGGCCCTGAGGATCGACGGGATCGCGGTCGGGAAAGGGCCGCGTGTCGTAGTGGGCGCCGATGAGGATGCGATCGGTACGGTCCGGGTGCCAGGTCACGATCAGGTTCTCGACGTGCACGGGCCTGCCGGTGCGGCGGTCGCGGATTTGAAAAGCCTGGCCGGCAACCGTGGCCCCGGCCTTGCGGAAGTGGTCGGCCAGTAGCGTGCGCTGCCGGTCCATCGCCGCCGAACCGCTGGGCCGCGGTCCCAGTTCGCAGATGGCCTCGAGATGGGCGAAGGCCCGGGCGCCCGAAAACGCCGGCGCGGCCGGGACGTCAGCGACGGCCACACCGGCGGCGACGAGGGCGATCGCCAGCGGGCCGAGGTGGTGCATGGCGGTCGGTGCAGGCATGAGGCGGTGGCCCTCGCAGAAAGAAAAAGTCCCTCGGGCAGTCTACCCGTCGGCGGAGCGAGCCAGCCATGGTGATTCGCGCGCGTGGCGGCTGGGGTGGCACCCACCGAAGCCGGGAATCTTTGCGACTCAGGCGATCAGTTCGAGCTCCGCCCATGTGGTCGGATCGCCTTCCCAGGGAAACTCAGGCGGGGCGAAGCAGGGCACCTTGCCGAGCCGGCGGTCGACGAGCGCGGCGAAAAACCCGAGCCGCGGGATCTCCGCGGGGTCCCAGCCGGGCAGGGCAGCGGCGGCGATCGAGGCGTCGATCTGCCAGCCGTCGGCCGAGAGTCTCGACGTCATCATGATCGAGCCCTCGGGGAGTTCCGCCGGCACCTCGCTGGTGCGCGGAATCATCGCGGGCACGGCGACGGGCTTGTCGGCGAGCCGTCCGCCACCCGTCGGCAGGAGCGCGAGCCGCCGGCAGTAGCGGCCGGCGCGGTGGCTCTCACCCGTTGGTCGCGTCGCGATCCAGAGGTGCAGGCCATCGCTGTCTTCCGGCTTGGTGGGATGGCACCACCGCGTCGCGCCGACGCCGCGGGCGACGCCCCGCACCGCGAGCCCCTGCAAACTCCACGCCATCCAGAGGTCGAGCACGTCGGGCACGCCCGCCACGTCGGCGAAGGATGGCAGCCGGCAGGTCTCGTCGAGTCCCCACGACGCGGGCGGCCAGAGCTTTTCCCGGCGCCGGCAGGGGAGCCGGAGCGTGAACAGGGCGGCCGGATTGACGAGGGGGCACATACGGTTGGAACTGCAAAACGTGAGGGTTTTGTTCGGCCGCACGGCGTCGGGGCGGTGCCAAACCGTGACCTATAGTATCAGTGCGTGGATGGTTCCATCGCCGCCCTCCGTGGATGTCGTGCGTGCGCGTGCTCGAAATAGCCAGTGAGGCCGTCCCTTTCGCCAAGACCGGTGGCCTGGCCGACGTCGCGGGGGCGCTCCCTGAGGCGCTGGCCGGCTTCGGCTGTGATGTGTCGCTGGTGATGCCGGCCTACCGCGAGGTGTTTTCGAAGGGGCTGCCGATCGAGCCGACGGGCATCGAGTTCGAGGTGCCGATCGGGGCGCGAGCGCGGGCGGCCAAGATCCTCCGCTGCCGCCGTCCTGGCTCGCGGGTCGACGTCTATCTCGTCGCCAACGACGAGCTCTTCGACCGGTCCACACTCTACGGCGGCAGTCACGACTACGCCGACAACGCCGAGCGATACATCTTCTTTTCGCGGGCGGCGGTCGAACTGGCCTGTCGGCTCGGTGGGCGGTGGGACATCCTCCACTGCCACGACTGGCAGACGGGACTCGTGCCGGCCTTCCAAAAGCTGATCTACGGATCGCACGCGGCCGTCGCCTCGGCACGGACGGTGCTGACGATCCACAACATGGCCTACCAGGGTCTGTTCTGGCACTGGGACATGCTCCTCACCGGCCTCGACTGGCGGTATTTCAACTGGCGGCAGATGGAGTTTTACAGTCAGCTCAACCTGCTCAAAACCGGCATCGTGTTTGCCGACGCGATCAGCACGGTCAGCCCGACCTACGCTCGTGAGATCCAATCGGCGCCGGGTGGCTGCGGCCTCGAGGGCCTACTCTCGTCCCGCGGTGCCGCGCTCACCGGCATCGTCAACGGTATCGACACCACTGTCTGGGATCCGGCCGCCGATCCGCACGTCCCCAGGCCCTACGGCAGCGACGACGTCGACGTGGGCAAATACGCCGCCCGTGTGTCCCTCGCGGCGCGGCTGGGCCGCGCGGCGCCCGATTCGCGACCGCTCGTGGCCTTTGTCGGCAGGCTCGTCGAGCAGAAGGGGGTCGAGCTCGTCCTCGAGGTGCTCGGCCGCATGGCAGGCGAGGGTCGGGCCCATTTCGTGATTCTCGGTACCGGCAGCGGCGAGTACGAGCGTCTGCTCGAGCGGGCTGCGGCCACGTTCCCCGGCACGGTCGACCTCATGCTCGGCTTCGACGAGGGGCTCGCCCATCTCGTGCAGGCCGCCGCCGACATCACCCTCGTACCGAGCCGGTTCGAGCCCTGCGGTCTGACGCAGCTCTACGCGCAGCGTTACGGCTCGATCCCCGTGGTCCGCGCGACCGGCGGCCTTGTGGATACGGTCGTCGACGTCACTCCCGAGACGCTCCGCGACGGCACGGCGACCGGATTCGTGTTCGAGGGCTTCGATGCGGCGGGGCTCGACTCCGCGCTGAGCCGCGCGATCGAGGCCCATGCCGACAAGCCGCTCTGGAACAGGCTCGTGCGGAACGTCATGCGGCAGGATTGGTCGTGGCGGACGAGCGGCCGCGAATACGTGCGGCTCTTCGACCGTGCGCTCGCGAGCCCTGCCACGCCGGTCGAGTGAGGGCTCTACCCGGCCGCCACCCCGACCCGATCCGCATGTCGTCGCCTACTCCTCGTCGACGAAGGGTTCGATCTCGACCGCCGCGGGGGGCAGGCTGTCGAGAAACACCTTGCCGTACGGTTTCGTGACCATCCGCGGGTCCAGGATCACCACCGATCCCCGATCGGTATGCGTGCGGATCAACCGACCAAAGCCCTGCTTGAGCTTGAGCACCGCCTCGGGGAGTTGGTATTCGGCGAACGCGTTGCCGCCAGCCTGCTTGATGGCCTCGATCCGCGCGGCGACGAGCGGCCGGTCGGGCACGGCGAAGGGGAGCTTCGTGATGATCACCGTCACGAGCACGTCGCCCGGCAGATCGATCCCCTGCCAGAAGCCGTCGGTGCCTAGAAGCACGCTCCCCGGTCCCTCGCGAAACTCCTCGAGCATCCGCGACCGCGGTAGGCCGTCGGCCTGGCTCACGAGCCGGAAGTTCCGCCGCACGCACCAGCCGGCGAGTTCCGCCGATGCCTTGGCGAGCGCGGCGTGGCTCGTGAAAAGCACCATCGCACGCCCTTCAGTTCGCGCCACGTAGCGCTTGATCATCTTCACCACGCCGCTGTCAAACGCATTACGATCGGCCGGATCGGGCAGCCGATCGACGAGCACGAGCTTTGCCTGCCGGGCATAGTCGAAGGGGCTGCCGAGCTGCCGCGACAGGGCCTTGTCACCCACGCCCAGTCGGCTCCGCAGGAAGGCGAACCCGTCCGTGCGCTTCTCGGCCCCGGCGAAGTCGTCGCTATCGGTCGCCGTCGGCCTTCGCGGCCCGGGCGTCTCGACGGCGAGCGTGGCGCTGGCGAGGACGACCGTGCTGATGCGACCAAAGAGTTCGCGACGGAGCGTCTCGCTGACGTCGACCGGCGCGCTCGAGAGCGTGATCCGCTCGCGGCCGCGTCGTGACCGCTGGGCCTCGACCCACCACACGCTCCCCGCAGCCTTCTGTCCCAGCCAGGTCTCGAGGGCGGCCGTATGCGCGTCGAGCCGGTCCGCGAGCGAGAGAAAATCGTGCCGCTCGGCGGGGTTGCCGATCCCGTCGGAGGCGGCGCGGAGCTTCCGCGCCAGCGACGCGAGCGGCTCGCCGAGCGAGTTGGGCACGAGGCCCGGCCGCACGACCCGCCAAGGCGACTCACCACGCGGCCCCACCTCCTCGCGGACGGCGGCGAAGAAGGCCTCGGCGGCGCGGCGACCGCGGCGGACGTCGCTTTCGAGGTCGTGCATCCTGTAATGCGCGAGCAGCCCGCGGTGGGTCCGTTCGCTGGAGAGTTTGGAGAGCACCCGCTCCACGCCGCCGCTCGACACGCCGATCCCGAGGTGCTCGCTCGCCACGCCCTCGACGGTGTGGGCCTCGTCGAAGATCACGATGTCGTGGTTGGGCAGGAGGCTCGCTCCCGCGCGGCGGACGGCGAGGTCGGCGAAGTAGAGGGCGTGGTTGACGATCAGCACCTGCGCGTGCGCCATCCGCCGTCGGGCGGCGTAGTAATGGCACTGCTGGTGGGTCGGGCAGGCGCGGCCCATGCAGTTGCCAGCGTCGCTGGCGACCTCGTCCCAGACGGCATCGCTGGGTAGGGCCGGCAGGTCGGCGAGCGAACCGTCGGCCGTGTGCTTGGCCCACGAGGCGATTTCGAGGAGCTCGGCCCGCTCACCCTCGTCGGAGAAGAGGCTCCCCGACCGCTCGAGCGCCAAGGCCAGCCGCCGGAGGCTCACGTAGTTGCGCCGTCCCTTGACGAGCACCGCGGAAAACTCCCGCGGCATCACCGCCGCGACGAGCGGGATGTCCTTGGTGACGAGCTGTTCCTGCAGCGCGATCGTATGGGTCGAGATCACGACCCGCCGCGGTCGGTTCGCCGGTGTCGCGGCCGCCGGCGTCTCCTCGTTGTCCCAGTCGGGCTCGATCTCGTCGGCCACGCGCTCGGCCTGATCGGCCGTCACGGCGAGCACCGCGGGCACGAGATACGCGAGGCTTTTCCCCACGCCGGTGCCGGCTTCGATGATCGCATGCCTGCGGGCCGCGATCGCCTCGGCGACGAGGTTAGCCATCTCGACCTGTTCCGGCCGCGACTCCCATCCGGCCAGCCGCGCGGCAAGCCGCCCGCCGGGCGCCAGAAAATCCTCGGGAGTCGTCATGGCGAGAGTCTACCGACGTCGCGTCCGGGCAGCTTCGCCGCCGGGAACGAGGCTGGGTTTCCCCAGGCCTCCGCCGGCAAGGTAAGGTTT
>JAIOPD010000013.1 GCA_021414115.1 Planctomycetia bacterium
CGATTGTCCGGGTGGCCAAGATGCTCAAGCGACATCTGCCCAACCTCCTGAGCTACTTCCTCTACCGCATCACCAATGCCACCAGTGAGGGCTTCAATAGCGTCATTCAGGCGCTGAAGTACGCGGCCCGCGGGTTCCGTTCCTTCGGGAACTACCGCACTCGTATCCTCTTCTACTGCGGACGACTCGACCTCAGGCCTCAGCTACCTTGCCACTGAAATCCCGGAAGAACCAACAAAAAAGCCGACGTGGCGGAACACCCAAAGGTGCTCGACCGCGTCGGCTTACTCGATAACGAGCCTCCCAAACTAGCCGGGGGCTGCTCTTTATCCAGTCATCCAACAGCTCAAACTCGGAACCGAAGCAAGTTAGTCGCGGTTCCACGATCACCGTTATCCTACGCGGTCGGGGTGAGAGAAAGCAATCGGGTGAAGGACTTGCAATTCGGTCGATTTCCCAGCCTTCTTGTTGCCTACTATGTGGTTGATCGCGGCCGCGGACCTCGCGACCCTGACCGAACGGATGCGCCGCCGGATCTTGCGCGGGTTCAAACGGCGGAGGTTCCTCGACGCCCATGCGGCCGCCGACATGCTCCGCTGGGAAAATAGCGGTTTGTAGGTGGATGCGAGCGTCCGCATCGCGCTCATCGATCGCGACGTGCCGAGTTATTTTAAATGCCTCAAACATCTCCTGCGGTATTGCGCCCGGCCGCCCTTCGCACTGGAGCGGCTCTCCGTGATCCGCGGTTCAAAAGGCCGCGTCACTCGCGTCCAGTACCTGCTCCCAGAACTGCCAATGATGACGATCACCGCCATACCGTCCTCGATGCTCACGATTGGTCACTCTGATCGTACGATCGACGAGTTTCTCGGCATCCTGGCGCAGCATCGCGTGGAGTTCCTGGCCGATGTCCGCAAGATGCCGAGATCCCGAAAGTATCCGCAGTTCAATAACGACGCCCTCGCCTCATCTCTCGCGGCAGCAGGCATCGGTTACGAGCATTTTCCGGGCCTTGGGGGCCTGCGCCCGCGGTTGCCTGACTCGCCCAATGCTGGATGGCGCAACGCCTCGTTTCGGGCCTACGCCGATTACATGCTCACCGCGGAGTTCGAGGCCAGCCTCGATGCGCTGCTCGCGCTGGCCCGCCAGGCATTGACGGTGATCATGTGCGCCGAAGCCGTGCCGTGGCGGTGCCACCGATCGTTGATCGCGGATGCGCTCTTGGTCCGCGGGGTTGCGGTGAACGATATCTACGGGGCTGCACGGGCCCGGCCTCACGAACTCACGTCGTTCGCCCACGTCGTGGGAACGCGGATCACCTACCCGCCGATGGCTGAGGACTCCGCGGCAAGCGGGTGACGCCGGCCGCGTCGCCGGTGAAGACCACGTCGGCGAGCCTGCCGAACAGTCCGCACCCGACGACGCTGACAAACCGGCCGATCTGCTCCTCGAGCATCGCCGGGTCTCCGGCCAGAGCGTCCTCGATCTCGTCGGCGAACATGACCTCCCTTGGTTTAGGCCGACAGGAATTCTCGCTTCCGGCACGGCCTCGTTTAAGGAGGGCAGGTCAGCCATCTGGCAAAAAAGCATGGAGACACAAAAGTGTCCAGCAACACGTGCCCGGCCTCTCGCCACGCACGACCGGATGCGCAGGCACGCGAAGCGCGGGCTCGCACCATACGGGGATAATGCATGCACGGCCCGAAAGACCGTACCGCTTCCGGCTGGGAAGAAGATGGCCGAGCAACACTGGAGACATATGCCGATGCCCAACCAACCACGCTACCGCCACCACCAAGGGCCCGAAACGGAACCCCCCGAAGTGAAAGGACGGTACTTCTGTGATGCGTGCAACCAAGAGGTCTTCGTGCTGCTTGATGTCTCCGCAGGGCAGCATCAGGACTTCGTCGAGGAGTGCCCGGTCTGCGGGTGTCCCATGATGCTTCACGCGGATATCGATCAAGAAGGTCACACTCGCGTTGACGGCGAGCGCGAGCCGTGAGTGAACCGCCGTGCCGGGTGCGCTGTTTTCGCTCGCCTTCAAGACTCACTACTCTATCCCGCGCCGTCGTGCGCTCGCCACACGCACGATGTGCGCTACGGCAGTGGCCGCAGGCGGCAAGCGGAGTGGGCAGACAATCGTGTGCCGTTGCGCGAACTACTTGATTACCAAGCACTCGTTGGCTTGCCGCGAACAGGCTGAGTGCTGCGACACATCGCTTGCTGGGTGTCGCCATCGGTGTCGCGCATGCGACGCGTCGTCCACCGGCGGTCGTGTGCGACGGGAACTACGATGGCGCTGCGAAGAAGTGGCTGACCCTGCCATTGTCCAACGGTCACCATTAAGGAACTCCCACATGGTGACCGTTGGACCATCGTCCTCTGGTGGTTGCTGCGAGCCAGCCACGAAACGGTTCAAGGCTCGTTGAGCCGGCGTTCCAGGGCCGATAGTGTCGCGAGCACCGCATCGAAGGACGGGGGCTCCGCGAGGTACATGTCTCGCATTGCCGCGAAGTCGTGACGCAGGACCGGTAGACGCTCGTCGCTGGGCAGCAGGCGAAATGAGCAGGGCCGTGCGGTGTCGTAGTTCGCCCACGCACTGCCGAAGAACAGCCGCTTCCAGCCCACGACCCGTTCGCAGGTTTCGAGGTCTGCGATTGCGCGTTCTGTCGCGGGGTGACGCGCGAGGGCCGCGACATCCGCATAGTGACGTGAGAACCGGTCAGGCGTTGCCTTGCCCGCAGGGCGATGATGCTCCGCATGGAGGATCGTTGCCTTCTTCCAAAACGTCCGGTCGATGCCCAGGGCGACGACGTCGCATTGCCAATCGGGTATCGCGTCGGGAAGGGCGTCGAGAAGCCACGGCGTGATGGCATGGTGCCCGACCGGCTGCTGGTCTGTCAGGGAGCCGAACTCGAGCTTTACGGCACGTCGCAGGTAGTCAAAGCCTGTCGGCTGGTAAGACGGGTAGTGGAAGAGCAGGTTTGGCGAACCGCTGGTCGGATCGGCTGCGTACGCGAACCAGTCCTCGCGCTCAGGTTCGCCAAGAACATCTTTCGCCGCGGCCTCGAGAGCCGGCTGGAACTACTGCTGCACCGCCTTCGCACAAGCCGCCTCGGCGAGTGTCATCCACTTGTCGGCTTGGTGGCGGCTCGTGCCGGCTTCCGGAAGCCCGAGCAGGGGTGGGGAGACCGAAAGATCGATGTCCTCGGAAAAGCGCTCGATGACCTGGAACACCTTCGACAGCGAGGTGCCTCCCTTGAAGACGAGGCTTTCGCGGAACTCCGAGCGGAAGAGCATGCCCAGCAGCCAGCAGACCGAAAAATCTTTTTCCAGGACGACGGCGGACAAGCCTCGCCTTGCGGCTGCCTGCTCGAAGTAGAGCCGGCGTTCGTGGCCCGGAAGCTCGAGGAACGAGAGTCTCATGTCCGGGCCGCCGCGAGTTCACGAAAGATCGTGTGCATCCACGTGGGCGCCAGCCGGAGATCATCGAGAAGTTTCCGTCGTTCCGCAGCAGGGAGCGTTCGCTTCAGATGGGCACGCCGTTCGGGCGTCACGTGATCGCGGCCAAGTTCGCGAAACGCCTGAATCAGAAGACCGCTTAGCCTTCCGGAGGGTTCCATGTTGCGCGGAGTCGTCCGCCGCAGTTGGATCGTCGTGCCGCCGACGATGACGGTGCGACTGGGACCATCGGTGAGAAACACCACCTTCGCCGGCACCTGCTCCGTCAGGCCGAGCGTGTTGGCGGCATACGCGCCGGCGGGCTGCAGGCGGACGCGGTCGCGGCCGGCGATCGCCCTCGCCACCGCTTCGGGCGGCGGCGAGAGCGAACCGAGCTGCGGATGTTCCTTCGGATAGTCGTAGACCCCTCGGGCCAGCCGGCGGATCGACCCGGCACGAAAAAGCGGCCGGGCGGAGCGGATCACGAGGAGCAAGAGCCGGGACTGGCCGGGCTGGATGCGACCCGATCGTGGAGGTGCCGAAGAGCTTCCTATCCACGCTCAAGGCCGGATTTTTCTCGTCGGCGCAGACCGGTCTTGAAACCGCTCTTCTCACGGGCCGTCCGCACCGTGGCATGGAATGCCGTCAGAGGCTGGGGATGTCGTGGTCGGGCAGCTCGTCTATCCGTCGCGTGAAAGATAGCCCGGTCTTCGTGGCCCGGCACGGGCTCTCCCAAGTCGGTCGGCGGGCTGCGGGCCGGCGAGACGGGCGGTGGTTCGAGCGGTTCGCCGAGATGTGTCAGTGGCTGATTTCAAGCGGGCAAAGACATCCTGGCCTTCTCCCGCTTGCGAACCTCCAGTTCGAAGTAAGCCGGCTCCTGCCGGCCGTCTGCTCTGAGCCGGATGTCGCCACCACACCCCGGGCACTCTAGCGGAAACTCCTCCCCCACCCGGGCCATGAGTTTGGCCTTTGGCGTCGCGAGGTGTCGTGGGAGAGTGGTTTGTCGCATGAGTCGCAGCGGTCGCCATTGGTATCTCCGCCCACCGCATGTCCGCCAGCCGCGGCATCGCGCCGCTTGCCGACATTTCCGATGGCGACGGCCGTGACGGCGGACCTGAGCTTGTGATTCGGGGCGAACACCCCGTGATACCGCCGGCAGGATGACGTGATCGGCGAGGTGGGCCGCGGTCTGTGCCAGCTCTAGGCACCGGCGCCGATTTTCAAGAGTCCGAGTTCGAATCCGCGGGCCACGGCTTGGGCGCGGTCGGCGGCATTTAGGTTTGCGAGGAGGGCGGTGACGTGGGCCCGCACGGTCCGCTCCGAGATGCCGAGCAGCCGGGCGATCTCGTCGTTGCTAAACCCCTGGCGGATGAGGCCGAGCACCTCGAGCTCGCGGTGGGAGATCAGGCCCCCCGACGGCTTGGGCTGCGGCTGGCCGATCGCCGCCGTGACCACTTCGCCGCGGTGCACCTTGCGGATCGCCGCCGCCAGTTCCTCATGGTGGATCGTTTTGAGGAGGTAGCCGCGGGCGCCGGCCTGCATGGCGAGGCCCATGTCCTCGCTCGCTTTCGAGGAGGTCAGCATGAGCACATTGGCATCGGGATGATCGGCCCGCAGCCGGCGCAGCGTCTCGATCCCGTCCATCCGCTCCATGCTCACGTCGAGGAGAGTGACGTTGGGCTTGTGCTTCCGCCAGAGCGTGAGGGCCGTCGGGCCATCGTCGGCTTGGGCGACGATCCGGAAGCCGTGGTTGAGCGACAGCACGTTGGCGAGCCCAACCCGCATGACGGGATGGTCGTCGACGAGCATCACGCTGATGGCGAGCGGGCTGGGGGTGGCGGCCATGAAGTTTCGTGCGGGTTTTCGGCGAGATCTTCTGCCAGTGTGATTGGGCCGGGGGGACCGAGCCTATTGGAGTTTCCTCCAATGTAAGGTCGACGGCCGCTCGGGGTCGTGCGGACCATGTCCTCTTGCCGGCAATGGATACAGACGTACACTTCGTGACTGGTCTGTGCCGGTCGCTGCGACACGTGTAGAATAAGTCAACACTTTCGCTGAAAGTGCGCGGTTTCAGATGCCGTGGTTCGACGTAGTCTGGGACGAGTCGCTGCCCGACGGAAATGTCGCGCACCTTGCAGAGCACGGCGTGAGCCGGGAAGAAGCAGAGGAAGTCTTGATGAATGCCGTCAGCCGGGAAAAGAGCCGGTCGAGTGGTCGCTGGATTGCGTTTGGCCGGACGGCATCAGGTCGAGGGCTCGCCGTCGTCTATGAGATGATCGACGAAATCACAGTGATTCCTGTCACCGCGTTCGATGTCGACTGAGGTCTCCAATGCCGACGATTCGAAAACGCTTGATGCGGCGGCTGACGACTGCGGAAGTGGCGCGGCATCGGCGAATCATGAAAGACGTGGAACGTTCCAAGCAGGCGATCGCTGCCCGGGGCAGATCAATTTTGGCGGCACACGACCGATTGCGGCATGCGCTTCAGACTTTGAAGTCGAAGCGGAAGGAACGCGGATTGAGCCTTGCCGACGTCCAGCGTCTGAGCGGGATCGACCGCGCGAGGCTCTCTCGGCTGGAATCCGATCCGGATGCGAATCCGACCGTCGAAACACTCGACCGCATCGCCCAAGCACTGGGCGTGGAATTGCGGATTGCCATCGTTGAATCCCGGTGAGGATGGCGGCGATTAACCCTAGAGGCTGGCCGCGGATTCCGCGTCGGCTGGGGCCCCGATCTCGCGGTCGTAGTCGCGGCGGATGACGGTGGCGCGGACGGTCGTGCCGCTGCCCGGCGTGCTCTCGATCGCGAGCGTGCCGCCGAGCCGCTCGGCGCGTTCCCGCATCCCGTGCAGGCCGAAGTGGCCCTGCTCGACGCCCGCCGCGTCGCCCGCCGCAAATCCCAGGCCGTCGTCGCGGACCTCGACGCGGACCGACTGCGTCGCCGGCTCGTCGCTCAAGGTCACGTGCACGGTCGCCGGTCGGCCGTGCCGCAGCGCGTTGTAGACCGCCTCCTGCACGATCAGGAGCAGGTTGCCCGCGACAAACTCGGGCACGCTGCCGAGGTTGCCGCTCGTGTGCACAAACGTCTCGGCGGCGTGTCCCTCGCCGATCCGGGCGACGAGCGTGCGGAGGGCCTCGGGAAACGACTGCTGGCGGATCGGCAGGCTCCGCATCGCCCACACGGAGCTGTGCAGCTCGCTCGTGGCATGGTTCACCATCCGGCGGGCGACGTCGAAGTGCACCTTCGCATCGTCCTCGTCCTGGCCGCGGCTTCCCTGGCAGGCATCGAGCTGGTAGCCGATGCCGCCGAGCGTCTGCAGGAGCGTGTCGTGGAGGTTGGCGGCAAGCCGATTGCGCTCCTTGAGCGTGGCCTCCGATTCCACGGCGGCGTCGCGCCGCTGCCGCATCTCGGCGGCAAGCAGTCCGGCCTGCTTCGTCACCTGTCGCCGTAGCAGAGCCACCCAGACGAGCGCCCCGGCGAGCGTGGCCACCACGCCGGTGAGCGCCGCCGCCAGCCGCTGTGGCGTCCACCACGATGGGCCGCGGATGAGCCGCACGTCGTCGGCCGATCGCACGATGACTGTCATCCGATCGGAGATCGTCGCCGGCCACTGCGCGGGATCAAACTTCCAGTCGGTGGCCACGATGCCCGTCACCTCCAACTCGCTGCCGGGCATGAGCCTGCGGAGGGCGGTAAAGTCGGACTGGTCTGCGACCGCCACGACGCTCGTCTTGCCGGCCGACAGCAGGAGGAGGCCGTTTTCGTGGCTTACGCGGGCCTCGAGCAGGCGGGCGGGAAACCGGATCAGGCAGCCCTCGTAGTCGCCGGGGCTGGCCATTACGCTGGAGGCGGCCGACTTCGTATTGATAGCCACGACCTCGTCGGGAGTGATCGCCGTGGGATTAGGCGGCGGCCCGGAATCGGTTTTTCGGAAGATGGCATCGGTGAGGCCGGCGACGCGGCCTCTCCGATCGACGAAGCCGGCCACTTCGACACGGTCGCCGGGCTTGAACCGCTCGTCGGAACGCGTGGCCACCCGCACGCCACCGGCGCCGTCTTGCAGGTGCACGGCCTGCCCAGGGGCGGTGTGGATCACGACCCCTTTCGTGCGGATGCGGTGGCCACGGAACGGCTCCGGCCGAAACCCTGCCAGCGACGACATCGCCACCTCTGGGCAGTCAAACGGCGGATGCGGCGGTGGCGACACGAGGGTGAACCATTCCGGTCGCCGCACCCACATTTGCGGCTGGAGAAACTCCCCACGTGTGTTGAAGATCGCTACCGGCACGCCCGTGAGCCGCACCTCCGCGTCGACTAGCTGCTGCGGGTCGTCCAGTGTCGCCGACTTCGTGACGTTCGCGACGAAGGGCCGCCCGGCCGATTCGAGATTCAGCCACCATTCCGAGCCGGCATCGACGACATCGTGCACCACGCCCGTAACTTCGATGAGCAGGCTATCGTCCGCTCCGCTGAAAAACCGTTCGGCATCGGTCTGGCGGGGCTTCGGCAGCGGCTTTGGCCCGAGTACGCGGACCTCCCTCGGCAGCACCGGCGGCGAGAAGCCGCCAGGATCGATCAGGCCTTCGATCTCCACCTCGACGCCCACTTGGACCGCGTCGGGGGTCCTGGCATCGGTTCGTACGCCGCGGCCGTGAGCGAAGGCGAAGTTGACGTAGATGCCGGCCGTGTCGTCTTGGATGACGACAGTGCTCTCATCCCGGAGCGTCACGACGCCGCGAATCCGCACGGGCGGATTGGTCGCCAGCTCCGCGACGGGGAGAGACCGCACCACGGCGATCGGTTGGAGGTCACCAGCGCCGCACCATGCACCAGCGCACGCGAGGATGACCCCGCCGAGCGTTCGCAACGTCTTGGAGCCCCTCGTCCCGTTCATGGAATCTTTGCTCTCCCAGCCGTTGATCCTAGCGTGTTTTTCCACGGGTTGCCCCGCGGCGGGCTGCACGTCGGCCCAGGCGGTGCCTGGTCATGGTGTCGCGACCCGCCGCCAGATTGTCGGCACGGCCGGCAGAGCGCTGGTGAGCGTGCGCGGGGTGCGGCGGCCAGCGGCGGCGGGATCAAGCGGCTCGAAGCCCAGCGCCCGCGCGGGCGAATCAGCGGCGAGCGCGAAGTCGCCGTGCTCCGGATCCTTGAAGAGCGGATCGGCTACGATCGAGCCCTCGTCCTGCCCTTCGGCCTGTCGCGCCGTGAGGTCCTTGCCGCCGGGGAATTCGACCGGCTTGCCGGCGTGCCAATAACAGTTCGCCCTGGTGACGAGGCCCTTCGTCCAGTCGCCCGTCACGAGCGGCACGTCGGTCGTCCACCAGACGATGTTCTTCTCGAACCGAAAACTCGTGTGATCCTCGATGCGACTCCGCTGGATCTGCCAGTCGCGGGCCATCGCGAACACGTTGTTCTCGATGAGATTGTCGCGGCCGTAGTGCTGGTGGAACCCGCCCGAGCTCGTGCGATACACGAGGTTCTTCCGCATTTCGATGCCGGTGGAGCCCTCGTCGGTGTAGAGGCCCCAGCCGCCGTATTCGTGGCTCGTGATGTCGTGGATGTGGTTCCCTTCGACGACCGTGCCCGGCGAAACGCCGAGCGTGTAGACCGCGCCCATGTCGGAGAGCACGCCGTAGCCGATGTCATAGATATGGTTGCGCAGGATCAGGTTGTGGTGGGTGCGGCTGTCGGTGTAGCCCCACACCCAGCCCACCGACACGCCCGTATACGTAAAATCGTGGATGTCGCATTGCTCCACAGTGCAGTGGGCGGCATGGCCGATCCACACGCCGACCGCCGCCGAATGAATCCGGCCACCATGGGCGATCGTGCAGTCGCGGATCGAGATCCGTTCCACCATGCCTCCCTCTGCGTCGATCCACCCGGGCGTGCCCCACGAGTTCGGTCCGCCGGATGTGCCGATGAGCACGCCGCCGCCACCGAGATCAACGAGTTCGCACCGCTCGACCGCGCAGTCGGTGCAACCGGCCCCGAATTCAAGCGCATAGCGGCCCACGTGCCGCACGCAGCAGTCGCTGAACGCCACGTGCTTCGCGGCGGTGGCGACGATGCTGCCGCCCAGGTTTACTTCTGCCTGCGGGAACGATTGCCCCTCGGCCGGCATCGTCCAGTTGCCGTGGGCGAACGAGAGCCCTTCGCACCGCACGTGGGCCACGTGCCTGCCCGTCGCCACGTCTCCGCGAATCTCGACGAGCCGATCGAGCACCGGCACGATCACGACCGTGTTGTCCGGCGTCTCGCCGTCGTGAGGGCAATAGGTGAGCATGCCCGTCGGCCGGTCTAGATACCATGAGCCCGGATCGCCGAGCGCCTCGCGCACGTTCTCCACGAGGAACCGATTGCCCTTGGGAAACGAGCACCATTCGGACGTTCCTCCCGTGCGGCCGGCGAACGTCACGATCTGCTGCGTTGGATCGCTGGGATTCACCTCGATCGAGCCGATCGGCAGCCGGCTCATCGTCCAGCGGTGCACGGCGACGACCTCGACATCACCACGGTTCGTCCACTCGGGCCGCAGGTCGTCGCCCGAAAAAGCAAAGCGGTCGTGCCCCTTTCCCGCGCTCGCCGGCGACGGTTCGACCGTGCCGGCGATCGTGTTCCAGCCCGCGGCAGGAAGCACCGGCCGAAATCGCCGCTGGTCGTTGACGAAGAGCTGGGCAAATCGCCACGTCCCCGCCTTCACGTCGGCCAGTTCCACCGACCAACGCGGCCGCCCGTCGACGTCGGCCGCCTGCCAACCGTGCACTGCCCTGCCGCCGCTGATGACCGGCCGGGCGCCCGCTGCCGCGCGGATCACCGTCGGCGACGCTTCGGTGCCGGAGTCCTCGGGCGTGATTAGGAGCGTGGCGGCAAGTTCGTACCGGCCATCGGCCACCTCGACTACCACTGGCGTCGCGCGGCCCGGCTCGGCCGCACGGATTTCGCGCACCCGATCGAGCGCCCGCCGCAGCGTGGCCACTGGTTTGTCAGTCGAACCGTCGGCGGCGTCAGTGCCGGTGGGAGCGACGAAAACGTCAGCGGCGCGGGCAGAGGCATGCATGGGCGTGCCACCAACGCCGAACGAGTCGGCCGTCAGACCGAGGACCAGAGCCGCGAGGATGCTGCGGCGGAGGGCGGAGGGCTGACGCATCGGGAACCCCTTGATGGCTGTCTGGAAGCCCGTGATCACTCGAGGGCAAACGTCACCGGATTTCCATCCGCGGCCGCAGTCAGCTTGAGCCCGGACGTGTTGGCCGATTCATAGCGTGATGGGACGACGGATTTCACCGCCGTCGGCCTGCCCCCAGGGGTGCTAGGCGGCCTCATGCCGGCCTGGGGATCCAGAATGGCGACGTTGTAGTCGCCAGGGCGGAGATGCACTGAAAAATCACCCTGGGGGGAGATGCGGGCCGACCCCATCGCACTCGTGCCGTCCGCAGAACCGAAGTTGATGATTCCCCGGTTCAACGGTTTGCCGGCCACTGTCACGGTGCCCGTGACCAGCACCTTGCCGGCTGGAGGGGCTGAACCGCATCCGGAAAACAGCCCGCCGACGCAGACGGCAGCCACTCCCCAAACCAACCGCCGCCACCTCTCCATCGGGAATCGAAACCAGCGGCGGGGCGATGGGAATGGATGCATTACAGGGCGTTTCCGCAGGCAGTGGATATTCATCAGGGAAGTCTTGCCGACTTGCCGTCGTTGCGGCCGCCAAGATAGTTGTAAACCATGAAGTCGGTGGAGCTGGAAAGGAACGCGACTGCACCGTCGCCCATTGCAAACGAGGCTCCGCCGGGATGGTGGCTGCCCGCGCCG
This sequence comes from Planctomycetia bacterium, assembly GCA_021414115.1. Lineage (GTDB taxonomy): Bacteria > Planctomycetota > Planctomycetia > Pirellulales > UBA1268 > QWPN01. The sequence goes on from JAIOPD010000013.1 coordinate 11,262, forward strand.
GCCATTCTGCCGTAGACCAACCACGGATCGGAATAATCGAGCGTGGTGCTGTTGATCAAAAACCCCGTCTGGAACCCTCGATAGCCACTGAAGACATTGCCGTGCAAGAATATTTCCCCGCGCCGTTCTCCCAGCATGATCGTGGAACTCAGGCCGTCTGGCACGTCCCTGGTTCGGCATTGAAACTCGCTGCAAGCGCTGAACATACCAGGCGTCGCCTCCGAGGTGTTGCCATACCAGCTCGAGTTTAGTGCAGAGCAATAGCTGTCGTCAGACGGGCAGTCGGCCCCACGAGAGTCGAAAATCTGCGGGCCGGAGCAGACGGCATAACACTCGACCGCGCCCTTCGAGAGACTAAACCACCCCACGCCTTCAAAGCTGTTGTCGTTTGTGAGGGTGTTCAAGTTCTGCATCTTGCAGCCGGAGGCATACGGATTGCTTGGGCATTCCTGGATCGGAATCCGCCGCTCATTCAGCACGGCAACGTTGGCAGGATCGGTGAGATTGGCGCTTGTCACATTGAGTTTGCTGTGAAGGTCCGTCATCTCGACGTAAGGCATGATGTCGACGTTCCAGTTGCGCCAAAACCACGTCGGGGCCTCGTATCGATACCTGTTCTCCTTGACGATGTTCGCGGCAAACGGCAACTTGCCCCGCGCATCCACATGCAGAAGCATCCCGAGCGCCAACTGCTTGGTGAACGCATTCCGGCGGAGCGGGAAGCCGTCGCTGGTGGCCGGGTTCTTCATGGACGGCTGCACGTCGAGAGTCTGGAGTTCACGGTCGCTGTTCATCCCGACGTCCTTTTGAGGGGGGTAACGATTGGGCTTCTCCGTTCCCTGAGATCACGGTAGGCCCTGCTCCAAGAGCGGGCTATTGGACGAAACTCCAGTACGACGACTGTTTTCCTCCCGTAGCGATCGGCCGACACCCCGCCCGATGGGCGACCGGACCCATTGTTGGCCGAATTTGCGAGCTTTTCGCCGAATCACCTGGGTGTGGCCTGGACACACGAAAAATCCACTTATTGGAGTTTCCTCCAATAGCGAGGCCGAAAAGCCTGAGCTAGTTTCTCTGCATTGGGTGAGATTCCGGTGCAGCGGGTTGCATCCTTCGTGACGTGTTGAAGCCTTTGCAGTTGGGGGAGAAATGAAGATGTTTTCATCCGCTCTTTCAGTTCGTGGCGTGAGTCGTCTCCGCCTCGCGGCTGTGCTCTCTATCCTCGGGCTGCTCCCCGCCGCCGCCATCCTCACCGCCGACCCCGCCCACGCCGAATATTACAAATGGAACGGAGCCGCCGGGGCGACCTGGGACACCAGCGCCACCAACTGGCTCTTGTATGATGGCTCCCCTGTCTCCGGCACGCTCTGGAGTTCGGCTCAGGGGACTTTTGGGGGCAACTGGGCGGAATTCTACAACAGCGGCAGCGCGACGATCTCAGGAGACATCTATGCAAGAGGAATGAGTGTCAAATCGGGCGTGACCTTTACCATCAACGGTAATGGTCTCAATTACGCCTACGATAACTATATCGCGAGCGACAGCACGCTTGCCATCACCGGGAACACGAACTTTGGCGGCGGCATCACGCTGTTTAATGGCGGCACGCTCCGGCTGTCGGGCAATAATTCGAACTTGGGTGACCAGGTCTATTGGGGGCCGGGCGGCGGCGTTCTGGAGCTTCTCAGTAGCACGGCGTTGCAGGGTAATATCGGAGTCTGGGCTGCTGACGATGCGAATGGCCAGTCGGTGAAACTTGGCAATGGCAGCACGATCAGCATCGGCCAGACTTTCAATATGCAGGGAACTGGAGTGACCGGTGACGGTGCCCTGTTCGTCAACGACGGCACCACCAACACCTGGGGCAGTGGCATCACGCTCGCTCAAAATTCGACCATCGGCGTCGGTAGCGGTGGCGGAAAACTGAATGTGAGCGGGCCCATTTCTGGCGGCAACAACCTGACGGTGAAGGCCCAGGGTAGCGGCACTGTCGCCCTCTCCGGTAACAACACCTACACCGGCACCACGACGGTCTCCGCCGGCACGCTCCAGATTGGAAACGGCGGGGCCACTGGCTCGCTGGGTTCTGGAGACGTCTCACTCTCAGTTGGCACCACCCTCGAATTCAACCGCTCAAACGACTCCACTGTGTCAAACACGATCACCGGCGATGGTGGCCTGACCAAGAGCGGCAACGGCCTTGTCTCCGTCACCGGTAACAACACCTACACCGGCACCACGAGGGTCTCCGCCGGCACGCTCAAGATTGGAGACGGCGGGGCCACTGGCTCGGTGGGTTCCGGAGACATCTCGGTCGCCGCGGGCGCCAAACTCGAATTCAACCGCTCAGGCAACACCACGGTTGCAAACAACATCACCTCCGATGAGGGTATCAGCCAAATCAACATGACGGGTGGCGACACGCTCACCCTCACCGGGAACGTCAAATATGGTTATGAAAGCTTCGTGAACAGAGGCTCAACGCTGGTGATGACCGGCAACGTCGACTCCTGGGGCGGCATCACGCTGACGGGAGGAGGCACTCTCAAGCTGTCGGGCACTAGTGTGGGTAATGGCAATTCCGACATGTACCTTGTCGGTTCTTCGGGGATTTTCGTGGCATGGGGCGGTCGTTTCGGAGACATTGATGGCGTAGAGTGCCGGGATGGAAACACTCTCTGCACACTATGCCCGATTGCTCGGGATCGATGACTCTTGGCGGGTTGACTCGGTTGACCTTCGGCTCGACGAGCGGCGCGTCGAGATTCGGCTCACGCACCTCGGTTCGGGCTTCTCTTGCCCGGAATGTGGCCGTGCCTGCGGGCTTGCCGATCACGCTGATGAGCGGCGGTGGCGGCACCTCGACACCATGCAGTTCACGACGGAGTTGGTCGCACGGCTTCCGCGAAGCCGATGCCCTGAGCATGGCGTGAAAACGATCGTGCCGCCATGGGCAGGCAAGCATTCCAGATTCACCCTCCTCTTCGAAGCCTTTGCCATCGAAGTCCTGCAGGCCTGCCGTACCGTGAATGCCGCGGCCGCCCTGCTCGGCCTCTCCTGGGATGCCGTGCAATCCATCATGGATCGCGCAGTCGCAAGGGGCTTGGAGCGTCGGCAAACGACACACATCCCCCACCTGGGTATCGACGAGAAGAGCTTCGGAAAGGGGCACGACTACATCACCGTCCTCACCGATGTCGACGGCTCCCGCGTTCTTGACGTGGTTCCGGAACGCACCCAGGCGGCTGCCGAGGCCGTTCTCCAGACGCTGACGGTCGAGCAGAGGCAGGAGGTTCGGGCGGTCGCCGCCGACATGCTTCCTGCCTATGCCAATGCTGTGGCGCAGCAGCTCCCGAACGCCGAGTTGGTGCATGACAAGTTCCACGTCGCCAAACATCTTGGAGAGGCTGTCGATCAGGTCCGGCGAGCCGAGAACAAGGCACTGCAAGCTGAGGACGATGACCGCCTCAAAGGGACGCGGCAGCTCTGGCTCTTCAATAAGTCGAATCTGTCTTCGCAGCAGCGGCGACGCTTCGAGGCAATCAGGCATAACGGACTGAAGACAGCCAGGGCGTGGGCGATCAAAGAGGAGTTCCGCTGGTTCTGGAAGTACGTC
>JAIOPD010000131.1 GCA_021414115.1 Planctomycetia bacterium
CCTGCGCTTCGGCATCCTGCCTGCGCTGGCCAGCAACGCCGGCTCTCGGGGCACGGGCAGCCCCTCGCGGGTACTCGAAGGCCGGGGAAGCCCGGAGCGCGAGCGACGGGTAGACGCTTTCCACCCCAACCCGCTCCGCGTTACGTCCACGAAGCGCCACCCGCTGTCCCCTCGCTGCTTCGATCACGTCTGAAATAGGCCGATCGCCCCTGCGCAGGATGGGTAGCGTGGGCACCAGCAAGAAGGTGTCCATGAAGCCGTACTCAAAAGAGTTCCGCGGCGAGGTGCTGGCCGCCTGCGATCGCGGTCGTGAGACGCGCGAGGTTGCCACGCGCTTCAACGTTAGCGAGTCGTAGGTTCGCCTCGTCAAACAGGAGCGTCGCGAACTCAACAAGATTGTGCCGTGTCTGACGCGACGGCGCACGCCCTCGGGGGCGGCAAAAGTCGCCTCGCGGCGGCAACATCGCCGACGCTCCTCGAGCGTGCGCTGATCCCCTTCAGGAAGCCCCAAGCGCCAACGCGGGGAATACGTCCTTTACGTCGAACGGCTCCCCGCCATCAACACGGTTGCGTCGCGTTTACCCGTCGCTCGCGCTCCGGGCTTCCCGAACGCAATCGACACCCGCGAGGGGCTGCCCGTGCCCCGAGAGCCGGCGTTGCTGGCCAGCGCAGGCAGGATGCCGAAGCGCAGGCGTGCATCGAGTGAGTGAAGCCCAGGATGGGCGGAACGAACGTCGGGCTCTCGGGGCACGGGCAGCACCGACCCACCACTCGGGCCCCCTTCAGGCGACACACCAAAATCGGATGCGCCCGAGATCGCGTGTTCCCCCCGCTGGCGCTTGGGGTTTTCATGCGGGAGACGCGGTTCGGCACGCCACCCCCGGTGGACGTGGCTTAGCTCAGGCCGCGATCAACCCTCAACCGGCTTCACGAAACCGGGCTCAGGAATCCAGCCGTCCGGCACGAGGGCGTCCTTCGGAACCACGGCCACACCGTCGCGGATCGTGAACCGGTCGCTGTCGGCGGTATTCTGCCAGCCGTGCTCGTTGACGATCCTCACCCGCTTGCCGATGCGGACGTTCTTGTCGACGATCGCACCGGCGATGATCGTGTCGTCGCCGATGCCGAGCGGCGGCAGCCCCCGGACGGCAGCGTCGGCGAGGACGCCATCCGTCTCGTAGAAGTCGTTGCCGAGGATCACCGAGTCGCGGATCACCACGTTTTTGCCGATCCGGCACCGCAGCCCGATCACGCTATTCTCGATCACGGCCCCCGAGTCCACCACGCAGCCGTCCGACACGAGACTGTTGCGGATGCTCGCGCCGGCGATCCGGGTCGGCGGCAGAAAGCGGCCCCGGGAATAGATCGGCGCCTCGGCGCTCACCAGGTCGAAGGGGGGCGCGATTCCGGCCAGGTCGAGGTTGCACTGGAAGTAGGACCGGATCGTGCCGATGTCCTCCCAGTAGCCGTCGAAGGGATGGAGTTGTACGTGCTTGGCTCGGATCGCGGTGGGAAACACCTCGCGGCCGAAGTCCTGGTAGTCGGTTTTCGTCAGCAGGTCGACCAGGCAGTCGCGGTTGAAGAGATAGATGCCCATGCTCGCCATGAGCGATCGGCCCTTGGCGGGGATTCCCTGCTTTTCGATCCACGCCGGGTCGGTCCGCACCATGTCGAGCTCGGCGGTCGTCTGCGGCTTCTCGAGAAAGCCCTCCACGCGACCGGAGCCGTCGAGTCGCATCACACCGAGCCCCGAGGCGGCGTCGTCCTGCACGGGGATGCCGGCGATCGTGACGTCGGCCTTGTGAGCCACGTGCGTCGCCAACATGTCGGCGTAGTTCATCCGATAGAGTTGGTCGCCCGAGAGAATCAGCACATGCTTGATGTCGGGTTGCTGGAGATACCGGATGTTCTGCCGCACCGCATCGGCGGTGCCCTGGTACCAGCCGGAGTTGTCGAGCGTCTGCTGGGCCGCGAGGATCTCGACGAAGCCGCCGCTGAACGGATCGAAGGTGTAGGTGCGGCGGATGTGGCGATGAAGGCTCACGGAGTTGAACTGCGTGAGCACGTAGATCCGTTGCACGCCGCTGTTGATGCAGTTCGACAGCGGCACGTCGATGATGCGGTACTTGCCCGCCAGGGGCACCGCCGGCTTGGAGCGATCGCGGGTGAGCGGATAGAGCCGCGTGCCGCGGCCGCCGCCGAGCACCAGGGCGAGAACACGCTGCACGGGCATGGAATGCTCCTCTCGGGACCGACGAATGACGCGGGCCCCATGCTACGGAACCGCCGCCGGTCGGGAAAGCCGGCTATCCCCTGGGCTAACACTTGCCCTGGGCTAACCCTTGACCACGAAGTTGACCAGGCGGCCGGGCACGGCGACGACTTTCACGATCTCCTTCCCGGCAAGCTGCTCGGCGATCCTCGGGTCGGCTGCCGCGGCGGCCTTCATCGCCTCGGCGTCGGCGTCGGCGGGCATCACCACGCGGCCACGGAGTTTGCCCTGAATCTGCACCGGGATCTCGACGGTGTCGTCCTTGAGCCACTTCTCCTCGACGCTCGGCCAGGCCGCGAGCGATACCGGTGCGGTCCTGCCGAGCAGTTCCCAGAGCTCCTCGGCGAGGTGGGGCGCAAACGGCGCGAGGATCGTCACGAACGGCTCCAGGATCGCCCGAGGCCGCCGCTCCAGTGGCGTGCAGAAGTTGACGAACTCCATCATGCGGGCGATTGCGGTATTGAACGACAGCGACTGGATGTCGCGGGTCACCTTGTCGATGGTGCGGTTGATTTCCCGAAGGTGCTCGTCGGTCGGCGGGTCGTCGCAGACCTGGGGAGCCAGGCAGAGGTCGTCGGCCCGCTCGTCGACCACCAGCCGCCAGCAGCGGTCGAGGAACCCGCGGACGCCGCTGACGCCGGCCGTGCTCCACGGCTTCGTGGCCTCGAGCGGCCCCATGAACATCTCGTAGAGTCGGAGCGAGTCGGCGCCGAAGTCGCGGACTACCTGATCGGGGTTGACCACGTTGCCCCGGCTCTTCGACATCTTGTAGGCCCGACTTTCGACGCGGATCTTCGGCGCGTCGCGGAGCACGAAATGCTCCCCCTGCTTCTCCACCTGATCGGCGGGAACCTTCGCGGACACGTCTTCGGCACCCCGCTGCTCGGCCGACACCCAGCCCCCCTTGCCGCTGCGGTAGCCGGTGAACTCCATCTCCCCGAGGATCATCCCCTGATTGACGAGTTTGCCGAACGGCTCGGGGTGCGAGACGTGGCCGCGGTCAAAGAGCACCTTGTGCCAGAACCGGCTGTAGAGCAGGTGGAGCACGGCGTGCTCGGCGCCTCCGATGTAGAGATCGACCGGCATCCACGCCTGCTCGATCCCCGGATCGAGAAACCGATCCTCATTTTTCGGGTCGAGGAACCGCAGGTAATACCAGCACGAGCCCGCCCACTGGGGCATCGTGTTGGTCTCCCGCCGGTAGCGTCTGCCATCACGCTCGACATACAGCCACTCGGGCCCCGACCGCGAGAGCGGCGGATCGGGGGTGTCACCAGGCCGGAAGTCGGTGAGCTCCGGAAGGTTGACGGGCAGCTCGCTCGCATCGACCGCGCGGATCATGCCGGTCGGATTTCCGTCGGCGTCGATCTCGTGCAGGATCGGAAAGGGCTCGCCCCAGAACCGTTGACGGCTGAACAGCCAGTCGCGGAGTTTGTAGTTCACGGCCGGACGGCCCAGGCCCGCGGCCGCGAGATCGGCGGCGACCTGGACGATGAATTCGCGGGTCGTGAGGCCGGTGTAGGGCCCCGAGGCCACCGCACGGCCGTCCCCCGCGAAGAGTTCGCCGGCCGGGACCGCCGAGCCGTCCGCCGGCTCCACGACGGTGACCACTTCGAGTCCGAACGTGCGGGCGAACTCGTGATCGCGGTCGTCATGGGCAGGCACCGACATGATCGCGCCGGTGCCGTAGGTCGCCAGCACGTAGTCGGCCACCCAGACCGGAATCGGCCTGCCCGTCAAGGGATGAACAACGTGCGAGCCGGTGAACACGCCCGTTTTGCCGCGGGCGAGATCGGTGCGGTCGAGGTCGCTTTTCCGCGCGGCCAGGTCACGATAGGCCGTGATCTCGTTCCGCTGGGCCGGAGACGTAAGGATGTCGACGAGCGGATGCTCGGGCGCCACCACCATGCAGGTCACGCCGTAGAGCGTGTCGGGCCGCGTCGTGTAGACCCGGAGCACGTCGTCACCCGGTTTTTTTGGAAAGCCCGTTTCCGCCCGGTCGCGCTTCCACTGTTCGAAGGCGTTGCGGATGGTTTCGGCCGGGGCGCCGGCTGTCAGGATGAGGAAATCGACCTCGGCACCCGTGCTGCGGCCGATCCAGTCGCACTGGAGCTTCTTGATGCTGGCAGGCCAGTCGAGCCCCTCGAGTTCGCGCTCCAGCCGATCGGCATAGGCGGTAATCCGTAGCATCCACTGGCGAAGCGGCAGGCGGACCACCGGATGGCCCCCGCGCTCGCTCACGCCACCGATCACCTCCTCGTTGGCCAGCACGGTGCCCAGCGCCGGGCACCAGTTCACCGGAGCCTCCGACTGATAGGCGAGTCGGTGGGCATCGCGGTATCTCGCTACGGCCGGCTCACCTTCGCCGGCGACCTCCGGGGGAATCGGCAACTCCGCGATCGGGCGTCCCTTGCCCTGCACCGGATCGAACCAGGTGTCGAAGAGCACGAGGAAGATCCACTGCGTCCAGCGGACGTAGCCGGGGTCGGTGGTCGCCAGCACCCGATCCCAGTCGTAGCTGAAACCGAGCATCCTGAGTTGGCGGGTGAACGTGGCGATGTTCCGTTCGGTGCTCTCCCGCGGGGGCGTGCCGGTGCGGATCGCATATTCTTCGGCGGGCAGGCCGAAGGCGTCGAAGCCCATCGGGTGCATGACGCTCGTGCCCCGCATCCTCTCGAAGCGGGTCACGATGTCGGTGGCGGTGTAGCCCTCGGGGTGGCCGACGTGGAGCCCGTCGCCGCTCGGGTAGGGGAACATGTCGAGGATGTAGGCCTTGCGGCCCGTTGGCAGGCGAGCCGAGGCGAACGTGCCCCGGGCCGCCCACCAGTCCTGCCATTTCGGTTCGATCCGCGAGGGCTGGTACCTGGGCATCCTGCTCGAGTCCGAGGGCCGCCGGAGCGCCCGGACGGCGACCTGGCGTCCGAGTCGGGGAAGATGCCAAAGCGACCGTCGCTCGCGGGCCGTTTGGCTGTTCACACCGGCACGACGCGATTCTAATGGCCCGGTCAAAACGGGCAACGAGCCCCGGTGAAACCCGTCCCCGACGAGAGCGAGCGACCATGGCAGACCACGGTACGGCCCCTGCGGGCACCCCGCTCGTCCTCCAGCGGCAGATGCTGCGGGCGTGCCGCAGCGCCGGCAAGCGGATGAAGATGGCCGACTCGCTCGGCACGCGCGTGACCGGAAGCGAGCTCCTCCTGCGGACGCTCGTCGCGAAGCGGGTTCTCGATCGTGTCCTCGCCCCGGACGAAAAAATGGTCGGCGTGCTCCTGCCGCCCACCGTCGGGGCGGCAATTGTCAACGCGGCCCTCGCTCTCTCGGGCAGGGTGGCCGTGAACCTCAACTACACGTCGACGCAGTCGATTCTCGACGTGTGCATGGACCGGGCTCATCTGACGCACGTGATTTCGAGCCCCGCCTTTCTCTCCCGTGTGAAACTCGACGTGGGCTGCCGGATGCTCGACGCCGGTGAGCTCCGGAAGCAGGCCACCACGCTCGACAAGGCGATCGGCTTCGTGCAGGCGCAGCTGCTCCCCATCGGGATGCTCGAAAGGTCTCTGGGCCTCCACAGGCTCCGCCCCGACGATCCGCTCACCGTCATCTTCACGTCGGGCTCGACGGGCGATCCCAAGGGCGTCGTGCTCACGCAGGAGAACGTGGGATCCAACGTCCGCGCCATCGATCACCTGCTGCATCTCTCGCCCAGCGACGTCGCCCTGGGCGTGCTCCCCTTCTTTCATTCCTACGGCTACACCACCACGCTCTGGACGCCGCTCACGCTCGAGCCCGCCGTGGCCTACCATGCCGATCCCCGCGACGCGCAGGTCGTCGGCAAACTTGCGCGGGAACATCACGCCACGATTCTGATGGCGACGCCGACCTTCCTCCGCATCTATTCTCGACGGACGTCCGCCGAGGACTTCTCGTCGCTGGAGTGCGTCTTTGGCGCGGCCGAGAAGCTGCCGAAGGAGGTCTGCGACGCGTTCGAAAAGAAGTTCGGGATCCGGCCCAGCGAAGCCTACGGGGCTACGGAACTGTCGCCTCTGGTGGCGGCGAACGTGCCGGTCTCGCGGCACGTGCCCCGACGCCCCGTCGATTCCCGCGAGGGCACCGTCGGCAAGCCGATTCTCGGCAGTCGGGCTCGCATCACCGATCGCGACGGCGCGCAGGAACTCCCCGTTGGTGAGGAGGGGCTCCTCTGGATCGCCGGGCCGAACGTCATGCAGGGGTATCTCGACCGCCCCGACCTCACTGACAAGGTCGTGAAGGACGGCTGGTACTGCACCGGCGACATCGCCAGGCTCGACGCCGACGGCTTCATCACAATCACCGGCCGCGAGAGCCGCTTTTCGAAGATCGGCGGCGAGATGGTGCCGCACCTCTCGGTGGAGGAGGCCGTCAATGCCGAGCTCGGTGCAGCCGAAGGCGAGCTGCTCGCCGTCGTGACGGCCGTGCCCGATCGTGCGAAGGGAGAGCGGCTCATCGTCTTCCATCTGCCGACCACCCACGATCCCAGGGACGTGGTGCGTCGGCTCGCCGAGCATGGCCTGCCGAACCTCTGGGTGCCCGGGGCCGATGCCTTCAGTGAGATCGACGAGCTGCCGATGCTCGGCTCCGGCAAGCTCGATCTGAAGCGGCTCTCCGACATGGCCAAGGAACGCTTTGCCGAGGCGAGGAACGCGTGACCGCCACGGATGACGTTTCAGGCATCGCCGTGTCGCTTGGTCCCTGCGACGACATGCGGGCGGAGGTCTTCGTGCGGCTCTTGGCATCGGGAGCCTCGGTGGCTCGCGTCACCGGCACGCTCGTCGGTCCTCGACGTGGCCGGGACACGACGCTCCCGACGACGTCCCGGCTCGTACCGCTGCCGGGAGGCGCTGCGGACGCCGGCGCGGTCTCGCGGGCAATCCTCACCGAGCCGGCGTATTGGACGCCCGAGTTGCCGAATCGCTATCGCGTCGAAGTTGCGGCCGAGGACGCGGACGGAACGACCGTTGGCCATGCCGACACCCTCATCGGCCTGCGGCGGCTCGGCGTTCGTGGCCGGTCGCTGTGGCTCGACGGTCGGCGGTGGGTGCCGCGGGTTCTTGTTGCCGGCGGTCGTCCCGACCTCGATGCGGTGAAAGCCGCGTCGCTCGGATCCGTCCTTACGGGCGGCTGGGATGAAGACCTCGCACGTGCCGACGAGATGGGTGTCGCCCTCGTGCCGTTGCTGGGAGCCGACGATCTGACGACAGCACGAATCGCCGGCCTCGCCCAGCATCCCGCTGCGATGCTGGCGCTCGTGGCCACGGATGTTCCGACAGACGAAGTCTCCGGACGGCTGGCCGCAGTGCGACGCGTCAAAGGCACGATGCTGATCGGCCGGGCAGTTGATGGCAATCAGCCGCCTCCCGCGGCGACGCCCTTCGACTTCCTCGCCGTGAGGCTCGCCGCGGGCCACGTGCCCCACGAAGCCTGGCGGGCCGGTTCCGCGGTGCCGCTCATTGCGTGGCGGCAGGATGGTGCTGAACCGATGTCGGGTCGATCGGCATGCGACGGCCTGCAGCGCGACCTCGCTGGCTGGGGGCTGGCGGCTGGGGACGGACGACTTCTCTGGGACTGGGCAGGCTATCTCGTGGGCGCGGCACCTCGGTCGCCCTGACGAGTCTGATGGAGCGGGATGGGGTGGCGTGCGTCTTCCCCGCGCGCGTGGGGCTTCCTGGCGGGAGGCGGCGCATTTTGGTTTTGAGCGGCTTTAGGAAGCCCGGAGCGCGAGCGACGGGTAGGATGTGAGGATGCGTGACTCCGAAGCCGACCGCTACTCCCGCCAGATCCGCTTCGCACCGCTGGGCCCGGACGGTCAGGTAAGACTCGCGGCCGCGCGTGTCGCCGTCGTCGGCTGCGGGGCGCTCGGGAGTGTCGTCGCCATGACGCTGGCCCGGGCCGGCGTCGGATTTCTACGGCTCATCGATCGGGATGTCCCGGAAACCTCGAACCTTCCTCGGCAGGTGCTCTTCGACGAGGCCGACGTCGCCGCGGGACTGCCGAAGGCGGTCGCCGCCGCCGGGCAACTCGGCAGGATCAACTCCGGAGTCTCGATCGAGCCGATCGTCGCCGATCTCACGGCGGCCAACGTCGGCGAACTGCTCGGCGGCGTCGACGTGATCGTCGATGGGACCGACAACTTCGAGGCCCGGTTTCTGGTGAACGAGTTTGCCTGCCGGCACGGCGTGCCCTGGGTGCACGGCGGCGCGATCGGCGCCGAAGGCCGGGTGATGACGATCGTGCCCGGCCGCACCGCCTGCCTGAGGTGCCTGATCCCGGAACCGCCGGCGCCGGGGGCACTGCCCACGTGTGACACCGCGGGGATCATCGGCCCGGCGGCGGTCGTGGTCGGCGCCGTCGAGGCGGCGGAGGCGATGAAGCTCATCGCGGGCGCCGCTGAGAAGACCGGCAATCGGCTGCTCGTCTGTGATCTCTGGGACAACGTCTGGCGGACGGTCGACGTGTCGTCGCTTGGGGCCACGGGCTGCCCCACGTGTCGGAGCGGCGACTATCCTTGGCTCGAGGGCCGGCTCGGCGCCCGGCCGACACCGCTTTGCGGTCGCGACGCCGTGCAGGTGCCGTCTTCCGGCGGCGCGGTCGATCTGGCAGCGCTTGCCATGCGGCTCGCGGCCGTGGGGAGCGTCGTCGCGAACCGCTGGATCGTGCGGGCCGAGGTGGAGCAGGGGATCCAGCTGTCGGTGTTCGCCGATGGCCGCGCGATCGTGTCGGGCACGCGCGAGGAGGCCAGGGCCCGGGCGATCGTCTCCCGCTACCTCGGCGCCTGACCGCCAGTCGCCGCTTCCATGATCGCCTGCTCGGTCGCCTCTGCCCGGGAAAATGTCGCCGTGAGGCGGCCCTCGGCAAGCACGAGAATCCGATCGGCCAACGCGAGGAGTTCGGGCAACTCGCTCGACGTGAGAATCACCGCGAGTCCCTCGCGGCAGAGTCGATCGATCAGGTGGTAGAGCTCGGCCTTCGCGCCCACGTCGATGCCCCGCGTCGGGTCGTCGAGCAGGAGGATTCGCGGCTTCACCAGCAGCCAGCGGCCGATGATGCACTTCTGCTGGTTTCCACCGGACAGTCCGGTGATCGCAGCGTGTGGACCGGCGGTCTTCACCGCGGTCTCACGGATCGGGCCGGCGACGAGCGCTTCTTCGCGGATGCGCGACAGGAGGCCGTCCCGCAGCGCGTCCCGCAGCCCGCAGAGACTGACATTGGCCGCCACGTCGAGGTCGGGGAAGAGTCCAAGCCGCTTGCGGTCCTCGGTGACCATCGCGATCCCGGCATCGCAGGCCTCCTTCGGGTGCGTGAACCGCACCGACCTGCCGTCGAGCAGAATCTCCCCCGTCCAGGTCGGCTCGACGGCGCCGAAGATCGTTTCGAGCAGTTCCGTGCGGCCGGCGCCCATGAGCCCGGCGATGCCGACGATCTCGCCGGCGTGGAGGTCGAGCGAGACGTTCTTGAGCCGGAATCCCCGGGGATGCTGAGGCCACGGCAGCGTGAGATCCCGAACCTCGAGCACTTTGGCACCCCGGGATCGCTTCCCATGAAAATCGTGGTCGGCGATCTCGCGGCCCACCATCCAGCCGGTGATCTCCCGGGGTGTCGTGGCGGCGCGGTTGACCGTCTTCACGTGGCGACCGTCCCGGAGCACGGTGATCCGGTCAGCCAACCGGAAGACCTCGTCCATCTTGTGCGTGATGGAGAGGATCGTGACGCCTCGTTGCCGCAGTCGTGCGATCACGCGGTCGAGGCGGGCCACCTCCGTCTCGGTCAGGGCGCTTGTTGGCTCGTCCATGATGAGGATGTCGCTCTGGAGCGACAGGGCCTTGGCAATCTCGAGCAGTTGCTGATCGCCCACGCGGAGCGCGCCGGCAGGAGTCCGCGGGTCGAGCGGGCATTCCAGTTCGGCGAGCAGTGTCGCCGCCTCCCGCTCCATCGCGTCGTCGTCGAGCAGCCCGAGGGGCGTCCGCTTTTCACGGCCGAGGAAGATGTTGGCCGCGGCCGAGAGCTGCTCCACCAGGTTGAGCTCCTGGTGAATGATGGCGATCCCCGCCGCCTCGGCGTCCCGTGTCCCACCGAAGGCGGCCGGCTGGCCGCGGACGCTGATCTCGCCGTCATACTCGGTGATCACACCCGAGAGAATCTTCATGAGCGTGCTTTTGCCGGCGCCATTTTCGCCGCAGATGGCGTGGCACTCGCCGGGGACGAGCTCGAACGTGACGTCGGCGAGCGCGACGACGCCCGCGAACCGCTTGCCGACCCCACGGAAGGCGATGATCGGCGTCATGACGCGCGGCGACCTTCCACCCAGCGGATGGCGGACAGGAGCAGGAGAACACCGCCGCCGACCACGCCGCCGAAGAGCCCGGTGCGGCCCCGGAACGCCTCCACATTGGCCGCTCCCATCATCGCCAGCAGACCGGCGAACGTGGCGATCGTGGGAATGGCCGCGAGGCCGCGGCTGCCCGGAAACAGCGTGCGGCCGGCCTTTGCCAACTGGCCGAACTGCGTGAGCGTGACGGCGAGGGCGACGATGATGCCCACGATCATTCCTTCATAGACGTCGGCGCTGGCCTTGATCAGCTTCGACACGGCGTCGATCACGACGCGCAGGAAGAGGGCTCCGAGCACCGTGCCGGTGACGGTGCCGACGCCCCCCTGCAGGCTGCAGCCCCCGACCACGGCAGCCGCGATCGCATTGAGTTCGTAGCCGCGGGCGAGATTGCCCGGCTGGGCCACGCTGCTGTCGGCCATCAGAAAGATACCGGCGAGGGCCGCCGTCAGGCTGCCATAGCAATAGGCGAACCATTTCACGTTCTCGGTGCGGATGCCGCTCAGGCGGGCGGCCTGTTCGTTGCCGCCGAGGGCATAGAGGTGCCTGCCGAGCACCGTCCGCGAGAGGATCAGCCAGGTGACCAGCGCGAGCACGAGGAACGTGCCGGTCGAGATCCAGACGTTGTGCTCCTTGAGCCAGGCGAAAAAGGGCGTGTTGACGTTGATCTGCTGTGACTCGCTCCCCCAGCGTTCCTTGGTCACGAACAGGCACATCGCCCGCGCAAAGCTCCGCAGGCCCACCAGCGTGGCGAGCGTCGCGACAAAGGGAGGCAGCCGGATCGACGTGATCAGCCACGTATGCAGCGTGCCGACAAGCAGGCCGGAGAGCATCGCGCCGCCGATCGCCGCAGCGATGCCGAGCGGCGGCACCGTGACGAGCCGCTTGTCATCGACGTCGGAAAACACGGCCAGGAGCAGGCCGCAGGTCGTGGCACTGAAGGCGACCATCGATCCGGCCGAGAGGTCGATGCCCCCCGCGATGATCACCACGGCCGCCCCGAGGGCGATGATGCCCAGAAGCGACGTGTTTCGCAGGATGATGTCGCGGCTCTCGGCCCAGTTCGCGAAGTAGGTGTGATTCGGGTCGAGCCATCCGGTGCCCACGAACACGAGCACGATCGCGCCGAGGAGGGCCAGTTCGTGCCGGGGCAGCCGCCAGCCGCCGTCCGTGGTGCGGGAGAGATTCATGGTCAGGAACTGGTGAGGTTGTACTTCGTCAGCCACGCTTGGAAATCGGGCAGCGTCATGTACTCGACCACGTTCGGGTCGAAGAGCCCCGGCTTCACCGGCGACGACGCGTTCGGCACGACCACCCGCAGGCCGGTCGTGTGGATGTCGCCGTCGGGCTGGCCAGTCCGCGGATACATCTCCTTGATCACCGCCTCGTCGTTCTCCACCAGCGCCTTGAGGAGCCGTACGGTCCGCACGCCCATCTCGAACGGATTCTGGACGACCATCACGTCGATGTTCCCCTTCTCCATCTGTCCGATCGCGAGGTCGGCCGCGTCAAAGGTCGCGACGACGTACTTGTCGCGGGTGCCTGTCTCGGTGACGACGTCGGCAATGGCCGGGGCGTTGTAGGCCCAGATGCCCACGAGCGCCGCAAGATCCTTGTGGTTCTGCGTGGCGTTGCGGACGTTGTCACGGGCCCGGGGCAGGTCCATCTCGTCGGCCATCCGGTCCCGTTCCACGTAGTTCGCCCCCAGCGTCTCCTTGACGCCATCCATGCGGCTGCGGGCGTTGTCGTTGTCGGTGAAGCCGGCGAACTGGACATAGCCCCCCTTCTCGATCCCCTTGGCCTCGAGAATCGCCCGCGTGGCGGCGCCGAGCGTCCGCCCGCCGACGACGTTGTCGGTGCCGATGTAGAAGGGTCTGGCGTCACGAAACGTGCTGCGGTTCACGTCGCCGTCGACGGTGATCACCTTCACGCCCTTGGCTTGGAGCTTCTTCATCTCCTCGACGATCGATTGGTTGTCGGCCTGGATCACGCTGATGGCGATTCCGGCGATGTCGTCCTGGGTGGCGTATTGCCGGAGCCGCTCGATCTGTCCCTCGGCCGACGCGTTGTTCACGTCGCGGGAGACGGTGATGCCCGCCGCGGCGCAGCCGAACCGTTGCTCGCCTTCTTTCAGCCCACTGAGCAGGGCGTCCCAGAACGGGTCGTCACCATTGGTGATGAAGACGAATCGTTTCGCTGAAGCCGTGCCGCCCACGGCGGTCGATCCGCCGTCTGCGACGGGAGCGGAGGTCGGCTTTCCGGCCGAACAGCCGATCGCGAGGCCGACGACGCAGGCCCACGCGGCCACCCAGCCGGGAAGCGAGAGTCGATCAGGGCCGCTCGCCGGATTTGACTCGAGTCGCATCGCTTCACCATCTCCCCGCAGATGTCTGCCGCAAATGTCTTGGATACCCATAGCAGTCTTACTTTGTAAACCCGTTTCAGGAAGTCAATAGCGCAGCCCATTTTTCCGCACATGTACCAGCGGTTGCAGGCTGTCGGCAGCGGCCGCGGAGACGACTTCGGCGAGCACGACGACATGGTCGCCATGAGCCGCCCGCGTGACCGGCCGGCATTCCATCCAGGCGGCCGCGTCGGCCAACGCCGCCGAGCCGCCTGTCGTGCGGTGCACGGTGAGCCCGTCGAACGCGTTGGCCGCGGGCTTGCCGAATCGGGCGAGCAGCGACCGCTGCGATTCACCGAGCACGCTCACGACGAAGGGCGTGCCGCGATCAAGCGCGGTGAGGAGATCCCGAGACGCTGCCACCGCGATGCTTACCACCGGCGGTGCGAAGCCCGCTTGCATCACCCAGCTTGCGAGCATGCAGCGGTCCGCGTCGCCTTCGCGCCAGGCGACGACGAACAGTCCGCTGGGGATGCGACCGAGGGCGGCGGCGATCGTCGGGGCCGTTTCCGGCTGTTTGGGCGAGGGAATGTCAGTCTGGGGCATCGGCTTCCTGTGCGTGGTGGTGGCAGATCGGGAAAACGTGGCAGGAGCGGCGATCCGCCGGCTTCCCGATCCTGCGCCGCTTGCCGCGGCCGGAGCTTTTGTCGAAGCCGATCAAAGACGCCACTTTCGAAATCACCTCCTCCGTGCCGATCAGTCTGTGGAGGCCGTGACCACGGCGTCTAGAGTGTCGCCGCGGCCGCACGCGGCTGCAAGCCGTCGCCGTCCGCAGGTCGCGGCCTGCCAGTCATCGATCGAAGCCCGTTCATGCCCACCATGCTCAGCTCCGAGTTGGACCAGCCGTCTCACGAACGCCGTTCGCGTCGCCCGCTGCCGTCCAGCCTCCGGGGGCTGCGGCTGGCGACGGTCGTGGCCGCGATCGGCGCCTGGGCCGTCGCGCAGGCCCAGGAGGGGCCTCCCGCCGCCTTGGAAACGCTGCCCCAACCCGGCCTGTCCGCCGATGGCTTCTACGAGTCCGGTGACGCGCCGGTCATCCATGACCTGCCGCCCACCAGGCCCAGGGGGCCGGTGCTGCTCGACGGCGACTACGATCCTGGTGAATGTTGCCCCGACGTCTGTGCTCCTGCGCATGCGGCGTATCCGGAGTGCTTCGACGACCTCTGGGCCGCGCGGCCGTGGTCGTGGCAGTTGCTTCCCAACAACCTCATCTACACGAGCTACCTTGCCGGACCGAAGGAATCCCGGATCGGTTCGAGTTGGTACAAGGATTCCGCACCCGATCCGCTCGATCCGAATGTCAGCAACGGCTGGCTCTGGGACACGACGCTCGGCGGGCGGGCCTCGGTCCTCCGCTACGGATCCGACACCATCCTCCATCCCCAGGGCTTCGAGGTGCAGATCGAGGGGGCCGCCTTCGTGCGACTCGATCCGCAGGATGACCGCGATCTCCGTTCCGGCGACTACCGGTTCGGCGTGCCCCTCGTCTACGGCGTGGGCCGGTGGCAGACGAAGCTCGCCTACTACCACAACAGCGCGCACCTTGGCGACGAGGCGATGCTCAAACACCCCGACTTCCCCCGGGTGAACTACGTCCGCGACGTACTCGTCTGGGGCAACTCCTACTATCTCTTCGATTGGATGCGACTCTATGGCGAAGTCGGCTGGGCCTTCTTCAACGCCGGTGGCTCCCAGCCGTGGGAGTTTCAGTTCGGCACGGAGCTCATCCAGGCCAGGCCGACGGGCGCCCGCGGCGCGCCGTTCTTCGCCATCAACGGCATGTCCCGGCAGGAACTCGACTGGGGCGGCAACGTCTGTGCCCAGGCCGGCTGGGCCTGGCGGGGACGGCGGAGCGAGAAGCTCTTTCGGATCGGTTTTGAATACCTCTACGGCTCCGACCCACAGTACCAGTTCGTGTATTACAACCAAAACCGAGCCGGCATCGGCATGTGGTACGACTTCTGACCGCGGGTGACGCGGAGGTCAGCGTGCCGTGGCGTCGGGTATCCGGGAAGCCCGGAGCGCGAGCGACGGGTAAATGGGTAGCCGCCGGTAGCGGTTTCGCGGAGCGGTTTGGGGTGGAGTGCGTATACCCCGCGCTCGCGCTTGGGGCTTCCCGAGCGGAGCGTCGGGCGATCTGCCGTCGATGAAAATCTCCTAGAGATGGGGTGGTATAAATCCATCATGCCGCTGCTTGCCATCGAGACCACCTGCGACGAGACGGCGGCCGCGGTGATCACGCGGAGCCGCGAGGTGCTCTCGAGCGTCGTCGCCTCTCAGGAGCAGCTTCACGCACGCTGGCGCGGAGTCGTGCCGGAACTGGCCTCGCGGGCGCATGTCGAGCGGATCATTCCCGTGATCGACGAGGCGGTGATGCGGGCCGGCGTCGCCACTCGCGACCTCGAGGCCGTCGCCGTGGCCGTCCGCCCCGGGCTCGTCGGATCGTTGCTCGTGGGGCTGTCGGCCGGAAAGGCGATCGCGGCGGCGCTCCGCATTCCGATCGTCGGCTACGATCACGTCCTCGCTCATCTCTACGCCTGCCGGATTGCCCACGGCGACGTGTTGACCTATCCGTATGTCGGCCTCGTCGCCAGCGGCGGCCACACGTCGTTGTTCCACGTCCGTGGGCCGCTCGATGCCGAGCGACTCGGCGGCACAATCGACGATGCGGCCGGGGAAGCCTTCGACAAGGCCGCCAGTCTGCTCGGCCTCGGCTACCCGGGCGGCCCGGAGATCGAACGCGCTGCCGCGGGAGGCAATGCCAAGGCCCATCGTCTGCCGCGGCCACTGGCAAACGACCGCGAGCGGCTCGACATGAGTTTCAGCGGACTGAAGACGGCGCTGCGCTATCTGGTCAGGCCACCCGGGGCTTCCGCCGACGTGCCGCCACCGCAGGGGCAAAAGCTCGCCGACCTCGCGGCATCGTTCCAGCAGGCGGTCGTCGACTCGATCCTCGCGAAGGTGGAACTCGCCGTGGAACGCACGGGATGCCGAGGGGTGATCGTGGGGGGCGGTGTCGCCGCCAACACCCTCCTGCGGGAATCGCTGGAGGCGCTCGGCCGCCGACGACGACTGCAGGTGCTCATTCCTCCCCGCTCGCTCTGCACCGACAACGCGGCGATGGGGGCGATCGCCTGGGAGCGGCTGGAACGTGGCGAGGACGACGGCTTCGATCTCGACGTCAGGCCGGGCACCGACCGTGCCGCCGCCAACCGGCGGCCAGACGTCAGAAGCCCGACGAGTTGAACTGCTCGAACTCGTCGTAGGGACGATGTTCGAGGTTGACGAACCGCGTGAAGTCGTGCTGCCAGAGGAGCTTCACGTCGCCGATGGGGCCGTTTCGCTGCTTGGCGATGATGATTTCCGCCTGGCCGCGAACCCGCTCCCGGTCTTCGTCGTTGGTCTGGTAATACTCCTCACGGTGCACGAACATCACGAGGTCGGCATCCTGCTCGATGGCCCCCGACTCGCGGAGGTGATTGAGCCTTGGCCGGTTGTCGCGGGAGGCTTCGGCCTGGCGGTTGAGCTGGGCGAGGCAGAGCACGGGGATGTCGAGTTCACGCGACATTCCCTTCAGACGGCGTGCGATTCGCGCCACCTGCTCCTGTCGCGGATCGCGGGGATTGTCGGGCTCGATGAGCTGCAGGTAATCGATCACGATCAGTGCCAGACCCTGCTTTCGCTTGAGCCGGCGGGCGACGGCGGCGATCTCCGTGAGCGTGCGGCTCGGGGTGTCGTCGATATACAGCGGCGAGGTGCCGATTTCAGACGATTTCTGCACCAGCCGGCGGCGATCTTCCTGGGAGATCGTGCCGTTGCGGAGCCGGTGACCGTTGACCTGGGCCGACGAGCAGAGCAGACGGTCGGCGAGTTCGAGGCTGGCCATTTCGAGGCTCACGAACAGCGCCGGCTGCTTGAGGTTGATCGCCACGTGCTCCGCGATGTTCATCGCAAAGGCGGTCTTTCCCATGCTGGGCCGGGCCGCCAGGATCACAAGTTCGGAGTTGTGCAGGCCCCCGCAGAGCGCGTCGAGGTCGGAGAAGCCGGTCTCCACGCCGCCGATCGTGTGCTCCTGCTTCATGCGTGCGTCCATGCGCACCATGACCTCCTCGAGCACTGTCTGGATCGGCTGGGCTTCCGCCGAGCTTCGCCGCTCGAGAATCGCGAAGATCTTCTCTTCGGCCCGGGACAGGAGCTGTCGTGGTTCGTCCGATGCGTCGTAGGCGTCGCGGAGGATGTCGGTGCCGGCGTCGATCAACGACCGCAGCAGGGCCTTGTCACGGACGATCGTGGCGTAGTGCGTGGCATGGGCCGCGTGGGGCACCGCCTGCACGACGTCCGCCAGGGTCGCCGCACCGCCGATTCTGTCGAAATCGCCCTGCGTGCGCAGCCGCTCCACCACGATCGTGGCGTCGATCCGCTTGCCCGAGTCGTGCAGATCGAGCAGGTGCCGGTAGAGCAGTTGATGGGATTCGTCGGAAAAATCCTCGGGTCGCAGCACGAGCGCGACGTCGTCGCAGACGTCGGGCTTCAGCAGGATGCTGCCGAGCACGGCCTTCTCGGCATCGACGTTGGCGGGCCGCTCACGGGTGTCGAGGAGCATGGTCGTGGACGGGGCGTCATGCTCGCGTCGCGGTCGGCGACGCTCGCGCGCCCCGGCATCACGGCCTCCGTCACGGGATACAGCCATCGTCGAGCCTCCGTGCCCAGCAAGCCCACGTCACCAACCACCCGCGAGCGAGGCCGGATCGGCCCGCCGCGTCGCCTCTACTTCGCGCCGGCTTCGCTGCTGCTCGGCACGACCCACACCTTGAGGTCGCCTTCGACCTCCGGGGCGAGTTTGACCTTCACGGTGTAGAGGCCGACCTCCTTGAGGGGCCCCTGCAGGATGACCTGCTCGGCCGAGACCATCAGATCCTGCTGCTTGAGCGACCGCGAAATCTCGGCGGCACCGACGGAGCCATAGAGATGGCCCTCATCGTTGGCGTTGGCTTCGATCGTGACACTGGTGCGGATCAGTTCCTGCAGCACGCTTCGCAGGCCGGCGAGACGCTCCCGGGCGATCTCCTCCAGCTTGGCGCGGTGCTTCTCCACCATCCGCTTGTGATGCTCGGTGGCGACGGTCGCGAGCCCCTGCGGCAGAAGATAGTTATAGGCATAACCCCGCCTCACCTCGATGACCTCGCCCTGCTTGCCGAGGTGCTCGACATTGTGAACGAGGAGCAACTCGATGCCTCCCCGCTTGCCCTTGGGCAGGCGGCGGCCGGTCGCTTCGATGAGAGGGGCATCTTTCGTGGGCATGATTCAACTCCTGCTGCGGTCAGAGATTATTGGTTGCGATTATGGGAGGCGATTGTGGGAAGTTTGTGAACGATGACTCGCGCACGGGTCGGTGAGCGTCTGGTGGTTCAGAACGGAATATCGTCGTCGGCACCGACGCCTGAGGGGCCTGATGGAACCTGGGGAGCATCATAATCACCCTCGGGCTGGCCGTAGTCATCGCCGCCCTGAGGGGCCGCCCCGCGCCCGCCGCCGGTACGGGCCTTGGAAGGCCGGCCCTCGCCACGGGGACCATCCCCCTTGGACCCCAAAAGCTGCATCCGCTCGCCGACCACGCGGAGCTTCGAGTTCTTCTTGCCGTCCTTCTCCCAGGTGTCGAGTTTGAGTCGGCCTTCGATGAGCAGCGGCGATCCCTTGGTGACGTATTCGCCCGCTACTTCGGCCGTGCGACCCCACAGGGTGACGTCGACGAACGTCGTTTCCTCCACCCATTCGCCCGAGGGCGTTTTGCGGCGGTCGTTGACCGCCAGCCCGATATCGGTCACGGCCGTGCCGTTGGCGATGTAGCGGAGTTCCGGATCCCGGGTCACGTTGCCGAGCAGCACCACTCTGTTGAAACTGGCCATGGTTTTATCTCCTACCTGACTGCTGAACGCCTGTACAACTCCGAGCAGGATAGCCCCCCCGGTCGAAGGTTGCAAGCGGTCTGGCGAACGTCACTCCCGGATGCATTCCGGAACGTTATTCCGTGGGTACGGTGGCCGCGGCGGTTGAGGGCGTCGTCGGTGCCGGGGTGCGGCGGGGCGTCGCCTCGCCGGCGAGGGCATGCTGCACCAGGGCGTCGGCGATCCGATCGTCGATCTTCAGGACGAGTTTGCGAACGATCTCGTCGGTGATCTCGCACTGCCGTTCGAACGCGATCAGATTGCCGCCGGGAACCGTGAAGTATGTCAGCCAGTAGATGCCCTTCTTGTGGCCCTTGATCGGGTAGGCGAGTTTGCGCTCGTCCCACAGCCGCGCGGCGAGCACGGTACCGCCGTGCTGGGTGATCAGGTCCGCAATCTGTTGGGCCGCGGCGCCCGGATCACGGGCGAACTTCGTCGGGTCCAGAATAAACATGCCTTCGTACACCGCCATGACCGTCATGCTCCTCTCAAGCGTCTCGTTTCGATGTCCAGTTTCATCGAACGCCGGACCGGCGTTCAGTTGTATTTGTTCATGGCCGCCTGGATACCCAGCGCCACCCATTCCTCTGCGGCGTCTGCCGCCCGTTCCAACACCACTCCGACCCGATCCCGATCCGTCTTCGGAAACTTGCCGAGAACGAAGTCGGCCGACTTCCAACCTGCGGGCACCGGTCCGATCCCGAGCCGCAGTCGCGGAATCGTCGTCGTCCCAAGCCGGGTCAGCACGTCGGCCAGCCCGTTTTGTCCACCGGCCGATCCCGCCGGGCGAAGCCGGATGGTGTCGAGCGGCAGGTTGAAGTCGTCGCAAACCACGATCATGTCAGAATCCGGGATCTTGTAGAAGTCCCTGGCCGCTAACACGGCGGAACCGCTGAGATTCATCCAAGTGAGGGGCCAGAGCAGGAGAACGGGGGTGCCTCGAATGGTCGCCTGGGCCGTTTCGGCCTGGAACCGCGGGCGTCTCGTCGGCGAGCCAGCCCGCTTCGCGAGCACTTCGAGCACATCGAAGCCGACATTGTGACGTGTGTCTTGGTAGACATGCCCGGGATTACCCAGCCCGACGAGGAGTTTCACGGTCGCCACTCGGATTCCAGTTGCGGATTCCAGCGGCGGATTCCCAGAACTCGGACATCTCGCTCGGTGGCCACGTCACCCCCGGTCAGGTCACTCCTTGCCCGCTTCGGACTCTCCTTCCTCCCCAGCCTTGCGGCCGATGATCTCGGGCTCGGCGACGGCGCCCGCGGCTGCCTCCTCACCCTTCTTGATGGGCAGAGTGCAGCTCACGACCGTCTCGTCGGCTTCATCCACGGCCTTGGCGCCGTGAACGAGCTCCAGATCCTTGACCTTGATCGCATGGCCGAGTTCGAGGTGGCCGACGTTGACGTGGACCAGTTCCGGAACATGGTCGGCGGTGCACTCGAGTTCGATTTCATGGAGAACGACGTTCACCACGCCGCCAGCCCGCTGGCCGGGGCATTCGCCCTTGAGGTGGACCGGCACCTTGACGCGAATGCGGTCGGACGCACTGACGCGGAGAAAATCGACGTGGAGCGGTTCGACGCCGTAGGTGTCCCACTGGAGCTCCCGGACGAGGGCGGCTGTCTTCACCGCGCCGGTCAGGTTGACCACGCGACTGCCGTGACGCACCGCCGCCGTGATGGCTTCCCGCGTGGCGGCCAGGTCGACGCACTTCTCGCCGTGACCATAGAGGACGGCGGGCACGAGGCCTTCCCGGCGGAGCCGGCGGCTCTCGCGGGAACCAGTGCCTTTGCGGAGGGTGACTTCGAAAGTGTCGCTCATGAAAAAAACCTGATGGGGTCGGCGGGCGAAGCCCACAAGTGTGCCATCTGCCGCCGCTTCCGCAAGCCGGGCCGTTTCCGGCCGCAAACGCATGCGGGGTGCGGTCTCACGGCCCCTTCCAGGCCACCGGAGCACCGGCATGGGTCGCGGCCAGGATTTCCCGGATCGCCGTCCGGTCCGCGGCAGAGAGATGAGCGAACCTTTGGGCGGCGTCGGGCCCGGAAAGCACCGCATCCAATCGCCGCCAGAACCGGTCGCGGACCTCGGCCGGCAGTCGGGCAAAACTCGCGTCATACACGAGATAACTGCAGGGATGGCGGAAGAGTCGCGTGTTCAGGTCCAGGGCCCGCAGCGAGCGGCCGTCGGGGGCCGTTGGCCCGCGGCTGGAAAACTCCCGGGCGAAGTCGGTCGTGCCCCCGATGGCCGCCGCCAGTGGCGGCTCGTCGCACAACAGAAAACACTCGACGAGCGATTCGGCTGCCGCGTCGAGAACGGTCGTGGTGCTCGGCCACCGGTGGTCGGCCGCTTCGCCGAGTTCGCGATTCAGCGCCGCCTCGCGGTGGAGGGCCGCCCGGGACTCGAAGCCCGCCTTCGTGATCGCATTGTGGGCGGCCGCCTGATGCGCGAACACCATCAGGGCGACCAGATCGCTGTGGCCGGAAGGATAGCCCGCCGTGCCGAACCGGTCGCTCACGTCGATCCGGTTGAGCCCGCTCATGTCATCGACGCCGTCGTGGTCCGGCCGCTTGCGGAAGGTGACGTTGCCCAGATGCTGCTGCGGGCCGTGTGTTCCCGTCACGTACCAGCCGCCAAAGCGATTGATCAGCGGCGTGGTGTGATCGACGCGATGGGAGCCTGCCGAAAAGATCGGCTGGCCGGACGCGTCGACATAGACGCTTCGCACCACGTGCCCGGGCACGCCGGCCGTCTGTGAGCCTCCGTGGCAGATCAGGCAGTCTTCCGTCTGCCGCACGAACGTGGCCCGCTCAGCCGGATCCTGATCGAGCGTGTAAAAGACGGTGCCGAGCCGGGGGTCGGCGACCGACAGTTCCAAAACGGTTCCCCCTCGGACATAGCCCACGTAAACGTCGTCGTTGAAGTAGAGTGCCCGCGGGTTCTGCGGCGTGATCCGCTGCTGCTGGAGGCTCGTCTTGGAAAACACGAGCATTTGACTCGACACCGGCACGTCGAGTGCGTCGAGCAGGGCCGGCAGGTAGCCGAGCCGGTCGTCCCGGGGCAGGCTCGTCTTGCCGGCGTCGATGCGAGCCTGCAGTCGGGAGATCGCGTTGTCGGCCGCCGTCTCGCTGTACGCGATCGGCGGTCGCTCGAAGTCGTCGACCGCTCCGGCCGGCAGGCCGCCGGCGATCACGGCCGCGATGGTGAGTGCGAAGCGGACGAGCATGGCACGAATCCTCCGCCAGGAGAGTGCTCCACCGATTCTACAGCGCCGTGGCCGAGGGGGGCGCGGGTGTTTCGCCGGCGCGGAGCCGCCGCGGCTACTGAAACATCATGCTCACCGACTCGTTGCGGTGGATCCGCTTGATCGCCTGACCGAGCAGGCCGGCAACCGAGAGTACGGTGATGTTGGAGAGCATCTTGCCCGGCGTGAGCGGGATCGAGTCGGTGATGATGATCTTGTTGAAGGGGGCCTGCTTGAGCCGCTCGATCGCCGGGCCGACGAGCAGGCCGTGGGTCGCGGCGGCGTAGATCGCCTTGGCGCCGTGCTTGCTGACCACGTCGGCCGCGCCGCAGATCGAGCCGGCCGTGCTGATCATGTCGTCGAACAGGATCGCCGTCTTCCCCTCGACGCTCGCGCCGATGATGTTGGTGCTCTTCGTCGTGTCGGCCGAGAGCCGCCGTTTGTCGATGATCGCCAGCGGGGCGCCGATCCGGTTGGCATGGCCCACCGCCCGCTTGATGCCCCCCTCGTCGGCGCTCACGACGACGATGTCTTCCCGGGGGATCTCGAGCGACTGGAGATGGTTGTTGAGGACGGGCGCGGCGTAGAGGTGGTCCACCGGCACGTCGAAGAAGCCCTGGATCTGGGCGGCGTGCAGGTCCATCGCCAGCACCCGGTCGGCCCCGGCGCGGGTGATCAGGTTGGCCACGAGTTTGGCCGTGATCGGCACGCGGCCGGCGTCCTTGCGGTCCTGACGTGCGTAGCCGAAGTAGGGGATCACCGCCGTGATGCGGAATGAACTCGCCCGCTTGAAGCTGTCGATCATCACGAGCAACTCCATGATGTGCTCGTTGACCGGCGGGCAGGTGGGCTGGACGATGAACACGTCGCGGCCGCGGACGTCTTCGTCGATCTTGCAGGAGATCTCGCCGTCGGGAAACCGCCCGAGCGAGATCTTGCCCATCGGCAAGTTGAGGTAGCGGCAGATGTCCTGCGTGAGGGCGGGGTTGGCCGGCCCGCTGAAGATCTTCAGGTCGTTCATGGGATCGCTCGAGAGGCGACAGGGAGGCTGCGGCGAACCGCGGCCCGGAAGCGATCACTGTGACCGCGCGGACGGGTAGCTTCAAGCCACCTGCATGGCTCTGGGGCCTGACGGTATCCTGACGCTGGCTGCGCCCGTGAGGCCCCCCTCGCGACGTCCGCGACCGGCTCCCAGGCTTCGCTCACTTTCCGGAGAGATGATCATGTCGTCGCAGACCCTGCAGCTCATCACCTCGCATCGTGCGGCGTCTTTTCCAGCTGCGGACCGGGTCGATTTCTCGCTGGGGCGGCTGGCGGTCCGCACGCGTCGTCTGTCGGGTGGGCTGCGGGAGGGCGTGTTGCTCGTGGAGCTCGTCGCGGGAGACACGAAGGTCTTCGTGCTGCCCGATCGCGGCCTCGGCATCTGGAAAATCATGGCGGGTGGAGTGGAACTCGGCTGGCAGTCGCCGGTGCACGGTCCCGTGCATCCGCGGTTCGTGCCGCTTGCCGATTCATCGGGGCTCGGCTGGCTCGACGGCTTCGACGAGCTCGTGGCTCGGTGCGGACTCGTGAGCAACGGGGCTCCCGACCTCGATGGCTCGGGTCGTGTGCGGCACCCCCTGCACGGTCGGATCGCCAACCTCCCGGCGCACCACCTCGACGTCACCCTTGACGAGTCTGCCGGCACGATCACGCTCACCGGCGCGGTCGATGAGACGCGATTTCTCGTTCATTCACTGCGCATGACGACGTCGCTCACGCTCCACGCGGATCGTCATCGCGTGAGCTGGACCGACAGCGTGAAGAATCTCTCCGATCGTCCTGCGACGATGCAGATGGTTTACCACGTGAACTTCGGGCCGCCGCTGCTGGGCCCCGGAGCCGAGGTCGTGGCGGCGGTCGAAGAACTGGCGCCGCGGGACTCGGCCGCGGCCGGCGACGCGGCCACGTGGAACCGCTACGTCGCCCCGCAGGGGGGCCGCGGCGAGCAGGTCCATTTTGCCCGCGTGAAGCCGGCGGCCGACGGCATCGCCACCGCGCTGCTCGTGGGGCCTGATGCCCGCAACGCGGCGAGTCTCTCGTGGCGGGCCGATACGCTTCCGTATTTCACGCTCTGGAAGAATCAGGGCGGCCTGGCCGACGGTTACGTCACCGGATTGGAACCGGGCACCAACTATCCCAATCCGCGATCGTTCGAGGAGTCTCAGGGCCGCGTGGTGCCGCTCGCCCCCAATGCGAGCGTGCGGTTCGACCTCGCGATCGAGCATTTCACCGGGTCTGCGATCGACGCCGAGCGGCGGCGGATCACGGTCGCGGGCAAGCCGCTCATCCATCCGCAGCCCAAGCCGGGCTGGAGCAGTGGCTGACGATTTCGGGAAGAAGGGGGGCTCCTCGCGGTTCGCGTGGTTTGTCGGGAATCCCGGAGCGCGAGCGACGGGTAGAGGGGTGGCGATTCGAGGTGGTGGTGCGAAGCGAGTCGGGGTGGTGGACGTATTCCCCGCGCTGGCGCTTGGGGCTTCCCGAGCCCGGGATGGCGAGCTCCCACGATCAGCCCGCCGGGGCCACGAGGGCCCGGCGTCACGCAGGACTGCTCGCCGGGATGGCGAGCTCCCCCGATCAGCCCGCCGGGGCCACGAGGGCCCGGCGTCACGCAGGACTGCTCGCCGGGATGGCGAGCTCCCACGATCAGCCCGCCGGGGCCACGAGGGCCCGGCGGGCGTGAAGTGGAGGCGAGGGGAGTCGAAGTTCTACAGAATACCCCGAGAAAAACCCCGGTCCAGCATCAAGGCGGCGCAGAAAACGGCGCACTTCCGTTGGACGCCGCGGATCTCGCCCTCGTCATCAGACTTCTGAGCCGTCTGACGCGTGACCAGGCCCAAGCCCTCGTCACGCTCGCTCAGGCGATGAACTCGACCCACTCGGCGGGGTCGTGATTCTTTTCCATCGCACGGGCGAGCGCGATGGCCTCCGGCCGGGGCGGCACGACTCCAGCTCGTCGGGGACGGCTTCCGTCGTGCCGAGAAGACAAAAAGCGGAGGTCGGGCATCCTGCCCTCCCGCTGTTCTCTGACAGCGGCTAGCCCTCGATGGTGTTTTCTGCGGGGGGCTCATCAGGGGGAGGGGGGCTCATCTCCGCATCCGGCATCGTCTCGCCCCCCTCCCCCTCGCCGCCCCCCGCGATGCGGCATTCGCCGCGCCCCCGGCTTCCCCCTCCCCCATAGCGGAATCGAGGGCATCCCCGCCGCTGCAGGCCGCATCCTGCGGCTAGCGGAGCGGCCGCAAGCGGCCGCCAGAGGGCATCCTGCCCGCTTTCGCGGCGGCATCCTGCCGCCGAGCCTCCGCCGCCGTTGTGGGTGCAGTGATTGAGATAGAGGCCCGCGGCGGCGGCTTCATGTCGCGGCGCGAGTTGGCAGTGCTCCGCTCCCGCGGCGGCGGCTCTCAGGGGCTCATCCTCAGCCCCGTTCGCCGCGTGCCGCGTCCGCTCCCGTTGTGCTCAGCGAGGCTGCAAGCCCCGGATAGCGACCTCGAGCGTTCTCAGCGGAGCAGCCGGTTCCCGGCTGCGGCATGGCATCCTGCCGCTGTCAGCGGCGGCATCGTGCCGCCGCGGCAACGCTGCACGTTAACGTGCCCTCGTGTGTATCCTGAAATCAGTCCCCAGGCACCCACTACATGCCGCAAGCGTGGCGCGATTTCTGCGAAAGCCCCAGCGACCTACAGTCGCTCCTAGCGACGCTTTCCGGCCTCCAGAGCCGATTTGAGGCTATCGGCGTTCGCAACCGTTCTGCGGACTTGGCCTTCCGTGGCATGGCCAACGCCCAGCACGACCTCAAAACCTCCCTCCAATACAGAGCAGGCCTCGAAGTCCACGACCAACAGCGTTTGGACTCTGAACAACAACTCGTGGAGACATTCCGAGCACGCGCCGCGAGATTCCTTGGGAACTTGGATCGCGTCTATCTGCGAGTCCCGCCGGCCGGCAACTGCCAGTTTCATCTCGAACAAAATGCCCTTGTTTGGGACGATCCAACAATCTGGGGCGCGTTAGCCGTAGCGCGGCACTACGGGGTTCCAACCCGGCTCCTTGATTGGACTCGCAACATCTCTGTGGCAGCGTTCTTTGCCGCATGCCGTGAACCCGACGCAGACGGCGCGGTCTGGTGGTTTTCGCAGCCCGAGTTTCACAAGGCCGTGCATGAGCAGTGGGATGGCTGGGGCGTTCCACCAAACCCGGAGACTCAACAGCGGTCTATGGAACAAAAAGCCTTCGCTGTCGATGCAGCGCCGTGGATATCAAATATCTACTACCCGTTGCCATTTCCTCGTCTTGAAAAACAGGCGGGTTTTTTTACTGCGTGCGGTCGCCTCGACATGGTTCACAACACCGCGATCGACGACCTAGCCGAAGTCCGCATTACCCGAGGGATCGTTATCGTTCGTCGCGAAATCAAAGAACAGCTTCTCGACCATCTTGAATCAATCGGTTTACGGGCATCGACCATCGATTACCCTGGCGCCGATGTGGAAGCCGCCGCCGTTCTTGGGGAACGCTGAAGACCCCGCGAACCGCTCCGTAGCAACTGACAACGCCTGCCGTAGCCCTCTTACGGCCGTTACGTTGGACGCCACCGCCGCCTTTGCACCCGGCCGCCGGTTAGCGACATTGTCCCCACTCCGCCGGGGGGCGTACACTCAGCGGCCATGACGCTATCCCTCAGCCCGCAAGCCTTCATCGCCAAGTGGAAGCCGGCCGACTTGTCGGAGCGGGCGGCCTGCCAGGAGCATTTCATCGACCTGTGCCGGATGCTCGGCCACCCAACGCCAGCAGAGGCCGACCCGACGGGCGAACAATACACATTTGAGCGCGGCGTCGAGAAGTCCGAGGGCGGCAACGGCTGGGCCGACGTGTGGAAACGCGGCTACTTCGGCTGGGAATACAAGGGCAAGCACAAGGACTTGAAGGCGGCCTATTCGCAGCTCCAGCTCTACCGCGAATCGCTTGAAAACCCGCCGCTCTTGGTCGTCTGCGACCTGAACCGCTTCGAGGTTCACACCAACTTTACGGGCTCCGCGAAGCGGGTCTACGCCTTCGATCTCGACTCTCTCGCCCATCCGGTCAATCTCGGCATTCTCCGCAAGCTGTTTCATGATCCGCAGGCGCTGCGGCCCGAGCAAACGACAGAAGACATCACCGTCGAGGCGGCAAAGACCTTTGGCATCATGATCGACGGCTGGCGCGACCGCGGGATCGCCGGGCAGGCCGCGGCACACTTCGCGATGAAGCTGCTCTTCTGCATGTTTGCCGAAGACATTGACCTGCTCCCCGACCGTACTTTCCGCTCCACGATCGAGGGTGCGAAGAAAGACCCCACGCGGCTGGCCGGCCGTCTGAAATCGCTTTTCGACTGCATGTCGAGCGGTGGCGACTACGGCCCCGTATCAGTGCCCTGGTTCAACGGCGGGTTGTTCAAGCCGGACGAAGCTGTGCCCGCGCTGCTCAGCACCGACGTGGAGCGGCTCATCACGCTCAATGCCTACGATTGGGCGAGCGTCGAGCCGAGTATTTTCGGCACCTTGTTCGAGCGCACCCTCGACCCCGCGAAGCGCTCACAAATCGGCGCGCACTACACGAGCCGCGAAGACATCATCACGCTTCTCGAACCGGTGCTCATGGCTCCGCTGCGGCGGGAGTGGGAGGAGGTGCAAGACCGCGCCGCAGCCCTGTGGGCAAAGCTCGCCGACAAACGAACTGCCAAAAAGGCCCGAAAGGAACTCGACACGCTGCTCCGGCATTTCGTGGAGCGCCTCGCCGCAGTCAAGATCCTCGATCCTGCCTGCGGCTCGGGGAACTTTCTGTATGTGGCCATCACGCTGCTCCTGGACCTCGAAAAGGAGGTAATCGCCAAGGCTGCGACGTACGGCACCACGCTCCTGCCGCAAGTCCGCCCGACCCAACTCTACGGGCTCGAGATCAATACCTACGCCGCCGAACTGGCGCAGGTCGTCATCTGGATCGGATACCTGCAGTGGATGCACGCGAACGGGTTCAACGCGCCCCGCGACCCCATCCTCGAACCGTTGACAACGATTCGGAACACCGATGCAATCATCGACCTCAAGGATCCCGTCAACCCAAAGGACACCGAGTGGCCGAAGGCCGACGTTATTGTGGGAAACCCACCGTTTTTGGGCGGGAAGCGACTACGGGCCGAACTCGGGGATCGCTACGTAGAGGCCCTTTTCTCGGTGTATCGCGACCGCGTGCCGCGAGAAGGCGACCTTGTCGCGTATTGGTTTGAGAAGGCGCGCGAGTGCATTGCGGGAGGCCAGGCTACAAAGGCCGGGCTTCTCGCGACTCAATCGATACGCATGAGTGCGAGCCGGCCTGTGCTGGATCGAATCAAAGCGTCCGGCGACATTTTTATGGCGTGGAGCGATCGGCCGTGGGTTTTAGACGGCGCCGATGTCCGCGTGTCGATAGTCGGTTTTGATGACGGCACAGAACGCCACCGAAGGCTCGATGGCCGTGAGGTATCTTCGATAAATGCGAACTTGACTACGGCTTCAGACGTTACGACGGCTCGTCCGCTGCCGCAGAATCGAAATCGGTGCTTCATGGGTGACACGAAGGGCGGGGCATTTGATATTTGCGAGGATGCCGCAAGACGCTTCCTCGAACAGGCCAATCCACACGGACGCCCGAATAGCGACGTTGTCGTTCCTTGGATGAACGCGATGGATGTGACGAGGCGAAACAGATGGATGTGGATCATCGATTTCGGTGTGGACCGAGTCGAGAATGATTCCGCAAAGTACGAAGCTCCATTCGAGCAACTTCGCCGCGATGTTTACCCGATTCGCAAGGACAACAAGCGTGCAGTTTATCGGGATCGCTGGTGGATTCACGTTGAGCCACGGCGTCAGCTTCGCGGTGCTCTGGCCGGCTAGAGCGATTCATTGTCGTTCCCTATGTCGCGAAACATCGGCTCATCTCGTGGCTGCGTCCTCCCGTCCTTCCGGACCACAAGCTTTTTGTCGTGGCCACTTCAAGTGACGTTGATTTTGGAGTCCTCCACTCTCGCAGCCATGAAGTCTGGGCTCTTGCTACTTCATCACGGCACGGCGTTGGAAACGACCCGACGTACAATTCCACCACGTGCTTTGAGCCATTTCCATTTCCAAGCCCGAACGATGCTCAACGTAATGCGATAGCAGCGGCGGCCAAGGAACTCGACACGCTCCGCACTAATTGGCTGAACCCGCCTGAGTGGACGCAGGAGGAAGTGCTGACGTTCCCCGGTTCCGCCGATGGCCCGTGGTCACGATACGTGTCGGAGGCTAACGCGGATGGCATAGGGACCGTCCGCTATCCGCGCACCATTCCGGCCGACGCCACGGCCGCAAAAAAGCTCGCAAAGCGGACGCTCACGAACCTCTACAACGAACGACCGACCTGGCTCGACCTCGCCCACAAGCGGCTCGACGAAGCCGTCTTCGCGGCCTACGGCTGGCCGACCACCCTCTCCGACGAAGATCTCCTCTCCCGCCTCCTGGTCCTGAACCTGGAGCGGGCCGCGGCGAAGTGACGAACTACCCTGGGCGACGGCCTCGTCGCCTTGAGGCTTTGCAAAAACGGGCAGAGAAGACCGGCAAGCAGGCCGTATCCGGGGCATCGCCCCAGCCGCGTTGCCGCGTTCCGCCCAAACCGGTATCGTCCGATGTGGATTGTGGTTTCCCCGCAGTGGCTCGCACGCATGTGTGGCTCCAAACCGGTCCACCAAGTGCTGACTAGAGAAGTTCCGTGAGCGGCTATTCCGACACAACACTCCCGACCTACGCCCGCCCGCCTGTAGCAGAGGTGGTGGTCGGAATGCAGTTCGATCGCCTACCTCCGCTAAGCAATGCACTGCTGGGGGGCTTTTGGAAGTCACTGCCACAGACCGATTGGCCCGCGGCGTACGACGCCCCGTTTGTTCCTGCTCAGTTTGAGGTCTTTACGAGAAGCACTCGCTGGCTGGAAGGCCCAAGACTTCAGCTGTCATCGAGCCCGCAGTGCCGGATTCAGATCCGACACGCCACGCAGGATCGTATGATTCAGGTCCAAAATGGCCGACTGTATTTCAACTGGCAGAAGAAGCCAGGCCAGGAGTATCCGCGGTTCGAGGAGGTGATCGACGGTTTTGTTTACGCTTCATCGGCGTTTGCAGACTTCCTTGCCACGGCGAACGTAGGGCCAGTGAAGCCGAACCATTGGGAAGTGACGTACGTGAATCGCATTCCCAGGAATACGGTTTGGGCAACGCCTGCCGACTGGGATTTTTTTTCTTTGCTCCCGCGCATCCCGTCGATCGAAAACGTGGTCATGGGCGAGAGCTTCTCTGGTGAATGGACTTTTGAGATCCCCAGGAACCTGGGGCGTCTGCATGTTCGCTGGGACACGCTCTCCCAAGCGAGGCCCGACGATAGTTCCGACGCAATACGCCTTACGTTGTCCGCGCGTGGCCCCCTCCGAAAAGATACCGATGGGATCGCCGCAGTACTCGAGGGAGCGCAATTGGGCAGGAAAGCGATTGTGATCACATTTAGGAATCTTATGAGCGATAAAGCGAACACTTTTTGGGGGTTAGAGCAATGAGTCCAAACGCCATCGCCGCTCGGATTCAGGCGGAAAACGCAGAGTATTTCCCGACTGACAACGACATTGAGGTGCAACCATCATTCGGCGATCAGCCCGAGTGGAAGCAGACCTGGAACGAATACATTTCACGGCTCTTGTCTTGGAATCAGGCCTCGCTTCAGCAAGAGCCCGATGACGAGGAGTGCGCCCGGCCTACTGGACTTGTTATTCGTCTTGCGCTAGACGAAGCAGAGCGTCTCCGTGACGCGGGGTTGCCCCCGCCAACGGGTCTAATTCAAGACGCCAATGGAGGCGTCATTCTCGAACGAAAAGACGGCACCGAAACCGAGCGACTGCACATCTGGGACGATGGCGAAATCGACTATCGCTATTACGAGCACGGTCGAGTTGTTCACAGACACGCGATTTGATTTAAATCAGGGTCGGAATCGTGTTCGTAGTCGAGAGTAACTCTGCTGATGCCGAGAAGCCATTTGGCATCGAGGAAATCACCGATGATGAGAAAATCTATCGGCGAATACCCGTATCGCGGAGATGGGTTGATGCGACAACTCGGTGCATCGACCCGCAGGCCTTCGCGCCCGATCGAAAGCGGGATATTACCGGGTTGTCTGTAGTTCGGGCGGCTCACGCAACCCCGGAACAGGCAGCAAAGGGAGCCTCCCGACAAGGCTACTATGTAGCTGAACTAGACGTTGGAGCGGTACGCGCAGCTGAAATCAGCGTCGTACACAGGCCGCAAACGTCGGAGGGCTACGACCGAGCGCACGCGGAACTCCCAGACTTAAATGCTGCCAACTACAAGGACGAACTTACAGACGAACGGCAGAATAAGCTTGCGCAGCTAGTGAATGCCGATTCATCCGCACGAGTGCTCGGCCCATTCCATACGTCTGCGACGCTGTGACCTTCGTTGACTCGGGCATGGAGAACGTGCCGTTGTCGTGGCGGGTTCAAATCCCGATGGCGACGCGAGAGGGTGCCGATCAATCGGGGTATCATTTGATAGCATTCGCAGGTTAAATGCCGCTGAACGAAATTTGGCCTCGCAGCGAAGCGGCGACCCCAGAGAGACACGGATCTTTCAGATGGGCGAGCGCTATTGGTGGCAGGACGAAAATGACCGGCCGATCCGCGCCATCGACAGCCGATCCCACGAAGGGATTGCGTATATGAACTGGTGCCTCCGGCAAAAGCCTGTGAATCCGCAGCCCAATGCCGTCGAGCGATTGCTGGCGCGGGCGGAGGAGGTTGTCGGTCTCTTCGAAGCCATATTCGGGCGACTAGCCGGCGACGCTAATCCGCTCGAAGCCGAGAGCCTCTCAAAGCTGGTTGCGACGTATGCGTTTGCCGACTTCTTTGCGCCGAATGAACGAGAGGACGGCCCTTCTCAATATCGCGAAGTGTTGACCGATGACCGCCTTCAGCTGATGGAGCGGTGGGAAAGCGACGGCGCTCTACACCTTGCAGTCGAGCGGACGCTCGCAGAGAACGCGACCAAGGGGAAGCACCACGGCCGCGGGATCGACCTCACCCCGGATGCGATCGTGGCGTACTGCGACATCCTTTCCGCCCGGGAGTCGTTGCTTGATGGAGATCAGTGGGTATCGCTCGTCCAGAACGTGATTCAGGACTCCGCTGCATGGGGGCACCACGAGGGCCGCATCGGTGAACTGGCTCGCGCCGTCCGGGCTGCCGTGCAGCCCCTTGGTGGGTTCGCCCCCAAGCCAGCCGCCCGCCACATAACCAGATCCGAATGCCGCGACGGATGGGAGGGCTTGAAGGCGCCTTTGCGGGCTGCGATCGATGAACTCCGGCTTTACGCAAAGCCACCCCGGCCAGCCGAGGCGGCCGGAACCGTTGTCGCTCTCCCACGGGAGCCTGCGGCTGCGGAAGTGTCCGCGACCATCACGGCGCCCTCCGACCAGGGCCTCCCGCCGGACAGCAGGGCCGCGCGCCGGAAACGCAGCAAACCGAAGGGTGCCGCACGACACCTGCTTGTGGCCAAACTCAACGAGCACCATCACTACGACGATGGACGCTCTTTGAACTTGGAGCCGATCGGCAACAACGCAATCGCGAGTCTGGTCCGTATCGACAAATCAACAGCCTCCGATTTCTTCACGAAAGAGTTTGGGAGTTACGACAATTACTGCCGGACCTGCGCGGACCCCGCGGCGCTGACGGCGGCTCTCCGGCTCCTGAACGGGGAAGTGAAACCCCGCGATCTTTACGGCCGTTCCCCGCCGGGCGAGGGTGTCCGGCCCGACGACGCGTAGAGGCCCGCCGACTGTTGGATTGTTGGGCATCAGATACCCAACACCCCTGCGGCCTGCCGCTTGTTGCGAGCCGCTGTTTTTCCGTGCGTTTTGCTGCCGTTGGGCAACTGTTGGGCAAAAAAAGCCCAACGCCACCGCCACTTGTAGGGCCGCATAGGAGCGGCTCGCAACGCGGAGGCAAACGCAATGACGACGAAGTTATCTCTCCGGCCGCGTGAAGCGGCCCGCGCCCTCGGGGTCTCCGAGCGGTGGCTTTGGGAAAAGACGAAGACAGGGGAGATCCCCTGCCTGAAGGCAGGCCGATGCACGCTCTACCCCGTCGCCATGCTCGAGGAGTGGCTGCGCAGCCGAGCGGCCCGCCAGCAGGAAGGCGGTGAGCAGTCATGAGCCACGACCCCGTCAACCTCGTGCTGACGCGCCTGCGGGAGCGGGGCCACGAGCCCCGCCAGGCCGGCAGCGGCTGGACCTCGACATGCCCTGCCCACGCGGACACCAGCCCGTCCCTATCGGTCGGCGTCGGCGACAACGGCAACGCGGTGATCCACTGCCATGCCGGCTGCGACCTCGGCTCCATCGTGGCCGCCTTGCGGCTCGAAAAGAGAGAGTTGTTCGCCGACGGAACCACCCCGCCCGCGCCGCGCCAGAGGATCCGACGGCCGCCGCGGGCGTTTCCAACCTGGGAGACGGCCGCGGAGTCGGTTTCCCAGGGCCGTGGCCGACCAGCCATGACGTGGGAATACCGTGACGCCCACGACACCGCGGTGGCCATCGTCTGCCGCTGGAACCTTCCGGACGGAAAGAAGGACATCCGGCCCGTGTCGCGCCAACCGGACGGCACCTGGGCCGCTGTGGGCATGCAGGAGCCCCGCCCGCTGTATCGCCTTCCGGAACTTGCCCGCGCCGAAACGGTCTACGTCTGCGAAGGCGAGAAGGCTGCCGACGCGCTCCGGAGCCTGGGGCTTACGGCGACCACGAGCAGTTTCGGTGCGAAAAGCGCCCGCAAGACCGACTGGGCGGCGCTGGCCGGCAAGAGCGTCGTGATCGTTCCTGACCACGACGACGAGGGCGCGGTCTACGCCGCCGACGTGCTCCGGCTCGCCACCGACGCCGGTGCCAAGAGCGTGGTGATCGTGCGGCTCGCCGACATCTGGCACGGGATCGAGCCGGGCGACGACGCGTATGACTGGATCGAGGGCCACGACGCCGCCGACCCCGCGGATCTCGTGTCGATGCTCCAACAGCTTGCCGTCAACCCTCGCCAGGCCGCCCCGACGGAAGGTCCGGTGCTCGTGTGCATGGCATCTGTCCTGCCGCGGGACGTTCGCTGGCTGTGGCCAGGCCGGGTGCCGCTGGGGCGGCTAACGCTACTCGTGGGCCGGCCGAAGGAAGGCAAGTCGTTCTTGACCACCGACATGGCCTCGCGGGTAACGACCGGCACGCCGTGGCCAGATGGAACTGACTGCCCCAAAGGTGCGGTGATTTTCATCTCCGCAGAGGACGACCCAGCCGACACGATTCGGCCGCGGCTGGACGCCCACTATGCAGATCCCTCGCGTGTTCACCTGCTGAGCGCCGTCAGGCTCGTCAACGACAAAGGCAAGCCCGAGGAAGTGATGTTTACGCTCGCGGATGCCGCCGCCCTGGAGGCGGCAATCGCTGCGGTCCCGGATTGCAGGCTCGTGGTGATCGACCCTGTCGGCAGCTTCCTCGGCGGCCGGACGGATGCCCATCGAGACAACGAGGTCCGGGCGGTACTGGCTCCCGTGGCGCGGCTGGCCGAGAAATACGACACGGCCGTCCTGGTCGTGTGTCACACGCGGAAAGCGGCCGGTACGAACGCCGACGAGCAGACTCTTGGTTCCCGCGGGTTTGTCGGCATCGCCCGCGCCGTGTGGCACATGAGTCGTGATCGCGAGAATAAGTCGCGACGGCTCCTCCTGCCCGGCGGGCAAAATCTGGCGGGTGAGCCGACGGGCCTGGCGTTCACGATCAGCGGCGAGCCCGCGCGACTTTCCTGGGAGCGGGAGCCCGTGGCGATGACGGCCGACGATGCCTTGACCGGCGAGCGCCGCGCCGGCGGAAAGGCTTCTCGCTCGAAACCCGGCCCTGCGCCCCAGCGGCGCGACGAGGCCGCGGTCTGGCTATCCGGCATTCTCGCTACCGGCCCCCGGCCGGCCGCCGACCTCATCGAATCGTGGACGAACGGCGAGGGCGGCTCCAAGAAAACGCTGGTGCGTGCGAAGCAGAGCCTCGGGGTCGAGGCGTATCGCCCCAACAACCCCGGCCCGTGGTGGTGGAAGCTCCCGCCCGAAGGCGACGCGACTGAGATTCAGGAGCCCACCGAGCCGGGAGCAACGCGGCACGGCCCTCTGGACTTCCTGGGCAAAACTCCGGGGTTGTACGCGTTTCCGGAATCCTGAGGCCCCACATGACCACGTTCTTGAAACCCGGCCACCTGCAATGGCCGCTCCGCCGGTAGAGTGGCGAATCAAATCCGCGAGGACACACGCATGGCATCACTCATCAAAGACCCCAACGGCTCGTTTCGCATCGAGGTTGTAGTCCCCGACGGCAGCCGCAAACGCATCCGGCTCGGCAAGCTGCCGGTGAAGACCGCCGAATCGTGGCACCGCCGCGTCGAGGCCCTGGTGAGCGATCTCGCGGCCGGGGAGCCTCATGGCCGTGACCTCGCGTCCTGGCTGGCAGAACTCCCCCTCAAGCTCCACGAGCGGCTGGTGAAGGCCGGTCTCGCAGATCGGCGCGCGGCAACCACAACCGTGACCGTGAGGCCGTTCCTGGCGGCGTGGCTTGAAGCGAGGAAACCGGAATACAAGGTGGCGAGCGTCCGGGCCTGGCAGCAGGTCGTTGACGGACTGACGGAGTTTCTGGGAACCGCCTATCCGATCGCCGAGGTGACTCCCGAAAAAGCCGAGGAGTTTCGGCAACGCATGATCGGCGATGGTCTGCGGGCCACCACGATCCACAAGCGGCTCCAGCACGCGCGGCTGATGTTTGACCACGCCAAGCGAAAGAAACTCCTGGCCGAGAACCCCTTTGAATACGTCCGCCATCGGCCCGGGGACGCCTCCGAGCGACGGGCCTACGTCGAGGCAGCGGACGTGCGCCGGGTGATCGACCACGCCCCGAATCAAGACTGGCGGCTTTTGATCGCCCTCTCGCGTTTCGCGGGCTTGCGCGTGCCGAGCGAGGCCATGAGCCTGCGGTGGCAGGACATCGACTGGGATCGCGGCCGAATCACGGTTCCCTGCCCGAAACTCGAGCACCTGGCCGGCAGGGGCTACCGCGTGATCCCGCTCTTTGCCGACGTGCGGCCGTATCTCGAGGAGGCATGGGATCAAGCGCCGGAGGGTGCGGAGTACGTCTTCGCCGAGGAGTACCGTCGTCGCGCCCACGGCAAGCACGGGTGGGCCGGCTGCAACCTGCGCTCGACGCTCGAAAAGATCATCAAGCGGGCCAAGGTGTCGCAGTGGACGCGGCTCTGGCATTCAATGCGGGCCAGCTGCGAAACCGACCTGGCCCGCGAGTACCCGCTCGCCGTGGTCGCCAAGTGGCTGGGCAACACGGCCGCCGTCGCGATGAGGCACTACGTGGATGTCACCGATGCCGACTTCGAGCGTGCCGCTGTCGCCGGCAGCAAACAGGCGCACAAAGCGGCGCAGCAAGTTCCCGCGAGTCGGTGTTTTGACTCGCAGGCCGAATCGTCCGCGCATGAAAAAGCCCCGGCTGTGCGGGGTCTCGCAGCATCCTGCGATCCCCTGCACAACCGGGGCATGGAGGCGAGGGGAGTCGAACCCCTGTCCCGTGATGTTTCAGCACGAACGTCTACGTGTGTGTCCGGTCAACTTGAGTCTCGCCCGCGCGTCCCCGGCCGACAGGGTGCGTCACGGGCCAGCCCGGAACTTTTTTAGCCCCGCCTGTACCAGGCGGTGAGACGGGGCGAGTCGGATTTGGCGACCGATTGGGAGGCCCTTCCGACTGGGGCCATCGCTCGGGGTTGCTTAGTTAAGCAGCCAGAGAAAACTGAGCTTCGGCAATTGAAGCTTGGTCGACTTTTAACGTGGCCAGCCGACCAACCACGACACGCAATCCGGTTCCGCTGAAAAACCCCCTTTCCAGGGTGAACAGACACTGTCGAGGATCCATACTGAAGAAGAGTCCGGCCACCGGCAACCGCCGGGGCAACCCGCCACGCCAGCATTCCCTTTCCCAAACGTTGACGCTCATCCCATGTCACTCGTAGTCTTTTCCCGGGCGAAGTGGGCCGGTTTCTCGGCCGCCGCCTTCTCTTGCGTGGGCACCGCCATGTTCCGCTCACCGGTTGGTTTTCGTCGCACGGTGTCTTGTGTCGCGGCGTGCGTGTTCTTCGCGAGCGCCGAGCCGCTCCTGGCACAGGAATGGGCCAAGAAGATGTTTCCGGTGACGAGCCACAACTTCGGCACTGTCGCCAAGGGCTCGAAGACCGAATATCGCTTCGTCTTCCGCAACATGTACAAGGAGGATCTGCACGTCGTCGGCGTGCGGACGAGCTGCGGCTGCACGTCGCCAGAGGTCACGAAAAACGACCTCAAGACGCACGAGACGGCGGAGATCGTCGCGAAGTTCAACACGCGGACGTTTCTCGGTCAGCACGGCGCCACGCTCACGGTGACCTTCGACAAGCCGTTCTACGCGGAGGTTCAGTTGCGGGTGGCGGGCAACATCCGCGGCGACGTCACGTTTGAACCGCCCTTCGTCGATCTCGGCAACGTCGATCTCGGGGCGGGGGCGGAGCGTTCGGTCCGCGTGACCCGCGTGGGCAGCGCCCCGTGGGATATCACCGATGTCCGCAGTGCCAATCCCAACTTCGAGGTCAGCCTCTCGAAGCCGACTCGAACGCCCACGCAGACGGCCTACGATTTGACGATGCGGCTGAAGGCCGACGCCCCGGCCGGCTATATGAAGGGCCAGCTCATTCTCGTCACGAGCGATCCGCGAGCCACGCAGATTCCGATGGACGTCGAGGGCCGCGTGGTGGCGGCCGTCACCGTCAGCCCGCAACTGCTCTCGCTCGGCGCGGTGAAGTGCGGAGGCACGGTGACCAAAAATGTCGTCGTGCGTGCCAATCGCGACTTCTGCATCACGGGCGTGGCCTGCGAAGATGGCTGCCTGACGTGTGAGCCGCGGACCACGCCGGCCAAGGTTCACATCCTGCCGGTCACGTTCCAGGCCGGCGATATCGCCGGACGGGTTGAGCAACAACTCAAGATTTCGACCGACCTTGGCGAAGGCGCCGTGCCGGTGGTGACGGTGCAGGCGGAAGTCGAGCCGCTGGCGGCGGCGGCAGCACAGGCTGCGAGCCTGCCCCGCTGATCGCCCCCGGGTACACCGCCACGCTCGAGGAGCGTTGGGCCGCCACGGCCCTCCGCGAAGAGACTTTTGCCGCCCGCGAGCCGACGTTCCACGGAAACCAGATCGCCCTACCCGCGCGCTGCGAAGGGCGCGTAGTCGCGGGCCGGCGGGCCCGAGTAGATCGAGAGCGGCCGGATGATCCGGTTGTCGGCGATCTGCTCGACGACGTGGGCGGTCCAGCCGCTCATGCGGGCGACGACGAAGATCGGCGTGAACACCTTCACCGGCAGTCCGAGCGCGTGATAGACGCGGGCGGCCGGCCAGTCGAGGTTGGGCTTCAGCGACTTCTTGTCGAGCATGATCCGCTCGACCCTTTCGGCCAGTTCCTCGAGTTTCTCGCCGGGGGTGCCGCGAACCATGTCTCGGCACATGCGACCGAGCAGTTTGGCCCGCACGTCGCCGTCCTTGTAGACGCGGTGGCCGAAGCCCATCACCACCCGCTTGGCGGCAAACTGCTCGTGTACCCAGGCGTCGGCCCGGTCGGCCGAGCCGATCTCACCCAACACCTCGAGCACCTTCTCGTTGGCGCCGCCGTGCAGCGGTCCCTTGAGGGCGCCGATCGCCGCCGTGATGCAGGAATGCATGTCGGAGCCGGTGGAGGCGACCGTGCGGGCCGCGAACGTGGAGGCGTTGAACTCGTGCTCCGCATAGAGCACGAGCGTGGTGCCGAAGAGGGCCGCGTGTTCAGGGGAAGGCACGCGGCCCGTGAGCCGCTCGAGCAGACCGTTGGCGATGGAGCCCGTCGGCCAGGGCTCTGGTGTGCGGCCGCTCGTGAGATCGATCCAGGCGGCGAGAATCGCGGGCGTTTGGCCGAGGAGTCGCTCGGCCTGGGCGAGCAGCGCGGCCCGGGGGCCGGGCGTATCGTCCCGCTCGAGGAGGCCGAGCATGCTGACCCCGGTTCGCAGCGCGTCCATCACCGACGCCTGCGGTGAGTTCGCGGCGAGCCGGGCGAGGGCGTCGAGCACCGGGGCGTCGACCGAGCGTGCGGCGGTGGAGATGCGGTCGCAGAAGGCCGCGTGTTCGGCGCGGGTGGGCAGTTCGCCGTGCAGAAGCAGGTAGGCCACCTCTTCAAAGTCCCCGGCAGCCGCCAACGGGTCGATGTCGTAGCCGCGGTAGCGGAGCGTGCCGTCGAGCGAACAGATGCTGGTCTGACCGGCGATCACGCCGGCCAGACCCTTGGCGAAGTCGGCGGTGGGCTGGGACTGCGGGGCGGTCATGGAGTGGGCTCCGGCGACGACGCGGGGCGTGCGAAGCGATGGAGTTCGGGGTGTTTGGGATCGTAGTCGAGGAGCGCATAGAGCTCCTCTCGCGTCTGCATCAGGTCGAGCAGGCTCTCCTGGGAGCCCTCCGCGATGATCATTGCGAGGCCCGCCTCCATCGCCTTCATTGCCAGCCGCATGAGCGTCACGGGATAGAGCACGGCCTTGAATCCCAGATCGGCGAGGTCGGGGATCGAGATCAGCGGGCTCGTGCCAAACTCCGTCATGTTGGCCAGCAGAGGGACGGAACCGGCGAACCGGTCACCGACGCGGGCGAACTCGCCTCGCGACGCGAGGGCTTCGGGAAAGAGCCAGTCGGCGCCGGCATCGCGGTAGGCCAGAAGTCGCGACAAGCAGTCGTCGAATCCATGCACGCTCCGCGAGTCGCAGCGGCCGATGATCACGGTGTCGGGATCACGACGACCGGTCACGGCGGCGGCGATCTTCCCGCACATCTCGGAAGGTTCGATCACCTGCTTGCCGGCGAGATGACCACACCGCTTGTCGGCCCCCCGCTGGTCCTCGAGCTGGATCGCGGCGGCGCCGGCCTCCTCGAGCAGCCGCACCGTCGCGGCCACCTCGTCCGGGCCGCCGAAGCCGGTGTCGGCATCGACGACGATCGGGATCGTGACGGCCCGGGCAAGGATGCGTGTCTGCTCGACGAGTTGATCCCGCGTGAACAGACCGATGTCGGGCACGCCCAGCGTGCCGGCGGAGAAGGCGGCTCCCGAGAGATAGATCGCGTCGAAGCCGGCCGACTCGACGAGTTTCGCGGCGAGCGCGAAGGGGGCCCCGACGATGCCGAGCGTCTCGGCCTCGATGCCACGCCTGAGCGCCGCGCCGGTGGCGGCCGTCGCCGCGCCATCGGGTGCGGGGCGGGGCTCGGCGGAGGATCGGGCAGCCATCGGTATCGTGTATCCTGCGGTCGGCGATCGAGAGGCTGGCATGCGGCCCGAGCGTTGACCGGCCCGAGCGGTGACGAGGTTATAGATGCGGACGCGGCGCGGTGAAAGTGACGGCGGTGAACCGGCGGCTCGGCTCGGCGGCAGCGTCGAGTGGCTGCTGATCCTGTTCGTCTTCGCGGCGAGCGGGGCGTGGCCCGTGCCCGACCTCAATGAAACGGTTTATCTGACGAAAGCCCGCCACGCGGCCGATCCAACCTGGGCGCAGGGCGACTTCTTCCTCGAAACGCCCGATGCCCACGGCGTCTTCTATCTCCTCATGGGGCCGATCGCGGCGGCCATGCCGCTGGAACAGACGGCGTG
Source organism: Planctomycetia bacterium (assembly GCA_021414115.1). Classification (GTDB taxonomy): domain Bacteria; phylum Planctomycetota; class Planctomycetia; order Pirellulales; family UBA1268; genus QWPN01. The sequence goes on from JAIOPD010000131.1 coordinate 41,071, forward strand.
GATCGGGCGGATCATCGGCTGGGCCTCGTTGGCACTCGGCTTTCGCCACGCGATCGTTCCACTGCTGTGCTCGAGCTGGGCCCGCGTCGTGGCCGCAGCGGTCTTCGCGCTAGCGCTGCGCAACACGACCGCGGCCGGGGAGTGGGTGATCGGTGGCTGCGAGGCGAAGGTGGATGCGTGGGCGTTCGTGCTCGGGGGGCTCGGCGAGGTCGCCCGCGGCCGATTCGCATGGGCCGTGTGCCTCTGCGGCGCGGCGACGGCGTTTCATCCGATCGTCGGTGGATGGGCGCTCGTGGCCACCGCCGCGTCATGGCTGGCGACAGGGCGGCCGGCTGCGTCCGAAGGCCGCGGCCTCGCCGCGGTCCTGGTGATCATGGGGCTGCTGCTGGCGGGAGCGGGAGTCGTGCCCGCGCTCGGGTTGACGGCCGGGGTCGGTGCCGAGGTGCGGGCGGAAGCGACGCGGATCTATGTGGTCGAGCGGCTTTCCCATCACCTGCTGCCGCGGACCTTCGCCGATGGCATGCTGGCCAGGCATGTGCTCGCGATCGCGGCGTGGTGGCTGCTGCACAGGCTTGTGCCCGCGTCGGCCGCACGCGGCAGGATTGCCGCGTTCACGCTGGCGGCGATCGGCCTGTCGCTCACGGGCTGCGTAATTGCCGTGGCCGAACCGTGGGCGCCGGCCGCGGTGTATGGGTTGCTGCGTTATTACTGGTTCCGGCTTGGCGACGTGGCGGTGCCCTTCGCGCTGGCGACGACCGTCGCCGCGCTGCTCGAAGACGAGATGCTGTGCAGTCGCGTGGTCGGCGTCAGACCCGTCCTCGTCCGTGGTTTCGCGGTGGCGGTCCTGCTCCTCGATCTCGCCGTGCAGAGCCTCCACTGGCCGCTGCCGGGCCGCACAGGGCTCGCGCCGCGGAGCGACTCGAAGGTCGCGGCGGCGGCCTGGGCCGAGATCTGCGACTGGACTCGAGACCACACGCCCGCGAACGCCTGTTTTCTGACGCCGCGGGCGACCACGAGTTTCACGTGGCGAACGGGGCGGCGCGAGGTCGTGTCGTGGAAGAACAGTCCCCAGGACGCGGCCTCGCTGATCGAGTGGCGGCGGCGGATCGTCGACTGCTTCTCGCGAAATGGCAGCCTTGTCGAGATGGAGCGGTCAACTGCGTCGCTCGGTGCGGATCGCTTGCAGACGGTCGCCTCGCGGTATGGAGCGGATCATGCGATCGTGCCGCTCGATGCGCCGCTCGTCGACGCGATCCGGGGCGAGCGGCTGCACGCCAACGGCGTCTACGCCGTCTACCGGCTGACGCAGCCGTAACGATCCCAGACGAGCGGTCTCACAGGGGCACGGCCAGCTTTTCGGCCTGGAGCCGGATCACGTGCTCGAAGGCGGGGAAGGGATACTTCTTGCCGCGACTGACTGCCCAGAGATAGGTCGAGTCGACGAGTTTTTCCGGCAGCCGGCCCTCGCGGACGCGCGCGGTGACGGTCTGGATGAATTTCACGTCACGCGGGGCTTGGACACGCAGGCCGGACTTCAAGCGATCCTCGAGCCCCGCCACGCCGCCGGGGACGGTCTCGGGTGCTTCGGCCCGCACGATGTGGGGCAGCGCGAGGATGACGAGTGCCGCAAGAATGAACGCGTGGCGACGCATGGCCGGACTCCTCGGGGGCCGGAAGAGTGGCAGGGGGGCCGCGGCCGGTCAATGCCGGCCGGAACGTGTAAAAGGGCGTCTTCTCCGCGCTCGCGCTGGGGCTTCCCGGAGCGCATCCGACTGTGGTGGATCGCCTGACGGGGGCCCGAGTGGTGGGTCGGGGCTGTCCGTGCCCCGCGAGCCGGACGTTCGCTGCGCCCATACGGCTGTCGCGCCGTCGCTGCCGTCGGCTCGGGGCTGCCCGTGCCTCGCGAGCCGGACGTTCGCCTCGGCCCTCCAGGCCTCGGCTCTCTGCATGTCCGCTGCGCTTCGGCATCCTGCCTTCGCTTGCTCCCATAGCCCGGCTCTTGGGGCACGGGCAGCCCCTCGCGGGTTCTCGATGGTGTCCGTTGCCGGGGAAGCCCGGAGCGCGAGCGACGGGTAGACGGGTGGCGACGTGTGCCAGCGGCGGGGAGCCGGTTGAGGTTGAGGACGGGGTTCCCGTGCTCGCGCTGGAGAGCGCGTCCGAGTGAGAGGCCGCCTGCGTTATACGAATCGGGCGACGGCGTACGATTTCTTGCCGGAGCGGAGCACGAGCGTGGCGGCGCCGGCGAGATCGCGGGACGTGAGCCGGTGGGCGGCATCGGTGATCCGACGGTTGTTGACATAGGCTCCGCCCTGCTCGATCGTGCGTCGTGCGGCGCTCGCGCTCGCCGCGAGGCCAGTGGCCTTGAGCGCGTCCACGAGCGGCAGGCCGTCGCCGTCCAACGCCGTCCGCGCAAACTCATGGCTCGGCACGTCGGCAAATATTTCACCAAGCGCCCGGTCGTCGAGGCTCGTGATCTCGGCCCCGAAGAAGATCTCGGTCGCCTGCCGGGCCGCGGCGAGGCCCGCGTCGCCATGCACGAGCCGGGTGAGTTCCTCCGCGAGCCGCTTTTGAGTGTCGCGGGCTGCGGGGATGGCCGCCCGCTTCGCATCGAATGCCGCCACTTCGTCCACCGTCAGGTCGGTCAGTCGCAGCAGGCAGCGGCCCGCGTCGTCGTCGTCGAGATTGATCCAATACTGGTAGAAGCGATACGGGCTCGTCCGCCGCGGATCGAGCCAGATGGCGCCCGAGGCCGTCTTGCCCATCTTGGTGCCGTCGGCCTTGGTGAGCAGCGGGCAGGTGATGCCGTGCAGATCGCGGGACCGCAGTCGGCGGCCGAGTTCGATGCCGGCGGTGATGTTGCCCCACTGGTCGCTGCCGCCGATCTGCACGCGGCAGTCGAGCGTGTCGCCGAGATGCACGAAATCCCAGGATTGGAGCAGCATGTAGCTGAACTCGGTGTAGGAGAGGCCGCCATCGCGGTCGAGCCGGCTCTTCACGGAATCCTTGGCGAGCATCTGGGAGAGCGGCACATGCTTGCCGACATCGCGGAGAAACTCGAGGTAGCCCACGCCCCGCATCCAGTCGGCGTTGTTGACGACGTGCACGCGGTCGCCCGCCGTGGCGAGGACGGCACGGATCTGCCGCTCGACGCCGGCGATGTTGGCGGCGAGTTCCTCGGGCGAGAGCAGGTTTCGCTCCTCGCTGCGGCCGCTCGGATCGCCGATCATGCCGGTCGCACCGCCGACGAGGGCGACCGGTTCGTGCCCGGCGCGGGCCACGCGACGGAGCAGCACGAGGGCCACGAGATGGCCCACGTGGAGGCTGTCGGCCGTGGGATCAAAACCCGCATAAACGCGGCGGCCGGGCGTGGCGAGCCAGTCGCGGAGGGCCGTGGCGTCGGTGGACTGGTGAACGAGGCCGCGGGCCTCGAATTCCGTGAGCAGGTCGTGGGGCATGTCGCTAGCGCCAGAGGTCGCCGTCGGCGAAGGGATGGGCGGGGCCGCCGAGTTTGGGAGCGGGCAGCGCCTTGAGGGCCTGCTCGGCGAGCTTGAGGTCTTCGCGGCAGGTGATCTTGAGGTTGATGGGCGAGCCCTGGACGACGGTCACCGGGTGGCCGAGCGCTTCGACGACGCTGGCCTCGTCGGTGGCCTGTCCCTCGCGATGCGATGCAAAGGCGCGAGTGAGCAGATCACGGGCGAAGACCTGAGGCGTCTGCGCCTCCCAGAGGCCCGTGCGGTCAACGGTCTCCGTGATCGTGTGGTCGGCGGCCACACGCTTGAGCGTGCCGACCACGGGGATCGCCAGGATCGCGGCGCCGGTGCGAACGCCCGCCGCGAACACCCGGTCGATCCAGGCCGTCGCCAAGCAGGGGCGGGCGGCGTCGTGAATGGCCACCATGTCGATGTCATCATTGAGCTTCTCGAGGCCATGGCGGACGGAGTCAGCCCGCTGCGTGCCGCCTTCGGCGAGCGTGATGCCCATGAAGGCGAGGCTCGCGCCGAATTTCTCGACGAACGACTGGCGGTCCTCGGGCGAGACCACGACCACGACCTGCTTCACGTCGTCGCGGTCGATGAACTTCTCGGCCGAGTGCAGCCAGACGGGCCGGCCTGCCAGCGGTGCGAACGGCTTCTTGTAGTTGGCGTCCTGGAAACGGCTGCTCTGTCCCGCAGCCGCCAGGATCACTCCGAAACGGGGCATGGCATCGTCGCCTGGGCGATGACCTGATCCATCAACATCCGGACCGCCGTCCTCACGATCGGCTTGTCACGGATCCAGCCGGCAAAATCCTCGCCATGGGCGGCGTAGGCATCATAGAGCCAGCTTGGAGCATCCGTGGTGAGCCAGTCTCGAAACAGCAGCCACTTCGGGTTGGTCTCGCCATAGACCTCGCGGGCAACCCAGCAGAAGCCACCCTGACCACCGCCTTGGCCGAGACCGCCCTGTCCGCCACCCTGCCCGAGACCGCCCTGACCGCCTCCCTGGCCGAGACCACCCTGACCGCCACCTTGGCCGCCGCCCTGACCGAGACCGCCCTGACCGCCGCCCTGGCCACCGGTGTTCGATGCTCCTGTTCCGCCAGCTCCCGCACCGGAGAAGTTGAACTGCGTGACCTGCCCGACACCGGAGAAGAGTGGCACGCAGGTGATGCGGACATACCGCCGATCGGCCGACACGACGGCCCGCGCATAGAGGTTCACGCCCTCGGGGAGGGTCGTGATGATCGGCTGATAGCCCACGGCGCCGCGGCCGAAAAAGGGAAGGCCGGGTGCTCCGGGCGTCGTCGTGGTGCCGCCGCGGCTCTGCGACATGGCCTCGGTTGCCGATGGATCGGCGAGTGCCGCCAGCTGCTGAGCCAGAACGGCTCTCCCGAGCGTCCGCTGAGCGGCCACGTCCTGCGAGACCTGGGCATCGAGCAGCGGCTGCTTGCGACGGCCTTCCGGCACGTTCACCGACAGCAACTGATCGTCGGCTCCGATCCGAACCTGACGCCGCATCGTCTGCTCACGATCCGTTCCGCGATGAATCGTCATTTCAGCGGTGATGGTGTCGGCGGCTACCTTGCCCCACACACGTCGGACCAGGATCCGATACTCCCCCGGAAAAGCCTGCGTGGCCACGTACCGTTCCCGGTGGATCGCGTTGTCGGCGTCTGCCACCGCGTCCATGTCGCCGAGGAGCGTGCCCCCTGAGGTCGACCGCGGCGACGCCGGCGAGCAGACGGTGCCGGGCGGCTCTTCGACAAGCACGTCGATGTCGGCATCACCGGTCCAGGAGAGATCGATGACCACGTCGCGGACGAGCGCCGCATCGACGGCGTTCCGAAAGGCGACCGCGTCGGCCGTTCGGCCGCTCTTCTCGAGGGAGTCGATCGTCGCCTTGGCGAGCCGGCCCGCCCGGGTCACGACCTCCTGCTGGCCGGCCGGCCATTCATGCGCGAGCACTCCAGGGCAGGCCCAGAGCAGGGCTGCGGTGTCGTCGGTTCGGGCAGCCACCGCCATCGCGAGCGCGAACGCCTCGCGGTTGGCAGGATCGATCCGAATCACCTGCCGGCAGACCCGGATGGCCTGCTTGTCGGATCCAAATCTGGCGAGGTAGTTGGCGAGTTGGAGCAACTCGACCGGGCCCGATGCGAAGTCGGCGGCGGAGAGCAGCGCCCGCTCGACGTCATCGCGAGGCTGTCCGGCAGCCTCCATCGCCACGGCCAGCGACTCGTACATCCAAGACTCACCATGGCCGCAGGCGATGGCCGCCGAGATCAGTTCCGCAGCCTTGTCAAACCGGCCTTCGCGGCCGAGTTCGGCGGCCGACACCCGCAGCCTGGCCAGTCTCATCGCGGCATCCCGTTCATCGACAGGGGCGTCCGGTGTTTTTCCGGTCGCCTTTCCGGAGGGGAGATAGGCCTCGAGCGACGCCCGCAGGTCGTCAGCGTTCAGAACCGATTCCGGCAGCCCGACCCGCTCCATGACCGCCGGGTTCGCCGCAGGTTGCTCGGCGCCAGACGTGGCGGCGGTCGGCACGACCGTGCCGTTCGAGCCGCTCGCGAGCTTCGATTTTGCACTCGATATTTGAAACGGCCCGCCCGGCGTGGCCTGCCGTGCGTCAATGACGCGGTCCATCAGCATTCGCAGCACCGTCTTCACGGCAGGCTTGTCGTGAATCCAGACCGCGAACGATTCGCCCCGCGCGGCATAGAGATCGTGGAGCCAGGCCGGGGCATCGCTGGTGATCCATTCGCGAAAGGCGAGCCAGCGGGGGTCGTGCACGCCATACACCTCTCGAGCCACCCAACAAAAGCCTCCCATGCCACCGCCGCCCATGCCGCCCATGCCGCCTCCCATGCCACCGCCACCACCGCCCATGTTCATGCCGCTGTTGACGCTGTTTTGGCCACCGAGGCCACCGCCCGACTGGAAGGGATTCAAACCCGAGCCGGGGTCCACGGGGAGCACGAGGTCGGCGACGGGATATACCTTGACCACGAGGTTCTCTTGTGCCTTCTCGGTGGTCGTGATCAACAGGACTTCGTTCTTCACGAGGTATGTCAGATCGATGTTGCCCAGCAGCAGTCGCAGGGCGGATCGCAGCGTGATTCCAGACAGGTTCTGCGTGATCGGCGTGTCGAGATCGATACCGCCGTCCTCCAGGGCTTTGACGTCGAGCTGAACCGGAATGTTGTTGGAGTCACGAATCTGGGCGATCACGTCCCGCAGCGGCGTCTCGTTGAACTCGAACTGCGAGACGGGCTCGTCGAGGGCCGCGTAGATTTTCTGCTCCTGGCTTCCCGGATTGGCCAGATCGACAGACTTGTATTTCTCGCGGAGCCGCGTGATCTCCTTCCACCGCTCGGCGCTCGGGTAGAGGATGGGCGGCTCATCCGAGAAGGGGATCGCTGCGGCATCGGCGAGATGCATCACATCCATGAAGCCTCGCTCCTGGTCCCGCCTCACGCGGGTGTTCTCGGCGTCGTAGTCGAGGATGCGGGCCACGAGCGGCGCTGTCCTGCCGACGACCCGGGCCGTCATGGGGATCGGGTGGTTGGCGTAGAGCGGCGGAGCCTCCTCGGCGATCACCTCCGCAACCTCCCGCTCCGCCTGCACGAACGCGGAGGTGGGCCGCTGGTAGCCGACTCGGATCCCCTCCTCGACGAGGGCGTTGTAGCGCTCGGTGAGTTGCTTGATCTTTTCCTCGCGCCGCTGGAGCTCGCCGTTGAGCCGCTGCCGCTCGCGTCCGATGGCCGCCCGCCGCTCGGCGGCCAGGTCGCGTTCCAGCTTCTCCCGTGACCGCACGATCGACTCACGAATACGCATCTCAACCTGGGCCAGAAGTCGCTCGCGGGTGCCGGCGTCGAGATCATCGTCCTCTTTGATCGTCTGCTGCAGTTGCTTGAGCTGATCGCGGGCAAGGTCGGGATCGGTGGCCAGCAGGTTCCGTGATTCGCGGAGTCGCACGGCCGTGTCCTGTTCGAGGTTCTGGGCCCGCACACGCCGCATCTGCTCGAGTTCGGCGAGTTCGGATTCGTCTTCGGCACCCAGGCCTGGTCGTCCGGGGCGATCGACCGATGGGCTCGGCGGGGGCAGGCCGTCCGCGTCGCCCGCCAGCCCGCGCTGCGCCACTTCACGGATCAGCGATGCGTCGGTGTTGTCGGGGTCGCGACGGAGGGAGGCTTCGGCGAGCCGCACGGCGGACGCATGAGAACCGGAGGCCTCGGCCTGTCGGGAAAGCGCCGCGAGCGTGGCGGCCTCGCCACGGATCACGTTCCGGGCGAGATCGACCCCTTCCCGACCGAGAAGGGGCAGGAAGACGCCATCGCTGTCGCGGGCATTGCGGGCCAGTTCGGCGAGGTAGGCGTTTTCAGCCCGGGGCAGGGCTGCCGGGATCGCGAGCGTCGTGGCATCTCCGCCGTTGAGCGCGAGATCAAGACGACCGGCCTCGAGGGTTCCTTCGATCAGCACCACCGAGTCGCGGTCAGCCCGGAGGGGCGGCAAACGACCGGGGAGCATGCGGAGACCGGCGTTCGGGGCATCGCTCGCGATCGCCACATCGGTGGGCCACGCGACCGACTGCACGGCGAGCTTGCCGATGGTCGCCCCGGCCGCCTTCGCATCGGCATCGTCTTCCGGCACCGTCAGCATCCCCCCGGTGGCGCTGGCGAGCGCCGCGAGACAGGGCCAGTTGATTTGCGGGCCCACGCCGAGACTTGAGACGGAAATCTGTTCGGACCGCAGCAGATCGATCACCCGCGAAAAGTCGCTCGCGTCGATCCCGCTGAGTGCCGGCCCGTCGCCGATGTAGATGATCGCGCGAGGTCCTTTGACTCGAGCCAGCTGCGTCGCGGCTTCTTCGAGTGCGGCGATTAGGTCGGTCGAGCCGAGCGGCGTGCGGCCGTCCAGCGCGAGCCGTGCCTCGCGGAGGGAGTCGCTCTTCCCCGCGTGGAATCCATCGGCCAGTGGTGAACTCGAGACATCGACCACGGACGCGGCGAACCGGTCGTCGGGCCGCGACTCCTCGAGCAGGCCGGTGAGCGACTCGATCGCCCGCTGTCGGTAGACGCCGGTCTGGCTCGCCGATGTGTCGATGAGCACGACCACGTGGGATGGGCCGGTGGCCGCTTTTGAGACGGCCGCCCGAAGGCCCATCGCGGTCACGGGCTGTTGGCCATCCGCAGCGACGCATGCGTCGACGAAGGTCACCGACGCCACCGGTTCGGCCGCGGGGGCCGGCTGGATTTGGACCGCGAGGGCGAGAGCGATCGCGGCTGTGAAAGAGGATAACCGGGGGCGGTACATGACAGACGCTCCGAAGCCTGGTGATGGTCGGTGCCGGCAAGGGTCCGCCTGAGAGCATATTTGTCCGGCAGAAACCCGCCAACGTCGTTCTGGGCGGACACGACGGTATTTTTCGCCTTTTTGGCAGGCAGGGGTCGTCTTCGTGGACGCTGATTCGCCATTGGAGCATCGCGTCCGACTCCCGATAATCGAGGTTGTCGCTCGCGTGACGGTGCGGCGACTCGCGCCCATGTCTCCTGGAAAAGGCCGCCTCATGACCCTGCGCCGAGCTTCCGCAACAAGGGATTTCCCTGGTTGCGTTGCGATTCTCTACGGCTTTTTGGCTGCGGCAGCGGCGACCGGCCAACCCCCCGTCGGGCCCGAGGCAAAGGCGGCCGACCGGGCGTTTACGTCTGAGGAGAGGACCAACATCGGCGTCTACGAGACGGTCAACCGGGGCGTGGTCAACATCAACACCAAGGCCACCGTAGCCACCGGACTCTTTCTCCTTGAGGTGCCTTCGGAGGGCGCCGGATCGGGCATCGTTCTCGATCGGCAGGGGCATGTGCTGACGAACTTCCACGTCGTGGAGGGAGCACGCGAGATCCAGGCGATGCTGTACGACGGTTCTTCTCACGCCGCCCGCGTGGTCGGCATCGATCCCGCAACCGACGTGGCGGTGATCAAGGTCGACGCCCCGGAAGAGATCCTGCATCCCGTGGCGTTCGGCACGTCGAACGACCTGCGGGTGGGCCAGCGTGTGTTTGCTATCGGCAATCCGTTTGGGCTCGAGCGGACCCTCACGACGGGCATCATCTCGAGCCTCAATCGCTCGCTGCCGACCAAGACGGGCCGCACGATCAAGTCGATCATTCAGACCGATGCCGCGATCAACCCGGGCAATTCCGGCGGCCCGCTCGTGGATAGCGGCAGCCGGCTGATCGGCATGACCACAGCCATCGCCAGCCGCACTGGCCAGAGCGCGGGAGTGGGGTTTGCGATCCCCGTGGGCACATTGACGCGGATCGTGCCCCAACTCATCAAGCAGGGGAAAGTGGTGCGGCCAGATGCGGGAATCGCCCGTGTTTACCAGTCGGATGCCGGCTTGGTGGTGGCCGAACTCAGTCCCGAGGGACCCGCCGAACGGGCGGGCCTTCGCGGCTTCAAAATTATTCGCGAACGGCGGCGCCAGGGACCGTTCACGGTGGAAACTTCGCGGGTGGATCGTTCCGGCGCGGATTTGATCGTCGCCGTGGCTGGGCAAGCGGTGCGGACTGCGGACGATTTTCTGTCGGCCGTGGAGTCGCGAAATCCAGGCGAGCAGGTGCTGATTCGGGTGCAGCGGGAAGGCCACGAGCTCGACGTGCCGGTCGTGTTGGATGCTGAAAAATAGGCCGTTTTGCCTTTTTTCGGGCAACGGCGAACAACTGACGGGCCGGCGACGTATCAACTGATCCCCCGCCGCTGAGTTGCCGATGAACGTCGGCAAGAAAATTTTTGCGGCCGCAAAGCAGCCTGTTGACCACGTGTCCGACGCTGCTATGCTTGGGGGCTCGCCGCGAGGAATCGCAAGGTTGTTCGCGGCGGACTGATCTTTGACAATTCGGCAGTCGATCTTTTTTGGTTTCGGCCGGCACGCGATCGTGTACCGGCAAGTGACCGAGCGTCGGGCAACCGGCATTCGGTCGCGAACCATTTTTTCAACAGTTAGGTCGAATCTCTTCGAGATTCAGGCGAATCAACGTCGCATCTGCTTCGGCAGGTGCGGCATGAAGAACCAAAAATTGAAGGGTTTGATTCTGGCTCAGAGTGAACGTTGGCGGCGTGGATTAGGCATGCAAGTCGAGCGAGAACCGTAGCAATACGGGGACAGCGGCGAAAGGGACAGTAATGTGTAGGTACCTACCCCGGGGTCTGGGATAGCTGCGGGAAACTGCAGGTAATACCGGATAATGTCTTCGGACCAAAGGTGTGATTCCACCTTGGGAGGGGCCTGCATCCTATTAGCTTGTTGGCGGGGTAACGGCCCACCAAGGCAACGATGGGTAGCGGGTGTGAGAGCACGACCCGCGTCATTGGGACTGAGATACTGCCCAGACACCTACGGGTGGCTGCAGTCGAGGATCTTCGGCAATGGGCGAAAGCCTGACCGAGCGACGCCGCGTGCGGGATGA
>JAIOPD010000051.1 GCA_021414115.1 Planctomycetia bacterium
CAGCCCCGAACCACACGCCGCAAGAGCCCGCGGCCTTCCGGCCGGTCGGCTTCCCAAGGCACGAGCTCAGCGAGGGACTGCCCGTGCTCCGGGAGCCGGGCTCGGCGGCCAGCGAAGCCAGGATGGCGAAGCGCAGCCGGCATCGAGTGAGCGAAGGGCACGATGCCCGCAGCGAACGTCCGGCTCCCGGGGTACGGGCAGCCCCGAACCGTTCACCCACCGGTGGGAACTCGAGCGTGGGCGTGCCAGGCCCGCGCGGGCACCGTCCCAGTGCCACCCGGATTCCCCGCGCTCGCGCTTGGGGCTTCCCGATCGGAGGCAGCGCCGGAGGTTACTCCGGCCCGTTCGCTGGCCATCCGTTACTCCGCCAGGCCCGACACGATGTCCCGCGCGGCCCGTTCGATCGCCCGCTGCCGCTCGGCCAACCGGTCGAGCACGGCGCGGACTTCGGGCTGGGCGGCGTGATCGGTGTCGTCGAGCACCTGCGCGAACCGCCGGGTGCGGGTGTTGACCCGCATCTGCAGGGCGCGGAGCATCTTGAGCTCGGCGAGCTTGTCGACCAACGGCTGTTCCCCCGGCTCGCCCGCGCGGCCTCCGGGAGCGCCGCCGGCCTCTTCTTCCTGCCGCGCTTGCTGCGCCTTCTCGACCGCCGCGAGCATCTCCTCGAGTCCAGTCACGATGTCGCCCACGATGCCGATTGTCTCGCGTCCGGCGTCGCCGCGGCCCAGCCGAGCCGCCGCCTGAACGGAGTCGTCGTGGACCTGTTCGAGCGCCTGCGGGATCGCGACCGCGGTGCCGTCGTCTCGCACGAGCGTCATCGCCTTCGCGGCCTCGTTCGTGATCGCCGTCTGCTCACGGCCGAGCCGGGCGGCTTCGAGCTGCCGCTCCCGCTGAGACTGGCCGCCGGCCGCCGCCGCGAGCTTTTCCGCGTCGGCGAGCACGGACCGCTCGGCCCGGAGCATCCCGCGCAGCCGTGACTCCAGATTCACCAGCAGCCGCTCCACTTCCTGCTCGCGGAGTTGCCGGAGGATCTCCTCGAGCTCCGCCCGGGCGGTCTCCAGTTCCTCGATCGCCTTCTCCTGCTCGCGTCGCGCGTCGCGACGCTTGGCGTCGTCGAGCCGCTCGCGGGCCTGTCGCATGCGGCGTTCCGCAGCCTGCAGCCGCTGCCGCGTCCGCCGCGCGCGGGCCGCATCGTCGTCCCCCTCGGCCGCTGGATCGCCAGCCGCGTCCGGTGGTTCGCCCGCGTCGCCCGACGGCTGCGCCGGCTCGCCGTCGCTCCCCTCGGCGGGCGGTGTGGAGGGCCGAAGCGGGGCACCGTCGGGAGGCGACTCCGCAGGCTTGCCCCCGTCGGCCGCGGGCTCGCGGTCGTCGATCCGCCGGGCGAAGGCGTCGATCTCTGCGCCCAGCGCACTCGCCTCGTCGGCGGCCGCTCGCTGCCGCTCGGCCAGTTTCGCCTCCTCATCGCCGGCCTCCGTCGAGCCCTCGATGTCCTTCTGTCTCGCGATCAGCTTCGTGACCCGCCCGATGAAAGCCCGCACCTCTTTCTTCGTGTCGGCGATCCGAGACTCGCCCGCCCCCGACTCGAGCAACTGGAGCAGCGATTGAAGCTGCGCGATCGCATCCTGCTGGCTCGTGCCCGCCTTGAGCAGCTGCCCCTGTTCGAGCAGCGTCACGATCGCCGCCACCCGGTCACCCACCTGCTCCTCGCGGGCCCGTTCAAACGTGGACCGCAGGACCGCGGCGCGGCGTGGATCGGTGGCGGCGAGCAGATCGGCCAGCCGCAGGAACGACCGCTCGAGTTCACGATAGCGCTCGAGCAGTTCGGCCTCCCGGGCCGCCAATTCGGCCGTCGGCCGCGGCGTCTCGGCGGCGATGGCCGCACGGACGATCAGCCCCGTGGACAACAGCAGCAGGAGAACGAGACGGCTCGTCCCTCGTCGACACCTCGGCTCGATCATGGCGACTCCAGAGCCTCGCGGCCGCGCTTCCGCTGTCGTTCGAGCGTCTCTTCGCGGATCTCCTCCTGCGTGCGGATCACGCCGCGGAGCCGCTCGATCACCTCGTTGACCGACTCGAGTTCGAGCATCCGCTCGAGCACCGCCCGCAGGCGGGCCAGCGCCAGATCGACCAGCCGCACCAGGCTGCGGCGATCGATCGACGAGCCACCGTTCCTCGCGGTGGCCCGGCAGGCCCGCGCCACCGCGTCGAGCTCCCCCGCGACGACGGCCGACAGCGGTTCGGCGATCTGTGTCAGTAGCCGGGCCTCGATCTCCGGCGTGAGCAACGCGTTGTTGGCCAGCTCCCGAGCGATCCCACGAAACTCCGCGGCGATCTCGGATGTCTCGCCACTGGCGCGGACGGTCGCCTCGCCGCAGCGAGCGAGTGCCGGTGCGGAGGAGCCGGCATCGTCGGTTCGCGGTTCAGCCGTCACGATTTCGCGGGCCTTGGCAAAATCATCGATGGCCGCCTCGAACCGGCGGCGGAGAAGGATCTCGCGAGCCTCGAGCATCGCCCGCAGCGTCTCGGGGGAGACCACATCCAGCGTCCAGGTGTCGCTTCGCCCTTCGTTCGCTTCGGCATCGAGCGAGCAGGTGTCGCGGGCCGACACGACGACCTCGAGCCGCGCTCCGACGGGCAACCCAAGGCCGGCGAGCGGCACGACCTCCGGCTGAGCGGCCGGCAGCTCCACCATCGGCTCCCCGCCGCGCACGCGGGCGATCGGGAGCGTGCGTTCGAGCTCGCCCGCGGCCAGCATCACCGCGGCATTGCCGAGGGCATGGTCGTCGGAGATCACCCCCTCGATCGACAGCATCGCCTGCGGCGTGACCGCCGACGAGATGCCGACGAGCCGCACCGCAACCTCGGGCCGCGCGTCCGGTACCGCCGAAAACACGACCACCACGGGATCGCGGTTCACCAGGCCCACGGTGTCGGTCAGATGCACGAGCACCGCGGTGTCGGCGTCGATCGCGGGGATCTGCCCGCTGATCGTCCGCGTTTCCGCTGCACCGGGCTCGAGGCTCGTTATCACCCGCTCCGCCCTCGCATCGCCGCCGGCCGGTCGCACCGCGAGCGTGGCGGCCGCGAGCGGCTTGGTCGACGTGCAGGCAAACTCGACCGCGGCTCCGCGAGGCACCTGCACCAGTCGGCTGGCGACGAGCTCACGGGATCCGCCGCCGAGATACTCAGGCAGTGCGGCGATGATCCTGACCTCGGCGATCGCGGGGGGATCGGCCACGACGATGCGCAGGCCGCGCAGCCGGGCATCGCCTCCCCGCACTTCGACCATGAGATCGTCATCGATCCGCTTGAGCACATGGCCGAACAACTGCCCGGCGTCGGTGGGTCCGCCCCGGGTGCCCATGCGTTCCGTTCGCCAGCCGTCGCGGCCCCGGGTGCGGAGTTCCACGACCTCGGGCATGGTTCCCTGCGCCCGCGCCAGCACCATCACATCGACGTCGACCCCGCGGGCCACCGTGCGCACCCCGGCGGCGAAGTCGACGGCCTCGAGCGTGACACGCCGCGGCCAGGGATCGTCGGCGAGCAGCAGCAGTCGCCGCGCCCACGCCGTCGCCACGCCCGGGCTCGACGTGGCGGCGGCCGCGGTCGCCGCCAGCGTCACGAGCGCCGTGAGCGCCACGCCCATGAGCCGCGCGCGTCGAAAGAGCGCCTCGGGCCGCACGCGATCGACGAGCGCCACCGCCCCTGCGATCGTGCGGTCGACGAGTTCGCGATCGACAGACTCGTCCTCGCCGGCCAGGTCGCCAACCGTGGCACTGCGACGAGCGCGGGCATAGGCGACCGCGGTCGAGAGCCCGTCGCGAAACCCGGGATGCGTCCGCTCGATCGCCAGGGCGAGCGACTCGTCGGTGAGCGGCACGCTCAGCCGGGTCACGAGCCGGGTCACGAGGATCCAGACGATGGTCGCCATGGCGGCGGCGAGGATGCAGCCCCGCACCCAGGCCGGCGGCTCGATCAGCCAGTCGATCGCCAGAGAGAGCCAGGCCGCCGCGAGGGCAGCGAGGAGGGCGAGTGCCAGCGACTCGATCCAGATCCAGCGACCTGCCTGCCGGCGAATGGAGGCGAGGAGCGCCAGCAGCGGCGCGGCTGAAACCGCCGCCTCTTCAGGGGGCGTCGCGGGCGGAACGGCGGGTGACACGGTCGCAGCCATCGGTCAGGCGAGCCTCGCGAGCCGGCGGACAATCCATTCGATGCACAGGAAACCGCAGCCCGCAGCGAGCAAAATGGAGTTGAGCGTCTGTTTGAAGCCGGCGTCGGCGGCACCGGTCTCGTATTCGCGTCGCGACCGATCGGGTATCGAGTCGACGAGCGACCGCACCGCCTCGGCGGTGAGTCCGCCATCGGCGAGGAACCGTGGCGTCGCCCCGCCGACGACCGCGATCTGCGACAGCAGGCCCCGATCGAGCTTCGGGTTGGCGAGTTCGCGATCCGGCAGCTGCACCTGAATGCGCCGCGACAGCGGCTCGCCGTCGCCCGTGGACGTATCGACCTCGATCTGCCAGCCGCCTTCCCGCGACGCCACGAACGATCCCTGGAACGTCCCCGGCCGGGCCGGCTCTGCGGCGAGCGGCACCTTGAGCCGTGTGCCGTCGGGCGCGATCGCCTCGAAGGAGGCCACGCGCTGCATCAGCGCCGGATCGGCGGCCACCACGCGGACCGTGACGGTGCCGCCCACGGGGAAGCGGTCGCGATCGACGATCAGCCGCCCGCGGCGGGCCCCGCGCATGAGCCGGCCCTGCGAAACGTGCCGCACCAGCTGCGTCGCCAGCCGCTCATAGGCGGCGTCCTCGACCGCCCGTAACCGCCAGAGTTCACCGCTGCCGACGGCCAACACGATCCCCGATCCATAGAACTGCCCCGCGAGATAGATGCTCTCCCGCCCGTTGCCGACCGCCGCCCCGACCCGGGCGTAGACGGTGGCACCGGGTTTCGCGCCGGCGGAGGAACAACAGGAATAAACGCCGGGAAACTCCTGCCACACCTGCTCGCTGGCGGTGCGGCTGCCGGCGAGCCAGAGAAACTCCGCTTCGGTACCCTCGCGGGTGAACGTGAGCGGCCGCGGCTCGGCATTGGGTGCGGAATCGACGGCAGCGACCTGCCCCGGCCGCCGGAGTTCGACGGGATACAGGTCGCGGATGACCGCCGTCCGTTGATCGGCGAGCCAGGCGTCCATGAAGACCGGCCCCGCGGAGAGTACCAGTCCGCCCGACTCGGCGGCCACCCACCGCTCGAGCCGCGCCTGTGCCGCGGCATCGAGCAGCCGCCAGTCGTAGTCGAACGCGACGATGGCGTCGTACTCGCCGAGCAGGTCGTCGGATGCCGGAAAGGCGTCGAGGATCCGCCGCGCATCCTGCGAGATGCCAGCGGCCGCCGTTCCCAAGAGGACGTCCACAGCGAAGCTCTTGTCGCGCTCGAGCAGGTTTCGCATGAACTGGTACTCGCGGCCCGGACCACCCGCCATGAGCAGCACCTGCGTGACGCGATCGACCACCTCGACATCGGTCACCTGCACGTCGTCGGCCGGGGTGCGGTCCCCGGCCGGCGGATCGACGCGGACCACGAGCGTGCGGCGTCCGGTCGTCGCGAGCCCTGGCACGTCGAAGCGGACGGGCACGAGTTCGCCATCGGCGCCGAGCGCGGCCTCGACCGTGTCGAGCACCCTGCCCTGCCCTTTCTCATCGGCGGACCGTTCCGCGAGTTCGACGCGCACCCGCCGGTCCACCAGTCCCTGCGACTGCAGAAACCCCGTGACGGCGAACCGGTCACCGGGAAAGACACGCGCCGGTGCGAGCAGGTCGGCCACGCGGACATTGGCCGGAAGCACGTCGGCGCCGATCCCGATCGGATGCACCGGCACGCCGGCGGCGGCCGCGGCAGCCGCGGCGACACGCGGATCGATGCCGGCATTGTGGCCACCGTCGGAGAGCAGGATTACCCCTGCGAGCACGGCGGACGATTCGGCGTCGAGCACCCGGGTGATGGCCTCGCCGAGTCGTGTTTCATAGCCGCGGGCTGCCAGCCGTTCCTGCCACGGGGTCGGCGCGGCGGGCTCGGCGCCGGCAGCATCAGCGGCACGAGGCAGGCGGAGCACCGGCTCCGCATCGGCGTCGAACCGCCACAGGCTCACCTCATGCTCGCGCCGCAGGCTCTCGAGCAGCCCCCCGGTCTCGAGCAGGTCGAGGGCCTGCCTCGACCGCGAGGCGGCGGGATCGTCCGCGTCGGCGAGCGACATGCTGGCGCTTGAATCGACGAGCACCGCGACCCGCGACGGCAGGTCGATCTCATGCTCGGCGATCCGCTCGAAGTCGAGCAACGCAGCGGCCAGGGCGGCGAAGGCGGCGAGTCGCAGGGCGGCAAGCGCGACCGCCATAGCCGGATGCAGGTCGGCCGCGTCGCGGCGATACATCCACGAAACGAGCGTGGCGATCGCGCCGACCGCGAGGAGGGCCGCCGGCATCTGCCACCACTCGTCGAAGCCCTCGACGAGCCGGCTCGCGACACGATGCCGCACGTCGGCGGCAGCGAGAAGACACGGCAGTGAATACGGTGCTGGCATGACGTGCAGACGGCGTCAGGTCGCCGCGGTGCGGCGGGAAACGGGATGATATCCGGCCGCATACGCGACGGTCTGTTCGAGTAGGAGAACGACGACGAGCGTCACAAGCAGCGGCACCACCAGCGACGTGCCGGCCAGACCGCCCGCCGCCGCCTCGAAGGTATCGGCATGGTCGAGGCGGTAGGGCAGGCCACCGGTCTCGCGGTTCAGACGCTCGCGGCCGATCCGCTCGAGTCGTCCCTCGCCCGGGTCGACGTTGACCGCGATCAATCGCTCGCGCTCGGTGCCGTCGCCCCTTCGCCAGCGGGCCTCGTAGACGCCGGCCACCAGCGCGGCCGGAAGCCGCGCCTCGAGCAGGTGCCCCTCCGCGACCGCCGCCGACTGCCGCACGACGTCGCCGGCGGGGGGCACGAGGAAATCAACCTCGACCTCATCGACTCCCGCTTCGAGCCGCACGGCGACGGGATCTCCGACGACGAGCGAATCGGCCTGCCTCCTGATTCGCGCCAGATGACTCTCCAGTTCGAGGAGCACCACGACCCAGCTGGGATTGCCGCGGGCCCAGTTGTTCCAGGTCGGCGCCGCGGTGGTCAGCACCGCGACGACGAGCCCGTCGCCAAACGGTCTCTCGACCATGAGCGGCTGCCCGGTCCGCAACGAGAGCACACGGCGCACGCCGTGCTCCGCAGGATCATGCCCGCGTTCGACCGCCATCACGCGGTCGACCCGCACCGCATCGACGAGCGGATTCCGCTGCCCCGAAAGCACCGCCACCACCGGGTGGTCCTCCACGACGAGATCGGGCACCGGCGTTTCCGTCGTGCCGGGCAGCAGATCGACCGCTCCGGCCAGCGGAACCGGAAAGAGCCCCGCGCCCCCGCGATGCAAGGTCGCGTTCACCGTGCCCGCCTCGGTCCGCGGCCCGCAGAAAAAGACGACCCCGCCGCCACCGCGGGCATAGGCCTCGAGGGCCTGAATCTCGCCGGCCTCCAGCCGCTCGACGTCGAGCACCCAGACCACGTCGAACTTCGTGAGATCGGCCGTCGCGAGCGTCCGAGGGGACTCGACCTGCGGCCGCAGGCCCGTCGGCGCACCGGAGCCGGGCGCCAGCGCCGTGGCCACATAGAAGGCATCGCCCGTCACGCCGCCGGCTCGCGGATCGCCGTCGATGACGAGCACGTCCACCCGGTCGACGACCTCGACCACGGCCCGGCGAACGTCGTCGGCGGGCAGCACGTCGGCCGGCACCGCCGCCTCGAGCGGGTGTCCCCCAGGCGACGTGAACCGCACGTCAAAGCGGCGCACGGCGGCGCCGCCCGCGGGGATCTCGTCGATGCGAACTCCCGGACGGCTCCCACCATCCTCGCGGAGCTCGACCATCACGTCCCGCACCGGCACGGCAGAATCGTTGCGAACCTCGACCTCGACCGGCAGGAGCACTCCGGCGGCCGGCACGCCTCCCATCACCTCCAGCCGCTCGATCGCGAGATTACTCCGGCCGGCGGCATCGGCAGCGCAGTCGATGAACCGGATTCCCACGCCCTCCGCGGCCAGCCGGCGGAGCGTCGCCACCATGTCCTCCGCCCGCAGCCAGTCGCGGCTGCGAAAATCGCTCACGATCCACAACACCCGGTCGCTGGCGCCGTCGGCCGTGCAAGCCGCGGCCGCCGCCGCCAGCGCTTCGCGGGGCCCCGCCGCGCCGGCCGACACGCGGGCCTGCGCGACCACATCCCGCACCGACTGCACCGCGGCAGGTGTGAGCGGCTGCCGCGGCACGAGCAGCCGCGTGGCCGCGGGGCCAGTGCCCGTCACGGCGAGCGCCGAGGTCAGCCCCACGGCCAGCTCGTGTCGGCCGGTCGTCGCCGCGAGCTCCGTGGCGATCCGTTCCACCACACGCCGGCCCCGGTCAAACGCCGTGGCCGGTCGGGTGTCGCCTTCAGCCGCGTCCGTGACGGCGTCTCCGCCGCCCGCCAGGTCGCCCATCGAATAACTGTCGTCGAGGACGACCACGTGGGTCGCCGTGCCGCCGCCGAGCAAGCCGCCGATCGCCTGCCGCCAACGCGGCTGCGCCAGCGCGAGCACGAAACCCGCCACGGCCGCCATCCGCAGGGCGAGCAGGAGCAACTGCCGCAGGAGCACCCGTGTCCGATACTTCCGCTGGCTGGCGACGAGAAACTCCATCGCGGCCCAGGGAACCCGCTTGTGCCGCAGGAGATTGATGAGGTGGATGACCACCGGCACTGCCACGAGCGGCAAGCCCCACCAGAGGAGCGGCGCGAAGTCGAAGGTCGGCATGGCTCACGTCGCTCCGGCTAGACGGCCATGCTCGCACGGCGCGAGAGAAACCGCACGAGCGCCGCATCGACGGGTTCGCCGGTGCGCACCAGCGCGTAATCGCAGCGGATCGCCGTGGCCCGCCTGCGGACATCCGCCAGAAAGGCATGGACGGCCTCCAAGTAGCCCTCGCGGAGCGCCCGCGGATTGCAGGCGAGGTGGGCGGGGAGTTCGAGCCCCTCGAACCGCGTCGGCCCCTCGAAGGGAAAGTCGATCTCGTCGTCGTCCATGACGTGCAGCAGCGCCAGGTCGTGGCCCCGCGTCCGCAGGAGCTGGAGTCCTTTGAAGATGCCGTCCCGGTCACCGAGCAGATCGGAGATCACGATCACCATGCCGCGCTTCGGCAGGATCTCGGCGGCCGACCGCAATACGCGGAGAAAGTCGCCGGCCCCGGCGTTGCGGGCCGCCTCGAGCACCTCGCAGACACTCGTCAGGTGCGACCGCTTCGTCCGCGCCGGCACGCTGCTCCGCAGCCGGTCGTCAAACACGCCGCAGCCCACCGCGTCGCCGTGGGAAAGCGCGAGCCAGGCGAGGCTCGCCGCGAGCGTCGCCGCACACTCGAACTTCGTCGGCCGCGTCCGCCCGCTCGCCGCGGCACCGCCGTAGTCCATGCTCGTGGAGCCATCCACGAGCAGGGTCAGCCGGAGGTTCGTCTCCTCCTCGTACTCCTTGACGTACAGCCGATCCTGCCGGCCCCAGACCTTCCAGTCGACGCGGCGGAGATCGTCGCCGCGGACATACTCCCGGTGCTGGAGAAACTCCACGGACTGCCCCTTGAAGGGGCTCTTGTGAAGGCCGGCCAACACCCCCTCGACCACCGCGCGAGCGCGGAGTTCGAGCCGGTGGATGCGGGCGATCGCCTCAGGACGCAAATATCGTCTGGAACCGCGGGTCACGCGACAACTCGTCCTCTCTGGCTGGTGTGCACTCGATGATCCGTTCGATGATGGCGTCGGACGTCACACCCTCGCTCTCGGCAGCGAAGCCGACCACGATGCGATGCCGGAGCACTGGTGCCGCGAGCGCCTGGATGTCTTCTGCGGCGACGTGGGCGCGGCCTTGCAGCAGGGCCCGGGCCTTCGCGCCCACGACGAGAAACTGCACCGCCCGCGGTCCCGCGCCCCACACGAGCTGATCCGACACGAATTCGGGCACTCCCTTCTCGCCGGTACGGGTCTGCCGCACGATCGCCAGCGCGTAGCGGACGAGATGATCGCTCACGGGCACCTCGCGGACGCTCCGCTGCAAGGCGATGATGTCGGCCGCCGAGAGCACGGGCCGCGGCTCCTCGGTCGGCAGGCCGGTGGTCCGGCGGGCG
The DNA here is from genome assembly GCA_021414115.1 of Planctomycetia bacterium. Taxonomy (GTDB): domain Bacteria; phylum Planctomycetota; class Planctomycetia; order Pirellulales; family UBA1268; genus QWPN01. Next base: position 10,230 of record JAIOPD010000051.1, read on the forward strand.
ATCTCGAACTCGTCGGCGAACGACGGGTAGCGGACGAACACCTTGAACATGAACCGGTCCTGCTGCGCCTCCGGGAGCGGGTAGGTTCCCTCCTGCTCGATCGGATTCTGGGTGGCGAGCACGAAGAAGGGATCGACCAGCGGGTGCCGCACGCGTCCCACGCTCACCTGCCGCTCCTGCATCGCCTCGAGGAGCGCGGCCTGCGTCTTCGGGGGCGTGCGGTTGATCTCGTCGGCGAGCACCACGTTGGCGAACAGCGGCCCCTCGAGAAACCGCGGTTGCCGCATGCCGGTGACCCGATCCTCCTCCAGCACGTCGGTGCCGATGATGTCGGCGGGCATGAGGTCGGGCGTGAACTGGATGCGGCTGAAGGAGAGGTCGAGGCTGCGGGCGAGCGTGCTCACGAGCAGCGTCTTGGCGAGCCCGGGGACGCCCTCGAGCAGGCAATGGCCCCGGCTGAACAGGCTAATGAGGAGTTCGTCGATCACCTCTCGCTGGCCGACGATGACCCTCGACAACTGTTCGAGAATCCGGTCGTGGGCCTCGTGCAGGCGGTCGACGGCGGAAGCAGCGGGATGAGTCATGCGGGGCGATTCTCCGGAAGAGGGTCGGGCCGGACGGCGGCCCGTGGGCGGCGGGTCACCGCTGGTAGATCGGGAGCGATCCCTTGTCGAGTTGCAGGATCACGAGGTTGGTGGCGGTGGTGTAGACGTTGCCAATGTAACCCTGCGGCCAGAACGTGCCGTCGCGGTCCTTCTGGGCCTCGGAGACCAGCCGCTTCTCGACCTGCGCCCGGTACGACTCCCACGCGGGGTCCCCCTCACGATACATCACCTGCGCGTAGTAAAAGTGGGCGTAGTGCCAATGGCCGAAGCTGTTGTTGGAAATGTTGCCGAGGTGCCGCTTCGCGTAGTCGAGCATGCGCGGCACGTGGGTGTCGTCCTCTTCGCCGGCGTTGAACAGCGAGGCGATCGCGGCCGCCGAGATGGCGGGCCGGCCGCCGCCCCCCTTGGAACTGTATTGCACGCCGCCATCGGGCAGCGTGCAGGCGTGGATGTAGGCGATCGCCTTGTCGATGATCTCGCGAGGCACCGGGATGCCGGCGTTGCGACATCCGCGCAACCCCTGCACCTGCGTGATCGTGGTCGAGCCCTCGTCGAAGTCATGGCCGTCTTTCGCGCTGACGTATCCCCAGCCGCCGTCCTTGGTCTGGGCCCGCCCGGAGAAGACCACCGCCTTGGTGAGCACCTGCACGAGTTCGTCCCGGCGCCGTTCGTCCTCCTCCTCGCCGAGCACCTGCGAGAGGAAGAGCATCGAGAAGCCATGGCCGTAGGTGTAACGGTCGTCCGTCTTGGGATCGCCGATCAGCCCGTTGGGCCGCGAACGGCTGACGAGATAATCGACGGCCAGACGGATCGCCTCGGCGTGGGGGCCCTGCGACGTCGTCGAGCCTTCCATCAGGAGTGCCGTACCGGCCAGCGCCGTCATCGCCGTCGGATAGCGGCCCTCGTTGGCGGCCCAGCTACCACGCCGCGACTGTTTTGCCTCGAGCCAGTCGAGCCCCTGGGCCACGATCTCCTCGACCCGCTGCCGCGTGGGGCCCTCGGCAGAAGCGCGACCGCCCCACACGAGCAGTGCCACACACGCGCATCCGACGACCCACCCTCCGGCTCCGGGAGAGCGGCGAGGACGGCCAGACGTGGTCGCGGCGCGGTGTGCGGTCATGCCCGCATTGTATGCCGGAAACCGGTTCACCGATCCGGATCGGCGGGCTGCGACCGCTCGAAGCCCTCCATGCCGCGGCGTGACGACGGTGGTCGGGCCTGCGCCTGAAACGGCGGCATCGGCGGCATCGGCTCGCCCGTGAACTGCAGAACGACGGGTCGGGCCGTCTGGTTGGCGGCCCGGATCGTGATGGTGTGGTCTTCGGGATTGCCGACCAGTTCACAGCCGGCAGCCAGTTGCTGCGGCACCTCGATCCGAGCCTCGTCGAGGATGGCATGACCCGTCCGCTTGTCGAGACACAACAGGCTGAGGTGCTGCCGCCCGGTGCCGGCCGCGACCGTCTGGCGGCTGAACAGCAGCACCGGGAGTGCGGCGGGCTGCGCGAGGGGCAGGCTGTGCCGTGCGATCGTCGCCGGCACCGGCCAGAGCAGCCGACCGTCGGTGCGGCCCACCGCCCACACCAAGCCCCCCGTAGTCGCCGGCGGCCCGGCGGCCATGAGCAGGTCCTGCAGGGGAAACACCGTTTCGTCGGCGGCCCGGTCGTCGGGCAGTTCCGCAGGGCCGGCGCCGGCACCCACGAACACGAGATACCGGTCGCTCCAAGCGGTGACGACGAGCGATTGCGGACGGCTCGTCATGCCCGGCAGTTCGCAGCGGATGGCGACGCCACCGGCAGCGAGATCGAACACGGTGAACCCGCCGCCCGGTTCGACCACGGCGAGATGGTCGCCACCCACCGACGCGGCCCGCGCCGCGCCGGCAAACTCTCCGAGCGGCCGCGACTCACGGTCGACGGCATCGACGAGATCGAGCCTCACCCGTTCGGCGACGGATCCGTCGTCGAGCGGCGCGATCGCCACGATGCGTCGGCCGTGCGAGGCGAGCCGCTGACGGCGGTGGGGCAGATCGACGCGATGAACCAGCCGGCCGTCGTTCATCGACAGCACCACCGAACCGCGACCGTCCACCGTGCAGCCGCAGGCGAACTCGTCGTCGCAGATCCAGTCCGACACGCCGGGGAGACCCCGACGCTCCCAGAGCACGTGCCCCGACACCGGATCAACCAGCGACACCATGCGGCCATCGGGCACGAGCACACCAGAGGCACGGGCAGCCACCCCCTGCACCGAGACAGGCCCCCCGAGATCGTCGGGTTCGGTGATCTTCCGGCCCAGGGGCACGACACCGTCGCGGGCCACCCGTCCACCCGAACCGACTGCCGGCCGCACGAGCGTTCGATTCCAGCCCCGCTCCTGCCGCAGCGAGTGTCGCCAGATCGTGCGACCCTCGCCAGCGGCCGCGCCGATGTCGAAGGCGACGAGACCGCGGTCGCTCCGCACGAAGAGCAGGCGGCCCACGACCGACGGCTCGATGGGGGACGACTGGCCGAGCCACGGCACGCCGTTGGTCAATCGCGCGCCGTCGATCGGCAACGGTTCGGTGAGTCGGCGGCCAAACCCGTCGCAGACCAGCAACCGCCGTTGCTGCGTGTCATACCTGACGGCAATCCCGTTCATGACCGGTTCACTCGAACCGAGCAGTGGCAGCGACACGATTTGGCTGACGACGCCATCCGCGGCGTGCGTCCGTTCACCCCGCGGGCTCCGCACCGCGACCACGCCCAACGGCCACGCCGGCGCATGCGGTCCGTCCGTTGGCGGTCCTTCGATCACCGGTCCGTCGGTCGGCAGGCTCTTGGGCCGGGGGCGATCCGTGTTGAGTTGGACGAACTCACGCCGGAGCTCCAGGCCGCGTGGCAGGTCCCCCTCGGCAGCGGCTCGACGATCGATCGCGGCCAGCAAGGCCTCTCGGGCGGCACTCGCGGCGGCATGGCTGCCCAGCCGGTCGATGACGGTCTGCAGCCTGCGAATCTGCCTGGCGCCTGCGGGCTCCGCGGCGGCTTCCGCGACCAGCTGCCGCAGATCGGCGGCGATTTCTCCACGGAGTTGCTCCGGTGCTCGGGTCGCCAGTTCGGCGAGCCGACCCCGCACCCACCGATTGGGATGCACTTCGATCGCCGGGTCGGATGGGTCGGTGATCATCTGCAAGGGCTGCGGCCCGTCGTCGGCCCGCAGCATTCCACGGCAGGCCTGCCAGGCTGCGGCAAACTCGCCGCGGACCAGAAAGCCGTCGACAGCCACTCGCACCACCTCGGAAGCCGCCACCACCGGCTCCGGCCACTCGGTCCAACCACGAGCCGCCTCGGTGAAGTCGCGACGCATGCCAAATACGAGGGCGTCGGCGATGGCCCCGGGTGGCATGCGGAGGGCCGCGCTGCCGGCCGACTGCCGCAGCCGCGCAAGCCCGGCAGCCACGTCACCTCCGTCGAGTTGCAGTTGGCCCTTCCAATAGGAGGCCCAGGCGTCGTCAGGCCGATCGCGGAACGCCGTCTCGATCCTCGACTCGAGCGGATCGGCCTGATGGTAGACCTCGATCGCGTCCACACCGTGCGAGATGATCTCGCCCCGGTAGGCGACGAGGTTGCCGGGGGCGACGGCCCCGCGGGCGGCCCGTCTCGAGACGACAGAGCCGTCGGCAATGGCGACTTCCACGACTTCCGGCGAATCGAGGGGCAGGAAATAACTCGTGGCGGTGAGGATCCCGCGGCCGCTGGGCCTGCTGCCCGCGGGATGCGGCCGCGTCCAGAGCCGTCGGCCCGTGTCGGCTGCGAGCGTCTCGACGCCGTCGCGGCCCACGATCACGACCCTGCCATCGACGACCCCGGCCAGATGCCAGCGGCCGCGGACCGGCTCACGCCATGCCGACGCGCCGTCGCGCAGCCCAAGACAGATCAGTTGCTCCGAGTCATACGGCGCAAACAGCACTCGATCCCCCGCGATCACAGGCATGGAATCATGGTGTCGGGTCGACAACTCCTCTTCCCTGCCATCCGCGACACCCCGCAGGCGGCCCATGCCTGCCGACGGCTCGGCGGCTGCAGGAGACACCGGGTAGTGGTGGGCCCAGAGGAGTGTGCGGGCGGCGACATCGACCGCCACGACGACACCTCCGCCCAGCGGACAGACGAGCACGCCGGCGGCGAACGCCGGGGTCAGTCCGGCCAGACGGCGCGCGAACGATTCGGGGTTGGCCGCCGACTGCCGCTCATCGAGATCGGCGAGAGGCTGCGACCAACGCACCGTTCCCGAAGAAGCTTCGAGCACGTCGAGCCGCAGCTGACCGCTTTCCTCGACGAGCACGAACAGGTCGTCGCCGACCACCAACGGCGCGGCCATATACCAGGCCGGCGGTGCTGCTCCCGCTTCGGCTGCCGGCAGCCGCCAGCGGATGGTGCCCTTGGCGGTGATGTCGTGCGCCGTGAGGATGTTGCCGCCGCGCCATCCACCGCCGTCGCCGCGGCCGAACCTGCCTTCGATCACTCCTGCCGGCGGCGGCGTGAGCGCATCGGGATGGCTCTCGACGGCGAACACGAGCCGGCCGCCGCTTGACAGGCCCCCGCTGGTTGCATCGTCGAACACACGGGCGAGCGCCGGCTCCAGCCCACCCTCGACGGCCGACGCGGCAGAGGGTGGAGCGAAAGAGGACCGGAGCCAGAGCCGCTTTCCCGTCTCGAAGTCGATCGCGAGGATGCCCGACTGGGTATGTGCGACGATGGTGCCATTGATCGCCAAAGGTGTGGCGGCAGGAATGGCATAGTCGCCCGCCGCGGCGACGCCCCGACGACGCTTGTCGAGGAGTCTTGCCTCCTCCGGATGACGCGTCAGCGGCACGCGATATCGCGGCACGAGCAGGGGGCGGCCAGCCTCGACGATCGCGTTGCGGGCGGCATTGCCGCGAGGCTGCAGCCAGTCGTCCCCAGGACGGCGCGCCGCGGCGCCGGCGTCATCAAAGGCTCGGAGCCATTCGGCCGCCGCGCCGTCGTCCTGCGAAAGGAGGACGTCCCGGCCACCGACCCGCACGGGACCGGCGACCCGCCGTCTGGCAGCCCGCAGCATGTCGGCCGCCGCCGGATCGCCCGCGCGGCGACCGGCCGCCGCCCGCATCAGCGTGAGCGTGGGCTCGAGCGCAGCAGCCTCGGCGGATGCCGCGAGTCGCTCGATCCACACCGACGCTGCGAGAGGCTCGCCTGCCTCGAGCGCCTCGAATGCCGTCACGAGCGCCGCCTTGCGACCTGCCGGTGTGTTGAACCAGCGGCGGGCCACAGCGATGACCGCCGCGGAGTCGTTGCGATCGAAGGCCTCCGCGAGCGCCCGCTCCGCGCGACTCCGGCAGAGAAGTGCGTATGCGTCGCGGCCCTGCGGAGGAATGCTCTCGAGCAGCCGAGTCGCCTCGCTGCGAATGCTGCGTCGAGTGGCGCTGATCGTGCCACCCTGCACGAACGCGTCGCTGTCACCTGCAAGCAGTTCGTCGATCAACGCGGCCGCGTCGGTCCATCCGCCACCATCGACAAGCCGCCGGGCCCGGTCGAGCTGCCGCTCCTTCGTACGGTCGGCCGGGAGAAACACTCCATTGTCGTCGTCGGCGGGGGAGTCGGCGGGGGAGTCGGCAGGGTCGTCGGCGACCGGCGGCTCGGCATCATCAGCCGCATGCGACTCGAGAGCGGCCCCGGCGAGCAGCACGGCGAGCAGCGCGGCCATCGCCCACGCGGCTCCGCCGCGCAGGCAGGCGGAATCTCGGCACGGTCGTTGAAGGACGGGCACTGCCATGGAATCGCGAAGCCTGGCGACCGACCATACTTTCCGAATCGTACCACCTGCCCCCAATCCGTCGTGCCTCGGGACGGCCGCGTCGCGGCCAGCCGCTCACTTATTAAGGAGGGCCGCCTTGAGACCGTAGACCGCGTGCTCGACCGGATGCGCTGACCCCGGAAAGCAGGCTGCCCGCGTCACCCAGCGTGGCCAGGCCCTTTTTTCTCGTGAAATTCGACTCTTTCACGGCCCCGACGCCGACAAAAACACGCCCCGAAGCATGGAAAACGGCCTTTTTTTCGGGGCCGGACGCTTTTTTTGGGTTGCATTTTCAGACCCACGAAGTCTAATCGGCCTCGCGTTCGGCGTTTTGAGCCGAGATTTTCTGACGGCGGTGGGGCCCCTGCCGCATACAACTCTGACATTTTGGAGGACTGGCGATGGCGAAGAAGTCGGGAAGCAAGCCGATGACGAAGACTGAAATCATGCGGAGCATCTCCGAGACGACGAACCTTCCGAAGAAGGACGTCGTGGCGGTTCTGGAGTCGCTGACCACCGAGATCCAGAAGGCCCTCAAGGGTTCCGGGATCGGTGTGTTCTCGATCCCCGGCCTCGTGAAGATCGAGCGCCGCAAGGTTCCGGCCCGCCCGGCCCAGAAGGGTGTCAAGAACCCCTTCACCGGCGAACTGCAGGACCGTCCGGCCAAGCCGGCCAGCGTCAAGGTTCGCGTTCGCGCCCTGAAGAACCTCAAGGCCATGGTTTCCGGCTGAGCCGAGAAATCGACCTGTTCGCGACCAATCGACGGGCGGCATCCTCGTGATGCCGCCCGTTTCTTTTTGCTACAGGCAAGCTGGATAAAAAGGGGCGACGGCGGCGTCGGATGATCGCGGTCGTGCGGACTGGGGAAACGGGGCTGGGTTTGCCGATAGATCCGGTACCGCTTCTGTGTTGCTTCTGGAGTCGCCACGATGACCACACCGCCCCGCCCCTGCCCGCTTCTCGAACGAGACTCCCGCACCACGCCCCTCGACGATGCACCGCCGCCCTGGCAGTTGCGTCGGTGTGAGGAGACGGGCTTCGTCTATCTCGCGAATCCTCCGGCGCAAGATCGCTTTCGAGACGAGTTCGCCTGGGAGGTGACCCACGCCGAGGAGTCGCACCGCCGCCGCCGTGCCGAACCCGCGATCTACGCGCTGAGTGGTGCCCTGAAGACATTCCGGCAACGATTCCTGAAACGCGACAAAGTCGCCGCGCTCGTGCAATCGCTCGTGCGTGAGTTCGGCAGCGACGAGGACGGTCCGATCCGCCTCGTCGACGTGGGCTGCGCGCAGGGCACGCTTGCCATGCGGGTCGTCAGCCGGGTGCCGCAGGACGTGGCCGCGCGACTGGAGCCGATTGGCATCGAGATTTCGACGCAACTGGCCGGCATCGCGGAGTCCACGCTCCGCCGTCGGGGAGGCCGCTGCATCCACGGCACCGGAATCGACGGGTTGGGCCAGCTTGATCGGGGCAGTGTCCACGTCGTCGTCCTGTCCTGCATTCTGGAGCACGAGATCGATCCGTTGCCGCTCCTGCGCCGGTGCCGCGAACGGCTGACTCATGACGGCCGGATCGTGATCAAGGTGCCCAACTACGCCTCGGTCGGCCGCCACCTGCGTGGATCGAGATGGTGCGGCTACCGCTGGCCGGACCATGTCAACTACTTCACACCCCGCACGCTCGCGTCGATGGCCACGGCCGCGGGCCTCGAGGTGACGCGGATGAATGTCTTCGACCGCTCACCGACGAGCGATTCGCTCTACGCCGTCCTCGGCCGCGATCGCTCCTTCGCGGTAGCCACCCCGGCGGCTCCGCCTCCGCGGCTGCGTCACGCGGCCTGACCGGCTGGCCGACGGGCGATTTCCGCCTCGCGGGCCACCATTTGCCTCCGGCCCTGGCCCGCGCCTAGGATCGACTGAGTTCGGAACAGGCGGCAGCGGCCGTCGGTTCCGGGCCAATCTTCGACTGGCAGACGCACCTCACGAAGAACAGCCCGGCATGCCGGGAGGTTCGTCGGGACGTAAGCCGGCGTGATCCGTCGCCCTCAGGGAGCGGATCGCGGCGGCTTTTTTGTTGCGCCGAAAGCCATGTCGGCGCGTGACCAGGCAGCGGAAGCCGCGAGCGATCCCTTGGTCCACGCGGAGTCCCACCATGAACGTCGCCCTGCGCCCCCTGCTCCATTCTTTCGCGGCCGCAACCGCGATCGCCGTCGCCGCCGCGATAGCGCTGACGGCGATGCCGGCACGTGCCGACATCTGGACGGCCACGACACTAACGGCATCCAGCACGTCGATCAATGGTACGCCGATCACCGGTCGCGCCACGCTCACGATCAGTGACACCACGCTCACCGTGACGCTCACCAACGCCTCCTCGGCAGACTCGGCGTATCGCTCCGATCTGCTGACGAGTTTTTACTTCGACATCGTGAAGTCGGGCAGTGTCCGGCCGACGCTCACCTATGTGTCGGGCACGGGCTTTGTCTCGAAGGTGTTCACGGCCGCTCCCGACGTGCCCGTCAATTACTCGCCCCCCTACCCCGCGGGCGTGGTCCCGAGCGGCACCGGCCCGCATTTGCCCTCCAATCTCGTCGCCACAAGTCCCAACGACAACTCGTGGCAGTTCAAGTCGTGGGCCCTCGGTCCGGCCCAGTGGGACGTCAACCAGTTCCCGCCGCTCGGCTTCGGGATCGGCACGGTGGGCAACAGCGGCACCGCGTCGGGCACCTTTTTCAACAAGTTCAACGGAAACATCGTCGACGGCATCGATTTCGGTATCTACCGCGCCGACGGCGACCTGTCGGCGCCGAGCGGAAGCCTCAATGGACTCGTGCTCGTGAGTAACTCGGCCACGTTCACGTTCACATCGCCCGATCTGACCGGCTTCACCAGCAGCGACGTGAGCCCGAACTTCCTGTTTGGGTTCGGCAGTGACCCGGAGACGATCCTCACTCCCGAACCGGGCACGATCGCGATCCTCGGCTGCGCCGCGTGCGGAGCGGCCGACGCTGTCCGCCGCCGATTCCGGCGACGCAGATCGAGCGGCTCGCACCGGGGCGGCAGCCCGCCTCCCGCCGCGGGATAGTCGGCCTGGGTCACGATCGGCGATACTTGCAGCCGTTCGCAGGCAGGACATTTTCCGGAGTTGAATGGATTCACGATGGGCAGCAAGATCGTCGGCAGGCTCCTCTTCCTGGTGGTCACGGCCGCCTTGGCCTTCGTCGCGTGGCAGGAGTGGTCCCGCCGGCAGGCGGCCGGCATGCCCGCGGGCATCGTCTCGGGCAACGGGAGGATCGAGTCGATCCAGGTGGATGTGGCCGCGAAATACGCCGGCCGCGTGAAGTCGATCAAGGTCCGCGAGGGGGATCTCGTCGCCAAAGGCGACATCCTCGTGGAGATGGACACGGCCGAACTTCAGGCCGAGTTGGCGAAGGCTCGGGCGCACATCGCGGAATCCGAGGAGTCGGCCGCCGAGGCGGCCGCCGAGATCGCCAGCCAGGAAAGCCAGCTCCTGTTCGCGAAGCAGCAGTTGGCACGGGCCGAGAAGTTGCTCGCCTCGAAGACGGTCACGCGGGACGAGTTCGAGGAGAAGGAGGCCCGGGCAAAGGTGGCCGAGGCGTCGGTCAACGCCGCCCAGGCCAAGCTCCGCTCGGCCAACTCGTCGATCGAGGTGGCGACCGCGGAGGTCCGCCGGGTGCAGACGGAACTCGACGACGCGGTTCTCAAATCTCCCGTTCGCGGACGTGTGCTCTATCGGCTGGCCGAGGAGGGCGAGGTACTCTCGGCCGGCGGCAAGGCGCTCACGCTCCTCGACCTCGGCGACATCTATATGGAGATCTTCCTTCCGGCCCAGGAGGCCGCCCGGGTCAAGCTCGGCGGCGAGGCCCGGATCACGCTCGACGTCCGCCCGGAGTTCGCCGCGCGGGCGAGCGTGAGCTTCGTGTCGCCGGAAGCCCAGTTCACGCCTAAGCAGGTCGAGACCAGGAGCGAACGCGACAAGCTCATGTTCCGCGTCAAGCTGCAAATCCCCCCCGAGCTCGTGCTGCCCTTCATCGAACGGATCAAGACGGGAATCCGCGGCGTGGGTTACGTGCGCATCGACGAGTCGGTTCCGTGGCCAGAGTCTCTGCAGAAGCCGTTTCCGCCGCCGCCCCAGCCGGCCGACGCGATGCCAGCCGCCAACTGACCCCTCGTCGTCTCACGCTTCCCTGGAGATTCCGTGCCAGCAGCACCTCGCCCCGTGGGGGATTCAGCGGCGATCGTGGCGTCGGTCGCCCACCTGCGGCACCGGTACGGTGGCACGACCGCACTGCGGGACCTGTCGGTCGGGATTCCCGCCGGATGCATGGTCGGGCTGATCGGCCCCGACGGTGTCGGCAAGTCGACGTTGCTCGGGCTCCTCGCGGGCGCGAAGCGGATTCAGTCGGGCACGGTGATGGTGCTCGGCGGCGACATGGCCGATCCCCGCCACCGCAACGCCGTCTGCCCCCGGATCGCGTTCATGCCGCAAGGGCTCGGCAAGAACCTCTCCATGGAGCTGAGTGTCTTTGAAAACATCGACTTCTTCGCACGACTCTTCGGCCAGCGAGAGGCCGAGCGGCGAACGCGAATCGCACGGCTCTTGGAAGCGACGGGGCTCGCGCCGTTTCCCGACCGCCCCGCGGGCAGGCTGTCGGGCGGCATGAAGCAGAAAGTCGGTCTCTGCACGGCGCTCGTGCACGATCCCGACCTCCTCATTCTCGACGAGCCGACGACGGGGGTCGACCCGCTGTCGCGGCAGCAGTTCTGGACGCTCATCGACGACATCCGCCGCGACCGGCCGGCCATGAGCGTGATCGTGGCCACGGCTTACATGGACGAGGCGCAGCAGTTCGACTGGCTGATGGCGATGGACCGGGGAAGGATCCTTGCCACCGGTTCGCCGACCGAGCTCCGCGGCCGCACGGGCACGGTGTCGCTCGAGGAGACGTTCGTGGCCCTCCTGCCTCTGGAGGATCGGGGGATCGGCGGACCGCTCGTGATCCCCCCACGCACGCCTTCCGCCGCGGGGCCCGCCATCGTCGCCCGGCATCTCACCCGGCGATTCGGCAGCTTCACGGCCGTCAACGACGTCTCCTTCGAGATTGACCGGGGCGAAATCTTCGGCTTCCTCGGATCCAACGGCTGCGGCAAGTCGACCACGATGAAGGTGCTCACCGGGCTGCTGCCGGCGTCCGAGGGAGAGGCACTGCTCTTCGGCGAAAAAGTCGACGCCTCGAATCTCGACACCCGCCGGCGCGTGGGCTACATGTCGCAGGCGTTCTCGCTCTACACCGAACTCACCGTCCGGCAGAATCTCTGGCTGCACGCCCGGCTGTTCCACATCCCCGCGGACCGGGCCCAGGCCCGGATCGACGAACTGGTCGCACGTTTCGGACTCGGCGTGCACCTCGACGACCTCGCGGAGGTGCTCCCACTCGGAGTACGGCAACGGCTGTCGCTCGCCGTCGCCGTGATCCACTCACCCGAAATGCTGATCCTCGACGAGCCCACCTCGGGCGTCGATCCGATCGCCCGCGACGAGTTCTGGAAGCTCCTCGTCGACCTCTCGCGGCGGCAGAACGTGACGATCTTCATCTCCACCCACTTCATGAACGAGGCCCTGCGGTGCGATCGGATCTCGCTCATGCACGCGGGCACCGTCCTGGCCTGTGACACGCCGGCGGCCCTGATGGCCGCCCGCGGGAGCGGCGACCTCGAAACGGCGTTCATCGGCTACATCGCCGACGCAACCGCCGAGCCGGCCACCACTCCGGCGGCCGCCGCCGCGGCGTTCGGATCCGAATCGGCTGCGACGGTCCCATTCCGCCCTGGCTCGCCGCCATTAGCGCGGCTGCTGGCCTACAGCCATCGCGAGACGCTCGAGATCCTCCGCGATCCCGTCCGCCTCGCCTTCGCGTTCATCGGCTCGATCGCGCTGATGCTCGTGTTCGGATTCGGGATCACCACCGACGTCGAGAACGTCCGCTACGCCGAGTTCGACCAGGACCGGACTCCCGCGAGCCGCGACTTCCTCGCCGCCTTCTCCGGTTCGCGCTCGTTCGAGCGGCGGCCCGCGATCACTGACATCGTCGATCTGCAGCGCCGACTGCGGTCGAACGACATCGCGCTGGCCCTCGAGATTCCAGACCAGTTCGGTCGTGAGCTCGCCAAGGGAGCGGCCCCGGAAGTGTCGGCGGTGGTGGATGGTGCGAATCCGTTCCGGGCCGAGACGATCGCACAGTACGCCCGCGGCGTCACGCTGAACCACCTTCAGGAGGAATCCCGTCGCCGACCGCGAGGCCCGGATCCCGTGGCCCGACTGCCGGCCATCGAGCCCCGATTCCTCTACAACCCGACCTTCGAGAGCATCTATGCCATGGTGCCGAGCATTCCGCCGCTCCTGCTCGTGCTGCTCCCGGCGATCCTCATGGCCGTCAGCGTGGTCCGCGAAAAGGAACTCGGGTCGATCACCAACTTCTACGTGACGCCCACCAACCGCTTCGAGTTCCTCGTCGGCAAGCAGCTCCCCTACATCGCCATCGCGATGGTCAACTTCATGATCCTGACGGTGATGTCCACCACCGTCTTCGGCGTGCCGATCAAGGGCAGCGGGCCGATGCTCACGCTCTGTGCGTTGCTCTACGTCACCGCCACGACCGCCATCGGGCTCGTCGTGGCCTCGTTCACATCGAGCCAGGTCGCCGCCGTGTTCGTGACGGCGATCGTCACGATGCTGCCGACGACGCAGTTCTCCGGGCTGCTGCAGCCGGTGTCGACGCTCCAGGGCAACGCCCGGGTCGTGGGCATGCTCTGGCCCACGACCTACTTCATGCACGCCAGCGTGGGGGCCTTCACCAAGGGGCTCGACGCACGGCTCCTCGTGCCCGACGCCCTGGCGCTGGCCCTCTTCATCCCGGTGCTACTGGGCACCGCGATGGCCGTGCTCAAGCGGCAGGAGGACTAGCCGTGCGACGCCTGACGAACATTCTCTGGCTCGGCATCAAGGAGCTTCGCAGCCTCCGCCACGACGTCGTGCTGACCGTGTTCGTCGTCTACGCCTTCACGATGGCGATCTACACGCAGGCCCGAGGCACCTCGTCGGAGGTCAACAATGCGTCGATCGCCTTCGTCGACGAAGACCAGTCGCAACTCTCGAAGCAGCTGATCGCCGCCTTTTACCCGCCGCGATTCAAGCCCCCCACGATGCTGGCGGCGGGCGCGGTCGACCGGGCGATGGACGAGGGCCGCTCCATGTTCGTGGTCGTGGTGCCGCCGAGGTTCGAGGCCGATCTCCGCGCCGGCCGCCGCACCGAGCTGCAGGTCAACATCGACGCGACCGCGATGTTCCAGGCGAGCACCGGGGCCTCCTACATCCAGCAGATCATGACCGACGAGATGGTCCGCTATCTGAGGCGATCCGACGAACGACTGGGGAGCCCGATGCGGCTCGTCGTCCGTAAGGCCTTCAATCCCAACGGCGACACGAGCTGGTTCAACGGCATCATCGCGATCATCAACCAGATCACGATGCTCACGGTGATCCTCACGGGGGCGGCCCTGATCCGTGAGCGGGAGCACGGCACGCTCGAACACCTGATGGTGATGCCGCTGACCGCCTTCGAGATCGTGATGGCGAAGGTCTGGTCCAACAGCCTCGTGATCCTCGTCGCCGCCACGCTCTCGCTCCTGATCGTGGTGCGGTCGATCCTCCAGGTGCCGATCGCCGGCTCGATCCCGCTGTTTCTCGCCGGCGTGGCGGTCTATCTCTTCTTCGCCACCGCGCTGGGTATTTTTCTGGGCACGGTGGCCCGGACGATGGCGCAGTTCGCCCTGCTCATCATCCTCTTGATCATCGCCCTGCAGATGCTTTCGGGCGGGAGCACGCCCGTCGAGAGCCAGCCCCCATGGCTCCAGACGCTCACCCTCGTGCTGCCCTCGCGGCACTTCGTCACCTTCGCCCAGGCGATCATCTACCGCGGGGCGGGCTTCGACATCGTCTGGCCGCAGTTCGCCGCGGTGGGGGGAATCGGTTTGGCCTTCTTCATTTACAGCCTGAGTCGGTTCCGGGAATCGATCGCAACCAGCCGCTGACCTGGCCCCAGAGGTGCGGCTCGTACCGACGCCTGCTTCGGCTAGGATGGCGTGACCTTCAGGCCCACACCCGACTTCTGCGGATGATTCGCCATGGAGCGATCCGAACCGGATGCCCCCGAGGAGCAGGCCGACTCGATCGATGACGGCGGGCTGAGCGGCTCGGGACTGACCGAACTGCTGCGACCGTCTGCCACCGCTCCGACGGCGGGCGACCTCCAGCCCGGCGCACGGCTCGGCGACGTGACGATCGTGCGCTTCATCGCCGAGGGGGGCATGGGGCGGGTCTACGAGGGTTTGCAGGGGATGCCCTGCCGATCCGTGGCCGTGAAGGTCATCCGGCCAGGACTCCTCTCGGCCACCGCAGCGAAGCGGTTCGAGCACGAGGCCCAGATCCTCGGGCGGCTCACCCATCCGGGCATCGCCCGCATCTACACCGTGGGAATGCAGGAGTTGCCCGGGTGCACGGTGCAGTACTTCGTCATGGAGTACATCGAGGAGGCCCTCTCGATCACCGGCTATGCGACCAGCCACGGTCTCGCGACCCGCGACCGCGTGCTGCTCTTTCGCGAGGTCTGCCGCGCGGTCGCCCACGGCCACCAGCGGGGCGTGATCCACCGCGATCTCAAGCCGAGCAACATCCTCGTCGATGCCCACGGGCAGCCGAAGATCATCGATTTCGGCGTGGCGCGGAGCACCGATGGCGACGCGGCTCTCACCACGATGCACACCGAGCTCGGGCAGCTCGTGGGTACGGTGTGCTACATGAGCCCCGAGCAGTTCGACGGCGCGAGCGATGACCTCGACGTGCGGGCCGACGTCTACTCCCTGGGCGTGGTCTTTTATGAACTCCTCGCCGGCAGGCAGCCCTATGACCTGCGGAACCGGGCTGTCTACGAGGTGGCCCGCGTCGTCAAGGAGGTCGAACCGACGTTGCTCTCCACCGTCAACTCGCGGCTCCGCGGCGATCTGACGACGATCGTCGCGAAATGCCTGGAGAAGGACCGGGGCCGACGGTATTCCAGCGCGGCCGAACTCGAGGCCGATCTGGGCCGGTACCTTCACGGCGAAGCCATTGCCGCCAGCCCACCCCGGCTGATCGACGCGGTCGTGAGGCTGGCCCGTCGGCACAGGCTCGCGGCCATGGCGGCGGCGGGCATGGTGGCAGCGATCCTGATCGCGATCGTGGGCATCACGCTGTTCGCCGTACGTGCCGAGCGGCAGCGGATGCTCGCCGTCGGGGAGCGGGAACGGGCCGATGCCGCAAACCGGGAGGCGATGCGACAGCTCTACGTCTCCAATCTGCGGTCGCTCCGCGGGTGTCTCGACAGTCAGAACCTGCGAATGGCACGCCAGATCTACGGGCAGTCGCTCCCGCTCGCAGGGACGCCGCTCCCGCTCGAGATGCGGATACTCGGCGCGGGCGTCGACGAGGCGCTGGTGGCCCTCGACGTCGGGCAGGGTTCGGTCCGAGACGTCAGGTACAGTCCCGATGGCAGCGTGCTGGGCATGGCGACGGCCACGAAGTGGGAATCCCCCAAGACCAAGACAACACAGTTCCTGGTCGAGCATCCGGCATCCCACGTGGGAATCAACCGTCTGTCACTCTCTTTTTTCTCCGCGGATGATCGCCACCGGTACGTCCGCCTCGAATCGCAGGACGACGAGTGGATCCGCACCTGGCAAGGCCCTGCAGGCCCGGAAGACGTTTCGGCCGGCGGCACGAACGGCTCGCCCCTACCGCTGGCCATCAGTTCCGACGGCACACGGATGGCGGTGCACGCCCGGGACGGCAGCGTCCGCATCACGGCCAGAGCGACAGGACGCGACGAGATCCTGCTCGACGAGCATCGGGGACGACTCCGGCGGGTGGTCTTCAGCCCTGACGGCAGCCGCGTGGCCATTCAGAATGCAACCGGTTCACTTGGACTCTGGGATGCCGACGGCGGAGAGTGCATCACTTGGTGTGGAGGCAGAGACGCCCGGATCGCGGCGTTTGAGTTCAGTCCCCACGGCGAGCGGATCGCCGCCTTCGTGAACACGCCGAAAAGGCCTTTCGAAGTGCTCCTCTATGAGACCAGCGACGGGCGGCGACTGTGCTCGATCACGACGCCGCGGGGGCTCGGGCCATCGTCCACGTTCCTCACATTCGGTCCGGATGGCGACCGCCTCGTCATGACAGGTGAGAAAAACGAGTTGCACGTGTGGAATGCCCTCGACGGGCAACCGATCGCGAGCCTGCTGGGCCACGCCGCGGCGGTCACGGCAGTGGCGTACAGCCCCGACGGCAGGCAGATTGCGGGCGGGGCCACCAACGGCCATGTTCGCCTCTGGAACGCGGAATCATTCGCCTGCGAGCGGGTTTTACTGGGACACGACGGTGCGATCACGACGCTCGCTTTCCGACCCGATGGCGAGACGCTCGCCTCCGGCTCGCACGACGGGACGGTGCGGATCTGGTCCCGAACGGCCTCACAGCCGCTCGCCGTGCTCCCGGACGTTCCCGGGATGACGGCAGCCGCATTCAGTCCCGATGGCAGCCAACTGGCCGTCGCACCACGGGAGACTGGCGACATCGACGTCTGGCACCCGCGAACGCTGGAGCGACTCCGCACGCTCCGCGGCGGGCTGGGCAGGGTGACCGAGATTGTCTACAGCCCTGATGGCAGGCTCGTCGCGGCCGCGTTTCAGACGTCGGGAAAAAGCGGCGACGTGCGCGTCTGGCGAACGGACACCGGAGAACTGCTCTCCTCGCTCGGGGACCACCTGCATGCTTCCAGGACAATGACGTTCAGCCCCGACGGGTCGCGGCTCGCGACGACCTCGCCCGGGGGCATCGTGAAGCTCTGGAACCTGAACACGGGGGACACATGCGTGGAGTTTTCCGCGCCGCGCACGTCGCTGGACGTCGATGTCGCCGCCGTCTTCGGATTCGACGGCACTCGCGTGGCCTACGTGACATCGGAACTGCACGACGCGGCGACGGGCCGCGTCGTGGCGACCATGAGCCCGCGCGGCATCGTCTCCTGCCTTGCAGCCAGCCCCGATGGGAGAGTGCTGGTCACCGGCATGGCGATCGGCACCGTGTACCTCAACGACTTCGTCACCGGCGAAGGGGTCGCCTCACTCGTCGGCCACAGCGACCAGGTGAGGTCCGTCGTCTTCGATCCCATGGCCCCCCGCCTCGTCACCGGTTCGCTCGATGGGACGGCCCGCCTCTGGGACCTCTCGACCGGGGAGGAACACCGCGTCTTTCGCGGCCACGAAGGCCCGGTCGAAAAGGTGTTGATCACTCCAGACGGCCGCCGTGTCGTGACGGCCGCGACCGATGGCACCGTGCGCATCTGGGACGCCGCCACGGGCGACGAACTCTGCAGTCTGGCCGGGCAGCCGGACATGCCCCGCGCGCTGGCCATGAGTCCTGACGGCACGACGCTCGTCACCGCGAACGCCACTGGCGAGGTGAGGGTCCAGGGGCTCTCCAACGCGGCCGTGACCGCCGCGCGGGGGGCCGTCACCGCTCCGCGCTGACGGGTTGGTCCTCGATCCCGGGAAGCGGGGGCGGCCGCATGCCGCGCGGCGGTTCCTCGAGCGACGCCAGAAACGCGGCGAGGTCGTCCAGATCCTGGCGGTTGAGACCCAGCGGCTTCAGGTGGGGTGATTTGACCGGAAACTCCCCGTCGTCCCGCTCGAACGCCTGCCGCTTCAGCGTCACCATGCCCGCGTTGTACATGGCGAGCACGCCCCGCAGTTCGAACATGCCGGTGTGCATGAAGGGCGAGGTCTGCGTGACGTCCCGGAGCGTGGGCGTGCGGAAGCGACCCTTGTCGGCCGGATCATGGGTGATCCGATAGCGGCCGAGGTCTTCGTTCGTCCGTCCGTGGAAACTCAGGCCAAGATCGTGAAAGCGGCCGTCGCTGAACATGGGCCCGTGGTGACAGTTCATGCACCGGGCGTCGCGCCGGAAAAGGTCGAGGCCGAGGACTTCCTCGTCGGAGAGCGCGGAAGCATCTCCCTTCATGAAGGCGTCGAATCGTGACTTTCCTCCCACGACGGTTCGCTCGAAGCAGGCCACCGCCTCGACCACCGCCGCAAACTCGAGTGCCCGCCCCGGAAACGCGTCGTCGTAGAGTTTTCGATAGCCGGGGGTCGCTGCGAGCAGTCGGACCACCTGGTCGCGATCAGCGGCCATCTCGGCCGGATTCGTGAGTGCCTCCTCGATCTGTTCCTCGAGGCTGGCCGCTCTGCCGTCCCAGAACAGCGCCGGCTGAAAGACCGCATTGCGGATCGTCTGGGCGTTCCTGCCAGGCCCCTTGCCGCGCGGCTCGCTCACGCCCCGACCATCGGCCCAGCCGAGACTCGGCTCGTGGCAGGAGACGCAGGCCAGTTTGCCACTCGCCGAGAGTCGGGCGTCGAAGAAGAGCGTGCGTCCCAGCGCCTCCTTCTCCGTGCTGCGGGGATTCGATTCCGGATGGACGACCTCCGGGAGCAGGCCGATCTCGCGCCACTCGATCTCCGGATCGACGTGGGGCGGCGGCCATGAATGCGGGTCCCCGCGATAGATGTCTCGCAGCCGATTGGCGGCGATGACACGTGTCGCCGCGGTCCGCTCCGGCCGCGGTGGCTTTTTCGGAGTGGCCCCCTGCTGCGCCTCACCGTTGCCGGCAACGCCCAGGGTGATCGCCGCGGCCAGAGCCCTGATAACGACGGCCCAAGATCCGCGCACGGCCGACTGCGACTGCGACCAGGCTGCGTCCATCGATTTCTCCTGCGTTCCCACAGGATACCAGCCACCACGGCCCTCCAGTTGCCGCCGAGCCCCCGGCTTTTGCGGTTACCAGCGGGGCGATCACCCGCTAAAACCTCCGCCCGCCACCGAGGGCGGAATGATGCGGAGCCCACGCGTGTTGCTGCGACCCTCCACCATCCTCCTGCCGCTGACTGCCTGGGCCGGAATGCTCGTCGGGCCCGCAGCTGCGCAGCCACCGGCGGACCGCGGCGGCGAGCGGGTGGCCCGGCTGCCGCCCGTCGAGTTCAACCTCGAGGAAGACGTCTTCGCCAACGAACCGATCTCCGACCTCGATCCGGAGGCGGCCGTCCCACGCCAGCGGCCGACGGCGACATTCGGTGCGGCGGCGCCGTTTTCGATCGGGGGTTTCTGGGCGCCGGCGGTCGACGTCGATGGGCAGGCGGATCAACTCGCCATGAACGCGCAGTTCGCCCGGGTCGCGGTCCCGATCGGCGTGCCCGCCGAGGGGCGGCCGCTGTGGATCGCAATCGCCAAGTTCGGTCGCCTCGAACTGGCCACCGACGCCGTGCTGCCCGACTCCGGCCAGGCGATTCCGGGACAGCTGTGGCTTGTCGAGACGGGCTTCATGCACATCCGTCCGCTCGCTGGTGGCGGCAGCCTGGGAGGCACGTTTCTCTTCGGATCGGCGAGCGACCGCCCCTATGCGGCCGGCCGCGACCTCACCCTGATGACGGTCGGCTTCTACAACCGCCCCGCCGCCAATGCCCGCGACGAGTGGAGTTACAGCCTCTTCTATTCGCCCACGTCGCAGCTGCCCTATCCGCTGCCGGGCATCGCCTACGTGTGGCGGCCAAACGACAGGTTCGAGGCGAAGATCGGCGTGCCCCCTTCGCTCGAATACCGACCGACGGACGACTGGACCTTCACCGCGAACTACTTTCCCTTGGTCAACTTCAACGCCACGGCCCGCCGCCGTCTCGCCGACACGCTCTCGCTGCTGGCCTTCTACCGGAGCGACACGGAGATCTACTTTCTCGCCGATCGCGTCAAAGACGATCAGCGGTTCTATGTATTCGATCAGCGGGCGGCCGTCGGGCTGGAACAGGCCCTTGGCCGCGGCTTCACGCTGGAAGCGACGGCCGCGTATCTCTTCGATCGCACGCTCTTCCAGGGAATGAGCTTCACGTCCGGACGCACCGACGTGGTCAACTTCGACGATGGGCTGGGACTGTCGCTCCAGGTGCTCTGGCGACGGTGATTGGGCGGCGGTTCGAGCGGTTCGCCGAGGTGTGTCAGGATTCTCCGGATGGGCCACGGCTTGGGTGTAACGCAATCAGCCGGATGTCGCCGCCACACCCCAGGACACTCAAGCGGAAACTCCTCCCCGACCCGCGCCATGAGCGGCCGTTCTTTCCGGCCCCGTGGGCCGGAGCCATGGCACACGCCCGTTGGTCTGTGGCACAACGGAAGCCCGCCCCCGGCTTCCATGACCGAGGCCAGGGCGTGGGCTCCGGCGCACTGCTCGGGGGGCGCGACCGCGCGATCGGGCCGGAATGCCATCGGTGTCTCGCTGGGGATCGTGTGGGCTAGGAATCCGCTCCTGCGCGCCGCAACAATCGCGGGCGGTCATTCCTGACAGGAGCAAGCGATGCGAACAGGGCCGGTGGAAACAGTGTCCGCTGAGGACCGGGACAACTCGAGGCTTGGCGGCGGGGCAGTCGCCGCGCCGGGCGTGCTCGTGATCCTGGGCGCCTCCGGCGACCTCACGAAGCGGCTCCTGATGCCGGCGCTCTACAATCTCGTCTGTGACGGTCTGTTGCCCGAGGCGTGTGCTGTCATCGGCATGGCCCGCCGTTCGCTCGATACGACGGCGTTTCGTGAGCAACAGCGACAGGACATTCAGCGGTTCCACACGCGCCGCGACTTCGACGCCGACCGCTGGGCATGGCTGGAGTCGCGGCTCCATTACACGGCGGGCGATTTCTCCGACCCGGAGGCCTATGCGCGACTCCGTGATCTCGTGCTGGCTGTCGGCGGCGATTGCGGGGCCGCCGGCAACACGCTGCTATACCTCGCCATTTCCCCGGAGTTCTTCCAGACGGTGAACGGGCTCTTGGACGGGGCCGGGTTCACACGCCTCCCGGGCCGCCGGAAAATCATCGTCGAGAAGCCGTTCGGCAAGGACCTGCCGTCGGCCGTGGCGCTCAATCGCTCGCTGCTGACCCACTGGCGCGAGGACGAGATCTACCGCATCGACCATTACCTGGGAAAGGAAACGGTCCAAAACCTGTTGGCGTTCCGCATGGCCAACGGGATCTTCGCTCCGCTCTGGAACGCCGCGCACATCGACCACATCCAAATCTCGGCCACGGAAACCGTGGGTGTGGAGACGCGCGGCGAGTATTACGACAAGACGGGCGTGGTTCGGGACATGCTGCAGAATCACCTCATGCAGATGCTGGCCTACGTGTGCATGGAACTTCCGGTGTCGCTCCATCCGTCGGCCGTGCGCGACGAGAAGTCACGCCTGCTCCGTTCCGTGCGGCTGCTCGACCCCACGGCCGTGGCCCGCGACTGCGTCCGCGGGCAGTATGGTGCGGGCACGAAGGCCGACGGGGCCGTCGTCTCCGGTTATCGGCAGGAGCCGAACGTCGATCCGAACTCCAATACGCCGACGTATGCCGCGATCAAACTGCATCTCGACAACGACCGCTGGGCTGGGATGCCCGTCTACCTGCGGTCGGGAAAATCGCTCTGGAAGCGGGGGACCGAGATCGTCGTGCAGTTCCGGCCACAGGCCGGCGACGGCGGCGAGCCCAATGTGCTGATCTTCCACATCCAGCCCTTCCAGGGTGTCGAGATTCGCATCCAGGCGAAGCGGCCCGGCCCGGCGTTCGATCTGCAGCGGGCCGGCATGCGGTTCGACTACGCCGAGACCTTCGAGGCGACGCGTGGCACGGGCTACGAGGTGCTGCTCTACAGTGCCTTCAACGGTGATCCGACCCTCTTCTCCCGCACCGACTTCGTGGAGGCTGGATGGCGGATCGTGCAGCCGGTGCTCGATCTCTGGAACGAGACGCGGGCCGACGACTTTCCCAACTACATGGCCGGCACGTGGGGCCCGCTCGCCGCCCATGCGCTGCTCGCCCGCGACGACCGGCGCTGGCACGAGTGCATCACCCGTGAGGTGCTGCTGCGGAGCGAGTTTTTCTCACATGCACCCGCGGTCTTGCTCAACAACCTCACGCTCGCCTGTCAGCCCCGGGCGGTCAAAGCCGGGGCGACGGTCGTCGAGCGGGGTGAACAGAGCTCGGATCTGTATGTGGTCTGCCGCGGGGAACTGGAGGCGCTGGATGAGGACGGTCGCAGGCTGGGGGGCGTGAAGGAGGGCGAGTGCTTCGGCGAGATGGCGCTGCTGGACAACCGGCCGCGCAACGCCACGGTGCGGGCGGTTTCTCCATGCGATCTGCTCGTGCTGGCGGCCACCGACTTCCGGCGGATCGTCGAGGATTTTCCGGAGGCGGAGGCGCAGTTTCGCCGAATCGCCGAGCGGCGGCGGTAGCGGGGCCGCTGTGCCCGCGACAGGGTCCTGGCGTGCTAAAGGCAGCGGCATCCTGTGGCGGGGATGTTGCACGAGACCGGGTGGCCGCGGAGCACCTCGAAGTCAAACCGCACGCATGCCTTCACCTGATCGTTGGTGAATGTGCGCCGTGCCGAACCACGAGGGCCGAGCGTCTCGGCCCGGAAGCCGTGGGCTCGACGATCACCGTCTCCAGCGGCGTCATGTTCCCCAGACCTCTGATGCGCTCTGGTGCAGAAACCAGAAAGGCGTCGCAGCGTGTATGCGCCGCAACTCTAGAACCTGCAAACGATGACTGGAATCTTTCCAGGAATATCTGCAAAGAGGCTTGACCAAACCAAGGACTCCGTGAAAAAGAGCCTCCTCAGCAGATTCTGTGAGTGAACGCAGGCTCCGGTAATCGGCCGAGCACATGAAAGATGGCGATTTCGATGCCCCGCGGCGTCCGGAAGCCGAACGCTTTTCTGGTGGTCAGTTTCGCCTTGCCGTTGAAAATTGTCATTCGGCGCGCCAAAACCGGCCACTCATCGGCTCCCAAAACCGGCCACCGTGTGGGGTGTATTGGACGGAGGAATCCTCTTGTTCGAACCTTTTGGCAAGTGGCTTGATCAGATCGTAGCGGCTTAAGCGGTGGTATCGACGTCGGCTTTTGCCGCTTTCTGCCGTCGATTTCCGGTCGGCGCGCTGGCCGGTTTTGAAATCGGATCTCGGACCAGTCGCAGGTGCCGAGAGACCGTCTCCCGGTGAATCCCGAGCCGTCGAGCGATCTCGCGACAGGACAGTCCTGCCGATCGTAGTGAATGAATCGCCTCGACCATCATCATCTCCAGCACATTCGCCATAACAGGCCTCCTTCCGCGGCCATGCCGCTGGAAGACCTGTAGGTCGAAATGCTTCGTGACGATGACCGGGATCAGGCGCCGATCACTGGCCGGTCACGGGCGCCGACTGACAGTCGCAGCAGGCCGAGTACGACGCGGCGTTCGGCGGCGACCACGGCGTGCATCTACCGCCTGGTGCGATGCGCTGTCTCGTCTTGTCATGGATGCCGAGGTTCGCCGCCGCGAACGGCCGAAGATCGTCGATCATTACCGTCGCCATTACGTCCTCGGCGCAGATCCGCAGCTCCTGTGGGGGGCGATCCGCCGCGCCCTCGCCACGCGGCTTGCGCAGCGGGCGGCCTCTGACGAACCGCTCGGGGTGGCGGGCATGGGCGTCGGCCAGCACGGCGGCCCGCGACTCGATGGCTGCCTCGGTATGGCCGGTATGCACGACGGCTGGCGTCAGGAGCCCGATGCCCCAGTGGCGGTGCTCTTCGTTGTGCCAGTTGAAGAACCGGCGACAGAAGGAGAGGCCGTGGTCGAAGGTGGCGAACAGGTCCGGGAAGTCGGGGCGGTATTTGAGGGTCTTGAACTGGCTTTCAGAAAACGGGCCCCCGACGCGGACTCTGCCCCTTGGCGAGCGAGCGGATCGTCCGCAGATCGAGCACGCCTTTTGCTCCCCAGCCCCTTACGCGCAGGCCTGAACTCCTCGTAAAAAGCAAGGGCCTCAGCAGCCAACTCCCGGGGGCGGTAGGCGCGGGCAGCGTCGTCATCGCCGGCTCATCGATGCCGATGCGGCCACGGAGATGCTCGCCTGGGGCAACAGCGGCGGATTCTCGGTCGACGCCAGACACGCCCCCGCGGCACAAGGCCGCCGCGTGGATTGACCCGAGCCGCACGTGGCAGACATCGCGGCCGGGAGCCCACGGCGTCGTGAGTCTCCCGCCCTTCGAGTTCGTCGACGGGCTTGCGGATTGCGTGGGCCAAACTCATGGCCCGCGTGGGGAAGATTCTCTTACGATCCAGTGGACAGGGCCGGAATCGAACCGGCGACACATGGATTTTCAGTCCATTGCTCTACCAACTGAGCTACCTGTCCCGAGCCCCTTTCGTAGGCGGAAACCGGGAAATTGTCAACGAGAACCCTCTGTTTCCCGCATGGAAACGGCACCACTCTTGGCAGCCTTCCCTGGGCTGCTACCGCGACCTGCGGCTCGTGGTTCCCAACATCGTTTGCAGCGCGAACAGAATCAGAAAGGCGGTCCACCCCAGTCTCGCCGGCGTCGTGCCGCGAAGCAGGCTCGCGAAACGCTCGGGGTCGATGCTCCGCACCACGTCCATCGCCCAGCCAAAGGCGAGGCCGACCGGCACGGCAAGGAAGAGCGCCTGCGTCGTGATCCCGACGAGTCTCGGCAGCCCGATCTCCTTCAGGATCTTCATTCCCCACGCCCCCGCCTCGACCGCCGGCTGAATCGTGAAGTCCGAGACACCTGACAGGGTCGACGACCGCTCCGCTGCCCCCGACCCCGCAGCGGTCGGCAACGGCGGCGGCCGAATGGCGTCGCGAGATCGGGCGGCGGTCGAATCCAAGGCGGGCACCCCCTTGGAAAAAGCCCCTTGTCCCTCCGGCAGCCAGGGACGCAGCCGCTCGACCACCTCTGCCGCCGAGCCGATCCGTCCGGCTGACGACTTCACCATCATGTCTTCGATCACTTTGCAGAAGGCGTCACTGAGGTGCGGCGCGAGCAGCCGCACGGAATCGGGAGTCTCGGTCAGATGCCGGTGCATCTTCTCCTTGCGGCTCCCTCCCGGAAACGGCACGCGGCCCGTCACGGCGTAGTAGGCCGTGCAGCCGAGCGCGTAGATGTCGGCAGACGGCCCTACGTCGTCGGGCATCCGGATTTGCTCGGGGGCGATGTAGTCCATCGTGCCGACGATGCGGCCGATCCGTGACGATTCCTCCTCCAGTTGCGAGCCGGCGAGGCCGAGATCGAGCACCTTCACGCGGCCGTCCTGCATGACCAGCAGGTTGCCCGGCTTCACGTCGCGGTGCACGAGCCCCTGATCGTGCGCATGGGCGAGCCCGCGGGCCGCCTGCGCGATCACCGAGGCCGCCGCCGCCTCGCCGAGCGGGCCATGCGTCTGCACGTGCTGCTTGAGATCCATGCCAGGCACGAGCTCGGTGACGAGATAGGAGACCATCGCGTCATAGCCGGCGTCATAGGCCCGCACCAGATTTTCATGGTCGAGCCTGCCGAGCATCCGCATCTCGCGCCGAAACGCTGCTTCGGACTCGGGCGTCGACTTGGCCCGCGGCAAGACCTTCACGGCCACCTCGCGGCCCATCATCGCGTGCTCGGCACGAAACACCTGCCCCATACCCCCCTTGCCGATCTCGTCGAGCACGGTGTATTGGCCGAGCCGGAAGCGGCGGCGGCCAGCCAGCATCTCGCGAGCTTGAAACGGGGTCAGCAGCCCCTGCGAGACGAGCCGCTCCGATACCGCACGGTCCCAAGCCTCGGGATCGGCGGTCCGTGCATCGATCACGAGACCGATCTCTTTCTCCGCCGCCGCGAGCTGGGCGTCGTCAAGCAGTCCGCTCGCCACGGCCGTGTCGTGAAACCGCAGGCGCTCGGAACGGTGCTGGGCGGCAGGCTTGGTCATGGCAACGAAAGTCTACCAACGAGCAGTGGCCGGTCGTTGGCCGATCACGAGCCGGCGCGACCACGAAACAGACTCGGAAAGACATCCTTCCACACCGACTCACAGGGCGATTCGAAGGTCATCCGCTTGCCCGTCGCAGGGTGGGTGATCGTGAGCCGGACGGCATGCAGAGCCAAGCCGCCCGTGCGGCATGGCAACCGGCTGCCGTACAGGCGATCGCCGACGATCGGGCAGCCGCGGGAGGCGAGCTGCACCCGCAACTGATGGCGGCGGCCGGTGGCGGGTTCGAGCTCGACGAGCGAGACCTCCCCTGCCCTGCGGGTGACCCGGGCCTTGGACAGCGCCACCCGCGGTACGCCGTCGCCGCCATCCTCGCGAGCCGCGGCAGCGGGGTGGATCTCCGACGCCCGTTCCCCGGGATGCCGTGAAATGGCGTCGTGCCACTCGATCCACGTGCCGAGCGGGGCCGGAAATCGCCCTGTTACGACGGCCGCGTAGGCCTTGTCGACCGTCCGCTCCCGGAACTGCTCGGCGAGGCTCGCGGCCGCGGTCGGCGTCTTGGCGATGACGACGACCCCGGAAACCGGTGCGTCGAGCCGACTGACGATGCCGACAAACGCAGCTTGGCCGAAGCGGCGTTTCAAGGCGGTAAACACGCTCGCTTCCCCCTGGGCCGCGTTTGCGGTCGGCAGGCCGGCGGGCTTGACCACGGCAATCAGATGGTCATCCTCGAAGAGGACTTCGATGCCGCGAACGGGAGCTTTCATGAGTCAAGGGTCGCCGAGGACGATCGTGCTTGCAAGTCGTTCGCCGCGACGGCTGCAACTGGCCAGAGCGGAGGGCTGGAACGTGACGGTCGTGGCCGCTCCGGAAGAGGCCGAATCCGGGGCACCACCCCAGGCACACGACGAAACGCTCGGCGACTATGTCCGTCGGCTGGCCAACGCCAAGGCCCAGGCAGTGGCCGCGATGGGTGTGAGCGGCACGATCCTCGCCTGCGACACGCTCAGCGAGGTCGATGGCGAACCCCTGGGCAAGCCCGTGGATCGCGACGATGCCCGTAGCATGCTGCAAAAGCTCTCCGGCCGCCGGCATCGGGCGATATCGGGGGTCTGCCTCTGGCGCCCCCCTCACCATCCACCGCTCACCCGTGAGGCGGAAAGCATTCTGGAAATGGGACCGCTCACCGACGACTTCCTCGAGTGGTATCTCGAGAGCGGGATGTGGCAGGGCAAAGCCGGTGCCTGCGGATTCCAGGACGAGCGTCTGCCACTGCGGCTCGTGTCAGGGAGCCCTTCAAATGTCGTCGGCCTCCCGCTCGAACTCGTTCGGGAGATGCTCGCGGATCTCGACCGCCGACTGGGCGATGTCGCCCTCTAGAGCGCATCCAGTCGAAGTGTAGCGTCGTGTTGGCAAGCCAGGACGGGGAGGCGACGGGAGGGTCGGCACACGCTCGACGAGCGTCGGCGATCCTGCCGCCGCGAGAATCCGAAGGACCGCGAAGCGGCGACTTTTGGCCCCCCGAGCCGGCAAAACACCAAAGTCGAATGCGCTCTACCGCTGAGCAGCGAGG
>JAIOPD010000135.1 GCA_021414115.1 Planctomycetia bacterium
GATGCTCTCCACACCCCCTCGCGGGGATGCAGTTTCGATCGGCTACGGGGTTCAAGCCAAACCCCGACAGGGACTCACACCCTGCTGGTTCAGGTCACTCGCAATCGCACGATACCCGTCGCTCGCGCTCCGGGCTTCCCGGCCACCCGATGCCGCAGCCGCTCGCTGATCCCGCCGCGTCGTCTTCTACGACGCCCGAAGCAGGGCCTCGGCGCAGCGGCGACCGCTGGCCAGAGCGCCATTGATCGAGGCGGTGCCGCAGTGGTCGCCGCAGATCCAGAGGCCGTCGGCGAGCCGGGGACCGGTCATGCGGGCCCGCCTGGCCGCCGGCGACTCGTCGGGGAGGGCTCGCGGCACGTCCACCGTGGTCATGTGCCGCCAGCCTTCGACCGCCTCGCCAAACCAGGCGGCTGCCTGCCGCTTCGCCGCATTGGCCGGATCGTCGCCCCTCCAGTCGCCGCGGACAGAAACCGTCACGAGCGACCGACCCGGTGGCGCGTAGCCCGCTGCCACGTCGGACGGCACGGTGAGGTTATCGATCGGCCCGGCGGACTCGGCGCTGACGACGAGCGTGCGGGACGAGAGCGGCGAATGATCGGCCGCGAAGGCAACCAGGCGGGTGTTCTTCCACCTGCGCTCGGCCAGCCCGGTGCAAAGCCCCGTCGGCAGGAGCGAAGCGGCCGATCCGCCATCGGCCGCCACCACGACGTCTCTGGCCGTGAGCACGGCGCCGTCGTCGAGCGTCACCTGCCCGGGCTCGACCGATCGCACCCGCGTCGCTAATCGCACGGATCCCTGCGGCAGCCCCGCGGCGAGCTGCCGCGGAATCGCGTCCATGCCGCCAGCCGGCAGGCAGGCCCGGCCCAGGGAGAACATCGCGAAGTCGAAGAGAAACACCGCCGCCGACGTGTCGAGCGGCCGCTCGAGGAACACGCCGCCAAAGAAAGGCACGAAGAACCGACGAATGAATCCCTCGGAGAAGCCGCGGGCCAGGAGCTCCTCACGCGTCGTCCGCTCGCCCGCGGTCGTGGCGGCGTCGGGATCGACCACACCCGTCCGCACCATCCGAATCGCATCGCTTCGCAGCCGCGCCGTCCGCAGGCCGTCGGCGATTCCCACGCTCCCATCGAGGAGCGATCCCAGCGCCGCCAGCGGCCGTCGCCACGGGTCGCTTACCCGCCGGAGCTTGCCCTCGGCGGCGATCAACGCTCCGGGCTCGAACGTGCCGAGACAAAGCGCGGCGAGATCGAACTGTCGCCGACCTTCCGGATAGGCGTCGTTGTAGACCTGGAAGCCGCGATCGATCCGGAAGCCTTCGACCGTGTCGGTGGCAACGCGGCCGCCCACGCGATCGGCCGCCTCGACGAGCGTCACTCGGCGACCGGCGCGGACGAGTTCGCCCGCGCAGGTGAGTCCCGCGAGCCCGGCCCCCACGATCACGCAGTCGAGCGGCTCGCTCATCGCCCACCTCCGCCGAGCCGGTCCGCGAGCATCGTGCCCGCCGCGGCACCGCTCGAAAAGGCCCCCTCCACCCGCGGCCCGGCGAAGGCATCGCCGCAGCAGAGGATCGGGGGCGACAACGACACTGACACGAAGAGATCGGGCAGGATCGTCGTCGGCGTCGCGAACTTCCAGCGGTGGACCGACCGCTCGACGACCGCCGTCCGCGGGTCGCCGTCAATCCAGGGGCGGACGGCGTCCACGAGCACCGCCGCGACCTCCTCTGGCGGCTCGTCGAAGTGTTCGCGGCTGAAGGCACCGGTGGCATGCACCGTGAGCGCCGGCACGGCCGAGATGCCCTTCCGCTGGTTGTCGGCCACCCAGGCCACCGGCCCCGGTGCGTCGCCTCCGAACTGGATCGCCCCCGGCTCCGGCAGCAGACTCGGCCGGTCGAGCACGAGCATCACCGCGAAGCACGGGTCGTAGTCCACGGTCCGCAGCCGCTCGATGGCATGAGCCTCCAAGCGGTCGAGTGAACCGCCCGCCGTCAGCAGGTCGAGCGCCTGGGGCACGGGAGCGGTGAGCACACAGCCGGCCGCCTCGACGACTTCGGCCGCTCCATCCTGCCCCTCGATGCTCACCCGCACGCGGTCGGCAGCGATCGCCACCGCCGTCACCTTCGCGCCGGTCCGCACCTCGATCTCGGTTCCTCGCCCGGCGAGCCCGGCTGCCAACCACTTCGGCAGGTCGGTCATCCCGCGGACGCCGCGGTAGCGCGGGTGGCCGTCGCCGGCTCCAGCCGCATCCACGGCGATGCTCCCGTCGCGGGCAAAGCCTCTGCACCATTCGACAACCGCCGACTCGTGCACCGCCTGCTCGACGACGCCGTGGAAGCCGGGCGTACGCTGCGTAAAGAACTGCGCGCCATGGTCGCAGACGGCCTCGCCGACGCGCCGCGTCGCCATTCGTCCGCCGACACCCCGCGACTTGTCGAGCACGAGCACGCGGCGGCCGTGGCCTCCAACCCGCGCCGCCGTCACCAGCCCGGCGATGCCCGCTCCGATCACGACGCAATCGACGGTGCTTATCTTTGCGGGCACGAGTGGTCTCGCCGACGGGGCATGGATGAGCGAGCCACCGAAGGGCAACTCGACGCGAAGTTATACACTTGCAAAAGAGCACGGTCTTTCCCGTCAGGAAGCCCCAAGCGCGAGCGCGGGGAATACGTCCTCCACCCCGTCTCGCTCCGCGGCGCTTTCGAGGTCGCCACCCGGATACCCGTCGCTCGCGCTTCGGGCTTCCCCGGCAACGGACACAATCGAGTACCAGCGAGGGGCTGCCCGTGCCCCGAGCCCCGTCGCATCACGCGGAAGCGTGTGGAAACAGCAGTCGCATCGGGTCGGTCGTCAGCGGCAGGCGACTCGACGCCAGCAGTTCGGCCGCCGCACAGCCCGCCATGATGCCGACCGTCTCGGCCATCGACCGCACCCGGGAGAAGACATGCGCCTTCTCGGCGGGAAACTGCGAACGGTAGCAGGCGATCGCCGCGATCTTGGCGTCGAGATGCGGCGCGATATCCACCGCCAGGGGCCAGTGGCCGTGCGGCACCTGCGGCACGCCGGCAAACAGGAAGTAGGTGAGAAACTGCGGCACCGTGTGCACCGGCAGGCCCGCGAACGTGTCATCCCACTTCGTGAGCCGGGAGTAGAAGACCGCCGCCTCCGTGATCGCCACGGCCTGCGCGTGGTCGGGCGACGCCAGCGGTGTCTTGTCGCCGAGCCCGATGACGATCCGCGGCCGCCAGCGGCGAAACACCTTGGCGAGTGCGACCCGCACCTCGAACTCATCGAACAGCCGCCGATTCGTGAAGGGGAGCGTCTCGCGATGCGTCACGCCGAGCGCGGCCGCGGCCGCGGCCGCCTCGCGAAGCCGTTCCTCGGGGCCGCTCGACCGTGGCGTCGGCTCGCCGTCGGTGAGGTCGACGATGCCCACCCGGTGGCCTGCGCCGCCAAGAGCGCCAGCGTGCCACCGCAGCCGATCTCGACGTCGTCGGGATGGGCACCGACCGCGATCACGTCCAGCGGTTGCGGTAGGTCGGACATCATGTCACGCCGGCTTCGTGGCCGCGATCAGGAAAATCGGGTTGATCGCCTCGAATCGAATGCGATCGAGCTGCTCGATGCCTCGGGCGATGTTGACCATCCAATACGCCGCGTCGCCCGAACGCGCCCGCAGCAGGGAGTGCACGGCGGCGAGGTTCTCGATGCTGTTGCACGCAGTCACGAGCCGGCCACCCTGTTTGAGCCGTGCCCAGGCCTGCTCGACGAGCATGGCGACGTCGCGGCCGCTGCCCCCCACGTAGATCGCATCGGGATCGGGCAATGACTGCCATGCCTCGGGGGCCCGGCCGAGCACCGGATGGAGATTCGTCACGCCGAACCGCGCGGCATTCTCGCGAATCAACGAGTGGTCGTCGGGATCCATCTCGATCGCATACACGCTGCCGTCACCGGCAATCCGCGCTGCTTCGAGGCCCACCGATCCGCTGCCGGCCCCCACGTCCCACATCACGCTCGTCGTTTTCAGGCCGAGTTCGGCGAGCGCCAGCGACCGTACTTCGGACGGCGTCAGCAGGCCGCGCTTGGGCCGCGACTGCAGAAAGCATTCGTCGGGGTTGCCGAAGAGCCGCGTGCCCACGTGCCCCGGCTTGTCAGCAACCCGGGCCTTGCGGACGAGGATCATCACGTTGGGCGAGGCAAACGAATCCTTCGCGATCTCGGCGAGGCTGCCCTGCGTGACCCGTTCGTCGGGTGAGCCGAGATTCTCGCAGACATACGCTTGAAAGGAATCGACCCCTTCGTCGAGCAGCGCCCGGGCCACGGCCGGAGCCGGCCACTGGTCGCTCGTGAACAACCCCGCCGTGTCGCTCGACCGCACGCGATCGATAACCCGTTCGATTGATTGGCCGGCGAGGTTCGCGAGAAATGCGTCTTCCCACGATTCCTTCACGCGGGCGAACGCGAGTTGCATGCTGCTGACGTGCGGCACGACCTCGAAGCGATCCTTGCCGAGCTTCGAGCAGACATACCGGGCCGTGCCGTAGAAGAGCGGATCGCCCGAGGCGAGCACGACAATCCGCTTCTGGCCCCCGGCCTCGATCCTCTCGACGAGTTCCTCGAGATTCGCGGCAGCCACCAAACGCGACCGCAGTCCCACGGGCATGAGCGGGCCGCACGACTCGGGGCCCACGAGCACATCGGCAGCCTCCACGAGCCGCCGGGCATGGGCAGTCATGCCCTCGACGCCGTCGTCGCCGATCCCGACGATATACACCTTCTCCGCAGCCACGACGATGATGTCCTCTGAAAAGCCACGACGGCAGCCGTCAGGCCGCGGCGCCGATCAGGCCTGAAACGAACTGCCGCATCCGCAGCTCTTCTTCGCGTTCGGATTGTTGAACGTGAAGCCCCGCTTGTCGATCGCCTCGTGGAAATCGAGCGTGGTCCCGTCGAGAAACAGATCGCTCTTCTTGTCCACGACGACGGCGACGCCGTGCTGTTCCGACTTGGTGTCGGCCTTGGGATCGAACTGGGTGTCGAAGCCGAGCGAATAGCTGAAGCCACTGCAGCCGCCGCCGGCAACGCCCACGCGGAGAACCGTGGCCGGATCGAGCTTCTGCTCGGTGATGATCTTCTTGACTTCGCTGGCTGCCTTTTCCGTGAGCATGACCGACATGGGGTGACTCCTCTTGCTGGCCTGATTCGCCCGGCGATGCGTTCTCGCAGCGACCGCTGCCTCAATAGTATCCCACTGCCCTCGACGCGGAAAGGCCGGCGGTTCCGAAAGCCATCCGAGAGGCGGCGCCGGGTGCGTCGCAGGCTTCCTTCGCCGGAATATTTCGCTCGCCACGGTTCGGAGATGCTCGGCTCCGACGAGCGAAATCTTCAACGCTCGTCAGCCTGCGCCGCACCTGGCGGGGTGACGCGGGGCGTTATTGGAGTCGGAGGCGGGCGATGCCGGCCGCGATGCGGCGAGCGGCTTCGTCCACCTCGCTTTCGGTCGTAAACCGGGAGAGGCCGAATCGCAGGCTGGCGCGGGCCTGATCCTCGGAGAGCCCGAGGGCCAAGAGCACGTGGCTCGGCCGCGGACTCTCCGACGAGCAGGCACTGCCGGAACTCAACGCCAAGCCCTCGTTCGACAAGGTCGCCAGCAGCGTCTGACCATCGACACCGGGAATGTGCACGTTGAGATTGTTGACGAGCCGGACAGGAGTGGGGCCGACATCGTCCGCATCGAGCGCGGGGCCGTTGATCGCGATGCCTGGCACCACGTCCGTGAGCTTTTGCCAGAGCCGATCACGCAGCTGCCGCATATGCGGCACCTCGGCGGCCAACCCCTCGTTGGCGAGTCGCGCGGCCTCCGCCATCCCCACGATCGCCGGCACATCGAGCGTGCCGCTCCGCATGCCCCGCTCCTGTCCGCCGCCAAACACGAGCGGATCGACGCGAACCGCCCGGCCGCGACGGCGGACATAGAGCGCTCCCACGCCCTTTGGACCGTGGAACTTGTGGCCCGAGAAACTCGCGAGGTCGGCGCCGATCGAGTCGACATCGACTGGTATCCGCCCGAGGGCCTGAGCGCAGTCGACGTGGAGAATCGCCCCCGCGGCATGAACCCGGTCGGCGATCGCCGCGACTTCCTGCACCACGCCGATCTCGTTGTTGGCCAGGAGCACCGACACGAGAAAGGTGTCGGGACGCAGCGCCGAGTCGAGGTCGGCGAGTCGGATCCGGCCGGGCACACCGGATGGATCGCCCTGCCCCGCCACCGGCAGCCGGGTGACGGCGAAGCCTTCGCGCTCCAGGTGCTCGATCGGATCGAGCACGGCGTGGTGCTCGGTAGCGACGGTGATCACATGCCCTCGCGACACGCCGCCCGTCTGCCCGCGGATACGGGACGCCGTGCCCAGGATCGCGAGGTTGACGCTCTCGGTGGCTCCGCCGGTAAACACGATCTCGCGGGGCGTGGCCCCGATCGCCGCCGCACACGTGTCTCGCGCAGCATCGACCGCGGCCCGGGCCTCGCGGCCCATTTCGTGGGTCGTGCTGCCGGCGTTGCCGTAGTGATCGGTGAGCCACGGCAGCATCGCCTCGAGCACCCGCGGATCGAGCCGGGTCGTGGCGTGGTTGTCAAGGTAGATCACGGCCGCGTCGCCACTCGTGTCAGGGCCCCTGGTGCTCAGCCCAGCCTACCCTCGCGGAGGGCGTCGAGGGTGATCTGCGACCAGGTCTCGAAGCGGTCGCGGTCGGCGAGCAGCGATTCGAGCGTCTCGAACCCGCACTCCACCAGTTCGCTCTCCCGCGACGCCACCCCGGGCCGCTCCAGTTCGAGCACGTGCACGATCCCAAGGTGCACGCTGCCGACGGCGTTGGAGTCGTCGTTGATCAACCCGACGCACCGCGAAGTCCAGCCACCGTCGATCGCGATCTCCTCGGCGATCTCCCGCCGCATACCGGCCTCGTAGGAGGTGTTGTCGCCATACTCGCCATCGATGCTCGAGATGTGGCCGCCGATCCCGACCGACCGCTTCGCCCGCAGGCGGGCCTCACTCTGGCCGCCGCCGCGCGTGTAGGCGAAGTAGTGGGGCGTGCCGGCGGCATCCCGCCACGAGAGTACGCAGTAGGGAATCAGTTGCTTGAGGGACGGATCGTCCTCGACGGTGGCCCGCGGCCGCCAGGAGGTGTGGGCAGGATCGAGCAACGCCGAGAGATAGGCCGCCGTATCTCCACAGAAGCCCTGAAAGGCCCCCACCGTGTCGAACAGCGACCGCGGCACCACGAGCACGTCTTCCTGCGGCATTT
This sequence comes from Planctomycetia bacterium, assembly GCA_021414115.1. Taxonomy (GTDB): domain Bacteria; phylum Planctomycetota; class Planctomycetia; order Pirellulales; family UBA1268; genus QWPN01. The sequence continues at coordinate 7,302 of JAIOPD010000135.1, forward strand.
CCG
>JAIOPD010000052.1 GCA_021414115.1 Planctomycetia bacterium
ACCTCCTCCTGCGCGAGCTTCTTGTCGAAGAGCGCGTTCTGCTTCTCCTCGGCGGCGATCGCCGCCTCCTTGCGGACGAGGAACGTGTCGTAGTCGCACGACCAGTCGAAGATCCGCCCGCGGTCGATCTCCAGGATGCGGCGGGCCATCCGCCGCAGAAACGCCCGGTCGTGCGTCACGAACATGAGCGTGCCGCCCCAGCGATCGAGGAAGGTCTCGAGCCATTCGATGGCGTCGATGTCGAGGTGGTTGGTGGGCTCGTCGAGCAGGAGCAGGTCGGGCGCGGCGACCAGGGCCCGCGCCAGCAACACCCGCCGCTTCATTCCCGAGGAGAGCGTTTCGAAGACGGCCTCGCCCGCGAGACTCATCCGCGAGAGGATCTGATCGACGGCGTGCTCCCGTTGCCAGGCGGTCGTGTGCTCGTCGTCGCCGTCGATCACCGCCTCGGGCGGCAGTCCCGCCGTCACCACGTCGCGAATGGACCCGGCCATGTCCTGCGGCACATCCTGCCGAAGCAGGGCCACCTTCGTGCCGGGAGCCGCAATCACCTCGCCCGAGTCGGGCTGGATATGACCGCTCACGAGCCGCATCAGCGTCGTCTTGCCCGCGCCGTTACGGCCGAGGAGGCCGATTCGCTGGCCGGCCTCGATGTGGTGATCAGTGGCATGGCCGGCCTGCTTCGGGCGAGGGTGTGAATTGGAGACAGTGCCAGTCGCCCATGCTCGTCATGACTGGGCGTAAGTCGAGGAGCCGTGTGTAACACTCGGCCACCTGCGGCCACTCCTCGGCGAGGAGGCCGGAGAGCACGACGCATCCGGCCAGCCCACCGTTGGCGTCGCGACGAACGAGCCAACAGATCGCTTCCGCCTCCGCGACGAGCACGGCGGCCACGATGTTGGCATACACGAGATCGTAGCCGGCGGCAGTCTCGGAGAGTTGTCCAGCCACGCGAATGCACTCGGCCACGCCGTTTCGGCTGGCATTTGCCCGGATCGCCTCGTGCGCCCATCCGTCGATCTCGACGGAGTCCACCTGGCCCGCGCCGAGCACGGCGGCGGCAATGCCGAGGATTCCCGAACCGCTGCCGAAGTCGAGCACGCAGTCGAGCGGCCCTCCACCCTGCCGCCAGCGCATCAGGGCCGCCAGGCAGAGCTGCGTCGTCTCGTGGAGGCCGGTGCCGAAGCCGATCCCCGGCTCTATATAGATGGTGGCGCCGGCGGCGCTGGCCGCGGCGTGCCCCTCGTCCCATGCGGGGCGGATCACGCCGAACCCCGGCACGTCGATCGGGCCGAAGCCGGCTCGCCACGAGTCGTCATGCACCGCCGGCGGTGCTTCGCGAACGCCCTGCACCATGCAGCCGGCGACGGCGGCCAGCCCCGCCGCCGCAGCCCGCGCGGCTGGTTCGTCCGTGAACCACGCTGCCGCCGTCGTCTGCGGCAACCGAGCGACCCAGTCGCGTTCCGCCGGCGCCACGGCAGCGTCGAGCACGCGGGCCGTCGGCTCGAACCCGAGCGTCACGGCCTCGGAGGCATCGACCGCGCCTTCGAACACACCCGCGAGGCCGTCATCGCCCCACTCGCCCCACAGCCAGTCATAGAAGCCATCGCGATCGATCGACTCACCCGACGGCAGCACGACAACGAAGCCGATCACGAGATCGACGATCCACGCGGCGGCCGGTGGTGGGATGGATGGCAGGGACGTCATGGTGGCTGGGGAGAACGGCCGGCGGGATGAACAAACCCATGATCGACGCGGCACCCGCTCGCGGGAAGACCGCCTGCGGAACGCGGCAGATTTGAGGTTTCAGACGGCGCGGAAAACCGATACCTTCCGCCCCCCGATTCGCCCCCCTCAGGCCACCACGATGCGCATCGTCCACCCCTCTCCGCCGTTGGTCGTCGTGGCCTGCCCGTCGTACGGGGCCTTGTCGACATCGATCCGGAGCGGCTCGCGCGGTCGCTCGAGGCCGATGATGAACTGCTGCTGCTCACCAGTCCGCTCGCCACTCGCAAGGCGCTGCTCGCCGCCGTCAGTCAGCGGGCGACATGGGCGGTGCAGCGGGAGGGCTTCGCCGCGGCGCGGGCCGTGGCCCGGATCGAACCCAGCGCCGCCGGCGACGCCATCGTCATCGACATCGATCAAGGAGCCCGGCAGGTGGCCGGAGGGATCGAAATCTCCGGATTTCCCGACGAGCTCGCCGGACAGCTCCGCAGCTGGCTCAAGTCACAGCGACCTCCGCCGGCCGCGGTGCCGCAGTCGGTCGACTCCGATGGCGGGTGGAGCGGCACCCGCTGGCTCGACGTCGGCGGGCAGCCCGTGCGGATGGAGCCGCCGCTCTGGACCCGCGGACAGCCGGCGGCCTTCGATCCCCCGCATCTCGAGGCCATCCGCGTCGCGATCGGACGACTCCTGCGCGAGCAGGGTTATTTCGCAGCGGCCAAGGCACTCGACAAGGGGTCCGCCCGCGGAGCCGACGCTCCGACGATCGACGTCTCGATCCGGCCCGATCCCGAAGGCGCGGTGCTGGTGATCGCCGGGGCCCATCTGCCTCCCCCCTCGATCCTCACCCGCATCGACGTCACCCCCGCGGCCCTGACCGGCGCGACGCAGGCGGCGCTGGGGTGTGCGGTGGGCCAACGGGTGACTGAACTCAACCGGCTCGCATGGCAGGAGACGCTGCGACAATCGGGCCGCTTCCTCAAGAGCGGCGTGAAGTTCAAGGAACTCCCCCCGGAAGCCGGCGGCGCGCCGGGCATCGCCGCGACCGTCAATCTGGAGGCCTACCCCCACGTGCCGCCTCTGGGCAAGCCGCTGTCGCGGGAGGAGGAGGCCGTGCTTCGCGTGCGCGGCTGGGTGCTTCAGACGCTTGCCAACGAGGACGACCTCGTGCTCACCTGGAGGACTCCGACCGCTGCCGACCCATCCCACGCGACCGGCGAACTGATCGTAGCGACGCGGGAAGGAGTGCTGCTGACGGCACTGCCTGGAAGCCCCGATGCCTGCGGTCTGGCCGTGAGCGAGGACGGCCTCGGCTGGTTTCTGCCGCACGACGACGGCTGGTTTCAACTGCCGCTGCCGACCCGCAGGCGACTCACCGTCAACGTCGCACTCTTCCTGGCCGAGACGGTTCATACCGGCCGGCACGAATACCTCCGCCGCTACGCCGTCGACGCCCACATCGAACAGCGGCCGCGCGACGCCCTGGCGGCCCTGGCAATCACGGCACGAATCGAACCGGTGGCCTGCCTTGCATTCCTGCACGAGGGTGATCCCGCGGTCACGTGGGAGGGCGACGATCTCGTCGTGGACCGCGCCGACATGACCACACGGATCGATTCCCGCACGGGGCGGCTGATGTCGGTGACCCTGCCGGGAGGCGACCATATCGACATCGACGCGGCGCCGGGCCGATTTGCCACGCAGCTCGCGGCACTCCGCGCAGCGGCCGGCCCGAATCAGACGCGGCCCGAGGCCCTCGTCTCGTCCGGCATCGAGTTCTTCACGGGCACTGGACTAGCCACGGCGGCGGAGCGGCTCGCCGACGCCACCGGATCGCTGCATGCGGCCCCCGTTTCGATGCTCGCCGCCTGGCAGAATCGAGCGCAGGCGATCGCCGACAAGCTGCAGCGCACGGTCGCGGCCGGTGGCTTCGCGGCAGCCGATGCCGCTGTCGCTCGAGCGGTGACACGGGCCACCGTCGCGGCGTCATCTCCGCGACTCGCCGTGCCCTCCACCGCGCCGCCTCTGCCCGATGCCGACCCCACGACGCTGCTGGCCCGCTCCGCGGCTCCCTGGGTGTGGCGCTGGCTGGAGCAGGCCTCCGGCCGTGATTCGTGGCCGGCGGCGCTCGCCCGCCTGGGAACGCTCGCGGCTCGCCACGACTCGAGCGCGCTCTGGGAACTGACGGCCTATCTCTCCGCCGAGCGATTCGGACCGCTCGCCTATCTCACCGCGGCATCCGTGTCACCCCTGCCGAGCGCCACTCTCTCGTTCGCGGCCCGCGGCGAGCAGCGACTCACGGCCGATGCATTTCAGTCTGATTGCGATGCCGCGCTCGCCGTGCTGCAGAGCTGCGGCCTCGACGCCCCGCTCGTGTCGCTCTTCCGCACGCTCGACGACGAGGAGGCGACGCGACTCGGCGCGGCGGTGTTTCGCGACCACGAGTGTGTTCTGCCGCTCGTGCATGCGCTGCGCGATTCCGACTCAGACGCCTCTGCGAGGGCGACGCTGAGCTCGGCGCTCGGCCAATGGTGGAGCCAGTCGCTGGAACGGACCCTCGCCGCGGCCCTCTCCCGCCGGGCCGCGCCGCTTCAGACCGCCGAGGCCCCGAACCCCACGCCCGCGGCCGTACGATAGCGCTGGCTCTCCGCGAGGGCGGAGCGGAGTGGAATGGTGGGCGTCTACCCCGCGCTCGCGCTTGGGGCTTCCCGAGGAAAGGCCCGGCATCGGATGCCTGGGAAGCCCGGAGCGCAAGCGACGGCTCAACGCGTGGCGGCCCGACAGGCTGGTGGGAGCCGACCCGCCGTGCCATCATGCAGCAGCCTGGTGAACAACCAACAAAGTGAGGTTCCTGTGCGAAATCGGTCACTGTCCTGTGGTAGCCACGTGGCCCTGCTCGTGAGCCTGGTGCTGGGGGCCCCATGCGCCGGCCGCGCCGCCGAGACGGTGATCTGGCGCGACGCGACGCCCGCCGCGCCGCTCGACCACTCCGTGATGGTCCGCAGCCTGTTCCTGCCGAGCCACGTGCGGGTGCACCTCGACGGCCCTCGCGCCCTCGTGATGCCGGCCCCCGCGGCGGACGACACCGGAACCTTCAACGCCTATCGAATCACGACGGTCGCAGACGAGGAGCCACGGGTCGTCGGCGTGGCAATCGATGCGACGAAACTCGAAGACGTGCGTCTCGGCCCGGCGGAGTTCCTCCTGGTGCCGACTCGGCGCCTGACCGACGGCGCACCCCAGCCCACGGCGGAGCATGTCTATGAAGCCCGCCCGATTCTCGGGGAGCCGCTCCTCGACGGCGTCGCCGCAGCCGCCGGCCAGAACATCGGACAGCCCACGCACCTCTGCCTGCCCGTCGACTACAAGCACCATTTCGAACGCGTCAAGATCCGCGACGCCGCCCGAGGTCTGGTGCTCTTCTCCCCAAGCACCGCCACCGAGGAAGCCGCCGTCTCGGTCGTCGATGATTTTGGCACGAACCGCCTCGTCCCCGGCACCACTTCCCGAGCCGGTGTGTGGGTCGTCGTCAGGGCCGGGGCCGCTCCCTGAACGCCGGCCGCCTCCACACGGTCGCCTCCGCCAACGAAAAAACGCCGACCTTTCGGCCGGCGTTTCCTCGCTTGCGGGCGGCATCAGGTCGGGCGTGCTGCTTGCGGCTCGCCGAACTGATGTTCGAGCGCGGTCAGTTCTTGGGCAGGATCACGGCGTCGATGACGTGAATCACGCCGTTCTTCGACGTGATGTCGGTCTTCACGACCTTGGCGCCATCGAGGAAAACCGTGCCGTCCTTGACGGCGATCGCGACCATCTTGCCGTTCACCGTCTTGGCTTCCTTCAGCGTCACGACGTCCTTGGCCTTCACGTTGCCCGGCACGACGTGGTAGGTGAGGATTTCGACGAGCTTCGACTTGTTCTCCGGCTTCAGCAGGCTCTCAAGGGTGCCCGCGGGCAGTTTGGCAAATGCCTCGTCCGTCGGGGCGAAGACGGTGAACGGCCCGGGGCCGGACAGCGTCTCCACGAGGCCGGCGGCCTTCACGGCTGCAACGAGGGTCTTGAAGGATTCATTGGCGGCGGCATTTTCCACCACCGTCTTGTCACACGTGCCGCATCCGGCATCGGCAATCCGCACCATGCCACCAAACACCATCGCGAGCGTTGCGACGCACACGAACATGCGAGACTTCATAAGATTCAAGCCTTTTCTCAGTGCCACCCCGGAGGGCAGCGGTTCAGAGACCTTGGTGACAGGCGGGGTTGCCCAGCACCTCGGCGGCATCATAGCCGATCGGCTCGGAAGAGACTTCTCGCAGGCGGCTGGCGGGTTCACGCTCGGCCGGATTCCGTAGGGTGCAACTCCGCGGCTGTTTGCGACCGCATTCCCACGGCTCACGCAGCCGGGCTTTGACGGCGGTCGCCCGCGTGGTCCGCCGCATCAAAGCCCCGGCCGAAAGCGACGGCAATGCGGGCAGCGTCACCCGACCCATCTTGCCTTGCCCCCTTATCGGGGCACCCTCCGGCCCCTCACCGCCGTGGTGAGGCCATCACTCCCTGAGTTGCATACCCGGGTGACCTCACCGCGGGCCACCGTCATGGAACCGCTTTTCTTCCGATAAAAACGCGTCCTCTTCGGATTCCTGCGGCTTCGGCACGAGATTCGCACCGCAATCGTGGGTCGGCGGACGCGCCGGCGGCTTGCGATCGGACATGTCCCCCAAAATCAGGAGTTCGCTTCATGCACACTTTCGCCTCCCCCCCCACCCGGCGAGCCCTCGCCCTCGCGGCGCTCGCGATCAGCTGCGGCCTGTCGGCCACCGTCGCCCGCTGTGGAACGCTCGTGTCGAGCACCAGCTCGCAGGGATTCCTCAGCCTCGCGGGCGTGCTCGTCGATGGCACGTCCAACGGCAACATCAACACGGGCACCTCGTTCGACGTGCAAACCCTGGTGACGACGCAGGCTGGCAGCGGCTACTTCGCCTTCTCCGGTACGGCTTCTCCACAGCTCTTCAGCAACGTCGCGTTCAACACCTCGGCCCCGGTGCAGGGCCTCCTGTTCGGCAATGCCGACTTCGGCACGTTCAGCCTGCAGTCGCTCGTCGAGGAATCATCCGGCTCCGGGTTCCGCAGTTTCCTGATCACGGGCGACTTCGTCGGCGGCACGCTGGGCGGCCCGGTGACTCCAAGCCCGGCCCCGGCGGAGTTCCGGATCAGCTTCACCCAATCGGGCGGCGAGGGCTCAACGATCTCGTCAAGCGCCACGATGACGTTCGTCGCGGTTCCCGAACCATCCATGCTGGCACTGCTGGGCCTCGGCGGAACTGCCTTCACCCTGCGCATCGCCCGACGGCGACGGCCGGTGGCCTCGCTCACCAACGCGCCTCGACGCCGAGATTGGCACCGTGGAGGAACAGGCCGCCGTTGTCGTTGATTCCGGTGCCGGCCGTCGTGGCCGTGCTGAAATCCCACTGCGTCGGCGCCATCGCCGCGTTCGTCAGCCAGTAGACGTTGTATCCCGCCCGCACACCCCAGACATCGGTCAGGCGATAGATGAGCGTGCCGTTGAGGCCGCCGATGAAGCCCACGCCACCGGTCTGTGTCGAGGTCCCAGGCCGCTCCGGACCTGAAATCGAGCCGGCGATCGGATCCTGGGCCTGGTAGGCCGACGTGCCGCAGACGGCGGCCTTCCACCAGCCCTCGGCCGCCCAGCGGGACCACTCCCGCCGCCCCCACATCCCGACCTGCGGACCGAAGTAGTTGGTGCTCGTCCGCACGGAGTAGGTGCTCGGCTCCGGGGGATCGCAGCACTCGGCCGTGAGGGCCGCCTGCTGGTCGAGGCCTGCCCAGAGGAAGCCGGTGAGGAACCGCACGCAGTGGCAGTTGGGCTTGCAGTTCGTGAGTGGGCACCGGGTCGGCCCGCACTCCTGACAGCAGTCGTAGCAGAAGACGTTGAACTCGGCCATGTTGAGGGTCGCCCACGAGGTGGCGCGAACCGCGTCGGCGTTGTTGAAGTTGTTGACGGCCTGACCAAGGTCCGGGGGCAGATTGAGGTTTCCGGCCCCCGTCACGCCGGCGCTGCCGAACATGCCATACACACCCGTGTAGCCGATCTCCCAGCCCCAGGTGTCGGTGATGAGGTTGCCGTAGAACACCCGGGCACCAGTGGCGACCGCGGGCGTCAAGTCCTTCGTGGTCATCAGCGGACTGCCAGCGTCGTCGAACACGAGCGGCCGATCCCCCGCGTTCGGGCAGGCCTGCAGGAAGAGCACGTCGAAGATCGCGTAGTTCGTCCAAGACGGGCAGCAGCAGCACCGCAGGGCCCGCATGCAGGCATCGTCGTCGGAGGCTGCCGGCTCGAGGACCTGCGTCGCATCCTCAAAATCCACGGGCAGAATCCGCTCCTCGGCGGAGACCGACCGGCCGAGCGCCGCGCAGGCCAGGATCAAAGTCGCCCCCGCCACACCGACCAGCCTCAAACCGTTTCCGCGCAACATACCGCCGCCCCCCCCGAAAATCCGCGCCGACCGTTCCCCTCAGCACACACCGGAAAATCGGCCGGCGAAAGGAGCCGGCATCACCGGATTCCTCGGCAAAATCGGGAGCCCCCCCCTTGGAGCCGACCATATGATCCGGTCCTACCGGTTGGGTAACCTGTGAAGGCAGGGGCTCACACGCCGTAGGGCTGATTTCGAAGCCATACTTCAACCGGGTGCCTCGATCCCTATTTCTCGACCGCGGAGCAGCGTCCTTCCATGCAGACGATTCTTTCCCGGCTGTTCGATCGATCCGGACCCCGTGCCGGCGACCGCCGCCCGCTGCGCCGTCGCCCGGTCGGTCCGAGCCTCGGTGCCGAGTTTCTCGAGTCGCGACTGCCCCTCGCGGTCACCACCGGCACTGCGGGCTTCGGCGACCTGGGCGTGACCACCGTCTCCCCGGGCACGAGCATCCACACCGCCACGACTTTCTCGCTGGGCAGCATGATCACGGCCGGCGTTCCGACGGGCTATTTTGCGTCGCTCCCTTTCCAGTTCTTCGGCGCCGAGAGCTTCGACTCCACGGTCGGCACCAGCCTGTCGTTCGCGACGGCGGCATTCGGTTCGTTTCAGTCGAGTTCGATCACGACCGTGACGAACGTGCCCGGCTCGGGCTTTCGCGACTTCTACGTCGTCGGCTCCTACACGCCGGGGACGTTCAACCCTGCGCCGCTGGTGCCGAATCCCGCGCCGGCGAGCCTCCGGATTTCGTTCACCCAGTCACCCGCGAACACCGGCACCATCTCCGTCAGCATCACGATGAAGCTCCCGCCGGAGCGGCCGGAATTTCTCGTCGCCGCCGACGATCTCGGCTGCACGAGCACGCCGCGGGTGTACGTGATCAATCCCTACAACGGCGAGGTCGTCAGCAGCTTCACCGCTTATGAGCCGGGATTCCGCGGCGGTGTGCGGGTGGCGATCGGCGACCTCGACGGCGACCCGACCACGCAGGAGATCGTCACCGGCCCGGGCCCCGGCCGCGCGGGTGAAGTCCGCGCGTTCCAGATCAACAGCACGGGCGCGTTGATCGGGCAACTCCCCGGCTTCACGACGACGCCGTTCCCAGGATCCACCCGCGGCCTCGAAGTCGCCGTCGGCGACCTCGACGGCGACGGCAAGGACGACCTTGTGGCCGCTGAATCCCGCGGCCCGGGGCGAGTGAGCGCGCAGAAGAGCACCGGCACCGTTTTCACCCCCTGGAAGTCGTTCACCGCCTTCGGCGGCACCTACACCGGCGGGGCGAGCGTGGCAGTCGCAGGCACGAACCGGATCGTCGTCGGCAGCGGGCTCGGCATGGCTCCGACCGTGAAGGTCTACGACGTCGCCGCCGCCCCCGCGGTCGTCTCCCAGTTCGCGCCTGCAGTGCCCACGGGCACTGGCGGCGTGTCGGTCACGGCCCAGCGGTTCACGAGCTCCTCGGCGGTCAACGTGATGGTGGCCGGAGGCGCCAACGCGAAATCGGCCATCGGCGTCTATCCGTCCACGGGCGGAACGGCGACGAAGACCTACAACAATTTTGCCTCGCGGCCCAAGGCGAACTCGCCGGTCTACGCCGCCGCCACGGCACTCGCGGGCGGCCTCGTCGACACGGTCTTCCAGTCGCAAGGCACCGGGGGTGTCGGCGGCATTCTCAAGGTGAACTCCACCACCGGGGCGGTCGATACGAGCTTCGCGCCGCAGTACAACGGCAAACTGCTCGCCGGCCCGCTGCGGATCGCGACCCGCGGCCCGCGGTGAGCCGGTCACGCGGCCCGTGTGGCGGGATGAGTTCGATGGTGACGCGAGTCCATCGTCATGCACGCGGAGCCTATGCGACCCGAGACGGTTGAAATCGGCGTGGGGGGCATGCGCTGCGCCTCCTGCGTGGCTCATGTCGAGCAGGCGCTCCGCGGCGTGCCGGGCGTGGTCGATGCCCACGTCAATCTGGCCACCGGACGCGCGACCGTACGCGGGGTGTCCGGCCCGAATCTGGCCGACGATCTCGGCCGGGCGATCGCCGCAGCCGGCTACGAACCGCGACGCCTTGAATCAGAGACGCTCGCTCCAGATCGTGACCGACTCCGGCAGGCGGAGGAACTTCGCGGCCTGCGGCGGAACCTGCTCCTCGCCGCACTCCTCGCCGCGCCCGTCGTGATCCTCGAAATGGGCGGCCATCTGCTTCCGGCCTTCCATCACTGGACGATCCACGAGCTTGGGATTGAGCAGGCCCGGATGATTTCGTTCGTGTTCGCAACGCTCACCCTCCTGGGGCCCGGACGTGAGTTTTATCGGACCGGCATTCCCGACCTGCTGCGGGGCAGGCCCGACATGAACGCACTCGTCGCCGTTGGCACCCTCAGCGCCTACCTCTATTCCGTCGTGGCGACCTTCCTGCCCCGACTCCTGCCGACCGGCGCGGAGCATGTCTATTACGAGGCGGCCGTCGTGATCGTCACGCTCATTCTCCTCGGCCGCCTGCTGGAGGCCCGCGCCAAGGGAAGAACCTCCGAGGCGATCCGGGCTCTCGCGCGGCTGCAGCCAAGGGTTGCCCACGTCGAACGTGACGGCGTTGCACGGGATATCGAGATCGCCGACGTGCTGGCTGGAGACATCGTGCTCGTCCGCCCCGGCGAGCGGATCCCCACCGACGGCATCGTGGCGGCGGGCGCGTCGCACGTCGACGAGTCGATGGTGACCGGCGAGTCGAAGCCGGTCGCGAAGCGTCCCGACGCGACCGTCACAGGCGGCACGGTGAATGGTGCCGGTGCCCTCTCGTTTCGTGCGACGCGCGTCGGCGGCGACACCACGCTGGCCGGCATCATTCGGATGGTGGAGCAGGCCCAGGCCGGCAGGCTTCCGATTCAGGCGCTGGTCGATCGGGTCACGGCGGTGTTCGTGCCCGTCGTGTTCGGGATCGCCGCGCTGACGTTTGCCGCCTGGATGCTCGTCGGCCCCGAGCCTCGCCTGCCGCACGCACTGGTCGCCGCCGTCTCGGTGCTGCTGATCGCCTGCCCCTGCGCGATGGGCCTGGCGACCCCCGCGGCAATCATGACGGGCACGGGACGCGCCGCCGAACTCGGGGTCTTGTTTCGCAAGGGGGAGGCACTACAGACGCTGTCCGACGTGACGCTGATCGCGTTCGACAAGACCGGCACCCTCACCGATGGCCGGCCGCGGCTGACCGATTGCGTAGCGACACCCGGACGAAGCGAGGGCGACCTGCTTCGCCTGGCAGCGAGCCTCGAAACGCACTCCGAGCATCCGCTCGCCCGCGCGGTCGTCACCGCCGCCCGAGACCGCGGACTGCCACTCGCCCCGATCGTGGACTTCACGGCGACCCCCGGCATGGGTGTCGCGGGGGTCTCGGAAGGCACCAAGGTCGCCATCGGCGCCGGCCGTTTCATGGCGTCACTGGGCATCGACACGCGCCCCCTCCAGGAGACCGCCGACCAGTTCGCCGCCGAGGGCAAAACGCCGTTTTATGTCGCCCTCGACGGCACCCTCGCCGCGATCCTCTGCGTGGCGGACGATCTCAAACCCGCCTCGAAGGCCGCCATCGACGCCCTGCACGCGATGGGGGTGAAAACGGCGATGATTTCGGGAGACGACGTCCGCACCGCCCACGCCATCGCCCGCCGGGTCGGCATCGACGAGGTGATTGCCGGCGTCATGCCCGCCGGAAAGGTCGAGGCGATCGAGCGGCTCGGACAGCAGCACACGATCGCGTTCGTCGGCGACGGCATCAACGACGCGCCCGCGCTCGTCGCGGCGGACGCCGGCATCGCCATCGGCACGGGCACCGACATTGCGATCGAAGCCGCGGACGTGGTGCTGATGTCGGGCGATCTCTCGAAGGTGCCGGTGGCGCTGGCGGTGTCGCGGGCCGCCATGCGGAACATCCGCCAGAATCTCTTCTGGGCCTTCGCCTACAACGCCGTGCTCATCCCCGTGGCTGCGGGCCTGCTCTATCCGCTCAACGGCCTGCAGCTTTCACCCATGCTCGCCGCCGCGGCCATGGGCCTCTCGAGCGTCTTTGTGCTCACCAACGCGCTGCGGCTGCGGCGGTTCACCCCGGCGGCCATGCTGCCGCCCGGCAGCGGTCCTCAGCCCGCGATTTCGTGACGTTGACACGCCGCGATCCCGCTTTTACCGTACCCCCTCTTCGGAGTGGATGGCGTGCCCGTCCTGGGTAACTCCCTGCAGTGAACGGCAGGATGGCAGTGGAGCCGACATGAATCGCTACATCTACAACGCCAGCGACGACGCCCTGGTCGCGTGGAATCGCAACTTCACCAGTCGCATCGGTGACGGCACCGGCGACCCCGAGGAAGACTACCTCTCGACGCTCCAACTCGTGGCCGCCAGCAAGCCGGACGCAGCGCTCCTCGAGATCGGCTGCGGTCTGGGCCGAATCATCCGGGTGATGAACCACGTGGGGCCGATCGTGGGACTGGAGCCCGATGCCGAGCGGTTTCGGGCCAGCTTTGCGTCGCTCCACGACGGCGAGCGGGTCCAGATCCTCAACTGCACGAGCACCAGCTATCGCACGGTCCATCCGCAGAGGCGGTTCGGGATCGTGGTGGTGTCGATGGTGATCCAGCACGTGCCGACCACGACGTGCGACCGGATTCTTCGGGACGTTCACGACTTCCTCGCCGCCGACGGTCTGGCCGTGGTGGCCACCACCCAGCAGGACGAGGAGCGCTTCACCTATCAGGCCGATCAGACGCATCGCCGGATGGACGAGTTCGACGCCTATGCCGGCGAGAGCGCGAGCCAGACGCGCGGCATCCCGGTGCGGCAGTTCTCGAAGGCCTCGTTTCTCGCGGCGGTCCGCCAGAGCGGCCTGAGCGTGGTGCGCTGGGGCCAGTTCAGCTACGTGCGGCCTGAAAAAGTCGCCTGGTTCGCGAAGTGGATGGGTTCCCGGCCGGTCGCCATCCAAGACGTGGCGACAAGCCAGTATGCAATCCTGAGGAGGGCTGCATGACAAAGCCACCCATGAATCCCGACCGACCCTTCCCCGATTTTATCATCATCGGGTTCAGCAAGTGCGGCACCACGTCGCTCTGCTCGGTGCTCGATACGCACCCCGAGGTCTGCATGTCGCGGCGGAAGGAGAACAACTTCTTCCTCTGGAATTACCAGCTCGGCCAGGAGTGGTATCGCGACCAGTTCAGCGGCTCAGCGCCTCACCAATTGCGGGGCGATGGAAGCGTGTTCTATTCGGCGGCGTCATGGGAGCGGACAGCTGCCACGCGGATCGTGGCCGCCAATCCACGCGTCAAGCTGGTCTGGATTGCCCGGCATCCCCTCGAGCGGCTCGAGTCGAGCTACCGCGAGGCGCATCACAGCGGCCACTACTTCAACTTCCATGCTCCGTACTCCATCGGCGAGTACCTGCGTGAGGCACCCGCCGCAATCGATGACACGCGATATTGGAGCCGTCTCAACCACTACCGCGACCTTCTGCCCGACTCGCAGTTTCACGTGCTCTTCCTCGAAGATCTCGTCGCCGACCGCGAGACGGAGCTTGGCAGGCTGTGCGCATTCCTGGGGCTCAGCCACCCCCTGCCCCACAGCCTCACCGCGACGAACTGGCTGAACAAAGGTGCCGACAAGCTCTACGACAGCCGGCTGATGCGTCTGCTTCGCACCGCCCCGGTGTCGCGCCGCTGCGTGAAGGCGGCAGGCCCCGACTTCGTCGATCGGGCCGGACGCCGCATCGGACTGCGACGGCCGTTCGCCGGGCCGATCCACTGGCGTGCCCGCGACCGTGCCTGGGCCCTCGACGCGGTCCGAGAAGATGCCCTTCGCCTGCTGCGGTTCGCCGGCAAGCCGGCGGATTTCTGGAATCTGGAAGGCCCTCGTGTCAGTGCGAGTCGGTCGCGAAGGGCAGCGCACCATGAGCCCGAAGCGACGCAGCAGGTGCCACTGCTGGCCCTCCAGGATGCCGGCTGGTTCTGCGAAGACACCGGCGAACTCGTGGAGGGCTTCTCCATCGAACCCGCCGACACCGTCGCCGACATCGGCTGCGGTCGGGGCCGCTCGAGCCTGTTTGCCGCAAGGCGGGGCGCCGAGGTGATCGCAGTCGACGTCGATGCAGGCCGCCTGGAGTCGTTGCAGGCACGGCTCGCGGAGTCGCCGGCCCGGGCCTTTCGAGTCGTCCGCGGCGAATCGACTCGAATCCCCCTGCCCGACGCAACAGCCACGAAGGTCGTCTGCATGGAAGTGCTCGAGCACGTCACCGATCCGGCGGCGATCGTCGCCGAGCTCGCGCGAATCACGAAGCCCGGCGGCCGATTGCTGCTGAGCGTGCCCGATCCGATCGCGGAGTCCGTGCAGCAGCAGGTCGCGCCCCCCTTCTACTGGCAACCGCCTCACCATGTGCGGGTCTTTGAGCGGGATGCGTTCGACGATCTCGTGCGGCAGGCGGGCCTGATCATCGATTCCCGGCACGAAGGAAGTTTTTTCCATGCCTTGCACTGGATCCTCTTCTGGGCGGGCGACGGACCGGAGTGCCCCAATCCGGCGCTCGCTCACTGGGCCTCGACCTGGAAATCGCTGCTCGACGCCCCCAACGGCGGCCGCATCCGCCGTGCCCTCGACACCCTGATGCCCAAGAACCAGGCGATCATCGCGAGAAAGGCGGCCTGAATGACACCCCAGCCCCGCACCGACAGTCATGTGGCGTCGCAGTTGCGAATCGTCGACGACGAAACGGTCGATTCACCGTCGTCCGTCGTGGTGCTGCTCTCCTGCTACATGACCGGCTCGACCGAGGGACGGAACCTGGGTATCGCCGGCTATTCCCACGATTTCGTGGCCAAGGCCTTCGCGTCCCTCCTCACTCGCTACGGCGACGTGCGCGCGGTCGTCGATCCGCGGCGGAATCTGCAGGCCGAAGTCGATCGGGTGATCGCCGAGGGCCGTCGTCCGCTGCACTTCAGCGTGCTGCCGCTACAGGACGTCGTGCTGGCGGAACGGGTGGCCACCATCGCCGTTCCGGCATGGGAGTTTCCCGACGCTCCCAACGAGGGCTTCGACGGCAATCCGCAGAATGATTGGGGGGCGACGGCGGACCGCTGCGACCTCGTACTCGTCAGCGGTCCTTTTACCGAAGGCGCTCTGGCCCGAACCGGCACGACGACGGCGATCGGCATCGTGCCTGTGCCGGTGGACGACTCGTATTTCACGGTCCCGGATTGGAAGCCCGGGCGATGCGTCACCCTCGAATGCCGCGGCTTCATCTTCGGGCCAGCCGAAGATCCCCGCGCCGACGGCAGCGAGCCCGTGCAGGGCTGCGTCATTCCCCCGACCGCCAGCGGCGACAGGGGTTTCACGACCATGGGCAAGCGGATCGAGCGCGCGGTGCGGGCGGCGATCCGCGGAGGCCTCGGTGAATGCATCGGCGATTCCATCTCCCGGAAGTTCCGTCGGGCGCGGGAGCGGCATCGTCTGCGGCAGCTTCAGCGACAGAAACCAAAACTCACCATGACGCGGCTCCCGTATCTCCACAGCGATCGGATCGAGCTGTCTGGCATCGTCTACACCAGCATCTTCAACCCCGATGACGGCCGCAAAAACTGGTCCGATCTGATCACGGGCTTCCTGGCGGCCCTCGGCGACCGTGACGACGTCACGCTTGTCATCAAGCTGATCACGCAGAAGCCCGATTCGGTCCGCCGCGTGATCGAGTTTTATCGCGGACGTGACGTCCGCCACCGCTGCCGCATCGTGTTCATCTGCGATTTTCTCTCCGAAGCCCAGCTGCTCGATCTCGCGACCGCCACGACGTTCTACGTCCAGGCCACCAAGGCCGAGGGAAACTGCCTGCCGCTGATGAATCATCTCGCGGCCGGCCGCCCCGGGGTGTCGCCAGACCATTCATCCGTCGGTGACTACTTCGATGCCCACTCCGGCTTCGTCGTGGAATCGCATGCCGAGCCCTCGGCCTGGCCCCATGACCGGCGGCTTAGGCAGCGGACGACCTGGGCCCGAATCGTCTGGCCGTCGCTGCGGGACCAGATCCAGGCGAGCTACCGAATGGCGCGCGAGTCGTCGTCGGCCTACGAGCAGATGTCCCGCTCCAGCCGCACACGGATGCGCCGCTGGGCGGGCAAGGAGGCCGTCGCCCGGGCACTCGACCGCACCGTCGGGCGGTTGCTCGGGGGCCTCGCGGCCGGTCTCGGCGCCGATACGCGGGCTGAGCAGAAGCCGCGGTCCAAAAACGCGGCGTGAGGTGCGGTCGGCCGCGGCGACGTCCGCATTCAACTTTCTGACGGGCCGAAAAAGCAGCACCCGTTCTGACAATCGCGGATCTCAGAATTCGGGTTCATCTTGCTTCCATGGTAGGGAAGGTTCGTACGTTTTCTCAATCGTCACTGATCTTTGAGAGGACCACCGCCCTGAGCTGTGCGTTCCGTCACCTGCGCGGGTCTCGCTCCCTCATTCTCAGCCTGATCGCCACAACGGCCGCAGCAGGCGTCGGCCACGCGGGGGTCATCTACGACACGACGTCCTCGGCCACGCTGATCGATGTCAATATCTCGACCGACTTGAAGCAGGCCACGCAGTTTCATACGACTGCCAGCGACTTCATCGTCACGGAAATGTCGTTTCGGCTTCGACTCGATTCCGAAACACCGGCTACAGGCAGCCTCAACTGGTTGATCTACACCGACAACGCCGGACTCTCGTACCTGCCCATGCCGGGTGGCCCGGTATTCAATCTCGACGTCTCGACTTTGAGCGACACGCATGCGACCGTCTCCATCCGCCCGCTGAACGTTTCCCTGTCGCCCTCGAGGGACTACTGGCTTGTGCTCAACGGAGAGTCGCTGAGCGGCGGGATCCTTCAAGTCGAGGAAGCGCTGAGCCCAGCGGGCATCGGCGGGCCCTTCAAGGCGGCCTGGAAGCCCAAGCGCGAGTGCGGGGAATACGCGCCGCGACGAGACGGTGCCGTAGTGCCCCACGGCGCTGTCTCCAGTCGGGAAGCCCCAAGCGCGAGCGCGGGGTATCCGGGTTGCCTTATCGTTCGGTTCCGCGCTGCCAACGAGGTCGCCGCCGGTCTACCCGTCGCTCGCGCTCCGGGCTTCCTGAGCGCGATGGGGCACGCGCGAGGCTCACGTGTGACCCGTATAAGGCGGCAGGCAGACGAGCCTCGCTCCTGCAGCCGTGATCGCCTCGCGAACGCCAGCAACCTTGTGAGCACCGAGGTTATCCATCACCACGATGTCGCGTGGGTGGAGCGTCGGAGCGAGGTGGCCGCTCACCCAGCCGAGGAAGAGTTCGCCATTGATGGGTCCATCGACGACCAGCGGCGCCGTCAGGCCCGTGGTGCGAAGGGCTACAAGGAAGGTCGTCGTTTTCCAGTGGCCGTGGGGCACGCTGGCCAGCAATCGCTCGCGGATGGCGGCACTGGCGGCATAGCCTTCCCCCCCCTGAATCTGTCCGCCCCCCAAGCCCCGGCTCGTGACGTCACCGCTCAGAGCCGATCGCCTCGAATGACCGCACGTTTCCGGTAGACCAGCCACCGCATCTCGATCGGTGATTCGCCGCGGCTCACGTCGAACACATCGAGGCCGCTCGTCCAGTCGGCATACCACGTCGTGGGCGGCCAGGCTCCCTCCGGCAGATGCTGCTTTTCGTAGTCGTACACGGAGTCGTCGGCGACGAGGTCGAGCGGCAGTCCCGCCGCAGCGGCCGCCACCTCAGGGTGCGTGAAGATCGCCGTATAGACCTGCTGGCCGAGCTCCCGCGCGGCAGCGTCGGGCACATAGCCGTCGCGGGGAAGGAAGACGTTGAACACGAGACGCCCTCCGGGGGCCAGGCACTCGGCGGCCAGTTCGAACATGCCGCGCAGCTGGTCGGTGGAACGAAAGTCCGACGCCACCTCGGAAAGCACGACGAGCCCGTAGTCGTGCCGTAGGCCGTCACGCGTCTCGAACACGTCGCCCTCGATCACGCGCATACCCAGCGACTCGTGCTCGGCCGCGGTACGCAGGATGGCGGCGAACTGCCCGCTCATCTCGACCGCATCGACGGCATGACCGCGGCGGGCGAGCGCGAGGGCATTGCGTCCGGTTCCCGCGCCGATGTCGAGCACCGGACAGGCGGCTGGGTCGGAAGCCTCGCTGGCCAGTGCCCACACGCGGGCATCCGGCGCGGTGCCGAAGTAAGGCGGCTCGCGGGTGGCCACCCAGTCGTCGTAAGCGGCCCCGATGGCAGACCACTGGGCCTTCACCCGGTAGTTCGCGGTCAAACCGACCGGCGAGTCGTAGGTGATCACGATCTCGGAACGCGGCGAGGCGGCATAGGCCACGGCGAGCTGGCTCTCGAGGGCTCCGCGCAACTGGGCGAGTTGCTCGGCGTTGAAGACCACACCTGCCGCAGCGAACGACCGCTCGCAGAGTTCCTGATAGGCATCGATCATCGCCGGCACGGCGGGCAGGCGGATCTCGCCATGCGCCACCGATCGACGCAGGAGCCTCCTGATCAGTGCCTGGCGGAGCGGGCCAGAACTCGCGGTCGAACCGGCCTCGCGTGCGGCCGTTGCGGCAAGATCGCGATTGGCCGTGATCCGCTTGCGGTCTTCTTCGGGCAGATCGTTGCGGGCCAACAGCCGCTGGCAGATGGCGAACGACTCGGCCGACTTGCCGATCCACGACGCACAGACCGCCTGCTCGTCGAGCGCCCGCCATAGATAGACGTCGGCCGGCACGAAGAGCACGTCGTCCGTCGGCAGGGGAATGGCGGCCGCCCGTTCGGCGAAGAGATGGCCGAGCCGATACGCGCCGGCCACTCGGTAGTGGTGCGCGATCGCATACAGCGGCTCGGCGCGGGTGGGCCGCGCGGCCCATGCCCGCAGGTAGGCGTCCTGCACGTCCGGCCACGGTTCGCCGCCGCGATCCATGGCCTGGGCAACCCGGTACGCCGACCAGAAGACTTCCTCGTCCCAGCCGCCCATCTCCGCGCGACGCTCGTACCATTTCCGGGCGCTCGCGAAGTCGCCGGCGTCGAAGTAGCTCTGGGCCAGGTAGAAGACCGACCGCCGGCTGTCGGGATGTCGATCGACCTCGGCCTGCAACACCTCGGCATCGCGGGCATACTTCTGAGGATCCCGGCTCCGCGCGCCGAGGCGGCGAGACTCGATGCGGTAGTCGCCCTCGAGCCGCTCCTGGGTGTGAGGCATGTCACAGACCGCCACCTCGTGGAGCACGCCCTCGTATCTCCAGGGCACTCCGTCGCGGAAGAGCTGGGCCCGCCAGTACGTCATGCCGTCGCGGATCCGCATGCTGTAGGCGTCGGCGGAGAGTCCGCTGAAATCGACGGTTCCCGAGAGCGTGTCGTCGGCATCCATCACCCAGATGTAGTCGGCGCGGCCCTGGGCGAGCCCGAGCGCCTCGGTGCGGTTGCTGCCGAAGTCGCGCCAGGGCCGCTCGTGCAGTTCGCCCGGGATTCCCCGCTCGGCCATGAGGCGGCGGATGAGATCCTGCGTGCCGTCGGTCGAGCCGGTATCGACGATCACCCAGTGGTCGATCACGGCCGCGACCGCCTCGATGACTTCGTGAATGATGTGCGCTTCGTTGCGCACGATCATGTTCAGGCAAATCCTCGGCCGGCCACCCTTGCCCGAAGTCATCGTCCGCTTCTCCGTCGTTGTGGTTCGCTCGTCCGCGTTCCGGCCAAGAGCAGACTATCAGGGTACAAACATCTCGGTGTAGGATGCGTGGGCGTTTACACCGCTGCCTCGATGTGCCTCGATGTTCTGCCGCCGGTGCGATGATCGATGATGCCCCGCGAATCCACGAACGACGAAACGCTCTCGGTCGCCGATGCCGGCCGCGACGTCTGGGACATCGTGGTCGTCGGCGCCGGGCTGTCGGGATCGATCGCCGCCCGGGAGGCAGCTCGCCTGGGCAGCAGGGTTCTGCTCGTTGAGAAGGCAACCCTTCCGCGCCGGAAAGTCTGCGGATGTTTTCTGAACGCCAACGCCGTGGCGAGCCTGGCGGCGTTGGATCTCACCTCCTTGCTCGTGACCAGCGGTGCCCCCGCCGTCCGCGGCGTCTTCGTGGCCGCGGGGAGGCGGCAGGCCTATCTCCCGCTCCCCACCGGGGCGGCCCTGTCGCGATTCTGGCTGGACGCGCATCTGTCTCGCGAGGCGACGGCCGCGGGGGCGTCTCTCCTGACGCGTACGGAAGCTCATCTGGTCGGCACGGACGACGAGCGGTGCACGCTGCGGCTGATTCGCGGCGCGGAGGAAGTCGAGATTCGCTCACGGATCGTCGTGGCCGCCGATGGGCTGGCCGGCAGGCTGGCGCGGGAGACACAGGGCTGCACCCAGTTCATCAATCCCCGCTCGCGCATCGGAGTGTCGGCGGCGACGTCCCACGTGCCGGAGGGTTACGAGCCCGGCACGATCCAGATGGTGGTGGGACGCGAGGGCTACATCGGCAGCCTGCAGGTGGAGGACGGCCGCGTGGAAATCGCCGCCGCGCTCGACCCGGCGGCGATGAAACGCTGGGGCCCGGGAGAGACGGTGCGGCGCATCTTCGAGCACTCGCCCCTCCCCAGATTCGAGGGTGTGGGCGACCTCTCATGGCAGGGGACGACGCCGCTGTCGTGTCGCACCACCCCGCCCGCGGGACGACGCATCTTTTTCGTAGGCGATGCGGCCGGATACATCGAGCCTTTCACCGGCGAGGGCATGGCCTGGGCGATCGCGTCGGGAGCCGCCGTCGCGGCCACGGCCCACGAGGCCGCCAGGCACTACTCCGCCGATCTGCCACGACGCTGGATCGCCGAGCGCGAGCGGTTGCTCCGCGGAAGGATGCGGCTCTGTCGACTGGTGACACAGAGCCTTCGCTACCAACGCCTGACGGAATTGAACGTGACCCTGCTGGGTCACCTGCCCTTCCTGGCCACGCCCGTGATCTGCTGGCTCAATCGTCCCCGCCCCATCGCCTCCGGCCAGCGTTGACCGCCGTCCGGCATCTTCTTCCCTCATCAGTGCGGTCTCCATGTCACCGTTGCCGTCCGATCAGGCCGACTTCCTGCGTATTCCCGAGGCCAAACGGGAATACAACGAGCTGCTATTCGCCGAGGTCGCCCGGCGCTACGATCTGGTGACGAGGGCGCTTTCGCTGGGACGGGATCAGGCCTGGAAACGGGCGCTGCTCGACTCGCTGCCGGTCGGGGATGCATCGCCGGCCTGCCGCACTCCGGTGTGCGTCGATCTCGCCTGCGGAACGGGCGACGTGACGTTCGCCCTGGCGCGGCGCTATCCGCAGGCGACGGTGTGCGGTGTCGACCTGACCCCGGAAATGCTGGCGATCGCACGGGCGAGGAACCACTTTCCGAATGTCTCTCTGGAGTTGGGCGACATGCATCAGTTGCCGTTCGCCTCGGCCAGCGTCGACATCGTCACGGGAAGCTACGCCTTGCGGAATGCCCCCGCCCTGACCGTAGCGCTCGAGGAGATCCATCGCGTGCTGCGTCCCGGGGGCACCGCGGCTTTCCTCGACTTCTCGAAGTCTCCGCACCGGGTGTGGCAGCGGCTCACCTACTGCGTGCTCTACGTCTGGGGTGCGTTCTGGGGGCTGGTGCTGCATCGCCAACCGGCGGTGTATGCGTACATCGCCAAGTCGCTCTGGCACTTTCCGGACCGGGTTGCGTTGCGGCAAGAGTTGTCGCATGCCGGGTTCATGGAGGTCTCCAGCCGGCAGTTCTATTTCGGAACGTTGGAGATGATCACCGTCGTACCGGTGCCGAGAGCAGACGCGCATGGCCCATGTACATGATCTGCACGGAAGGAAAACGCCCGATGGTGAAGTCGAGCCGGCGGTTGAGGCCGGTCGGCGCCAGCCCGACGAAGGGTCCTACCTCGAATCCGTGCGCGGTGAGCTTCGCGGTCAGCTCGGCGGGGCGGATGAACTTGGCCGGGTCGTGCGTGCCGCGCGGCAGCCCCCCCATCATCGTTTCGCCCAGACGCACGAGCAGGAGGGTCGCCAGCGGCGTGCGATTGATGGTATCGAACAGGAAGATGCCGCGGGGCTTGAGGACCCGGCGAACTTCCTCGAGCACCCGATCGACACTGTCGACGTGCTCGAGCACATCGACGCAGACGACGCAGTCGGCGGTGGCGCTTTCCACGGGAATGCGCTCGCCCGAGCCGACCCTGTAATCGATGCTCAAGCCTTGCGCTCGCGCATGCTCTCGCGCCGCTTCGACGGCGGGACCAGAGGGATCGACGCCGACGACGCTGGCGCCTTTCCGGGCCAGCACCTCCGCCATGAAGCCGCCGCCACATCCCAAGTCGAGCACGGTCATGCCGGGCCAGCCAGCAACCAGCGTCGAGAAGTAGCGCATGCGGGCCGGCACGATGTTGTGCATGAGCCGCAGGAAGCGCTGCGAGCCGTCCCACCAGTTGGCGGCGTAGGTGCGGTAGATGCTGAGGTCATTCGCCAGTGGACATCTCCAGTGCCGCCCGCGCGGCGGGCCGCGGCCAGGGCAGCCAATAGGGCACGCGCCGGCGATAGAGGTCGAACGAGGGTCCGTAGGCGCGCTGGAAGCGGCCCTCTTTGAGCATTGGCCCGACAAGGCAATAGAGCGTGAGCGTGATCGCGACCACGAGTTGGTCGGGCGTCCACGTGGGGGTGGTCCACAGTGTGAGCGCGAACGCCACGTAGATGGGCTGGCGCGAATAACGGAAGAGGCCCCCCTCCGGCATGGGCGGGTAGACGGGTTTACGATCGTTCAGCAGCGCCCACCAGCCGAGGTGCCCTGTCTGCAGGGCGAGTCCGGCATCGGCGATCGCCTTGACGAGCAGCAGCCACGCGCAGGCGTAGAGCCCCGTCATAAGCGCCAGCACGGCGCCCTGCGCCTGCCACCAGATGATCCCCGTCGGCGACCACAAGGCGAAGAGCGCAAACACCGAAACGGAGGACAGAATGACGTAGGTCGTGGTGACGAGCCGGCCGCCGAAACCAGTGGGCGCGAGCCGCGCCAGCAGAGCCCTGCCGCCATTCGTCAGCAGCAGCGAGTGAACGACAGGAAACTGGAGGAGCAAGGCCCCATTGGCGGTCCAGCGCCAGGGCGGCTCGAGCCGCCCCAACGAGCCGCTCATGCCGAAGTACATCATCGTGATCATCGCACCGACGCCTGCGACGAAGCTGGCATGGCAGAGGATGCCATAGCAAATTGCCGTTGCTTGCCGAGACACGTGAGACATTTCGGCGGCCTTGTGCCGTTCCGGGGCGTTGCGCAACGCGGTGAATCGTAGCCGCGATGGCCGACGCCGGCAACGTACGCGCGCGACCGTTGCGGTGAGCGGGGAGGGAGAAACAACTGCGTGATCCTTGGGTGGCGAGTACAGAAGCCGGGAAAACTCGGCGTGACGATCAGCGAGCCGTGGCATCGGCTACAGGGGCGTGGGAAACCTTGAACCCGTGAAAATCTCCGATGAACCCGAATGGCTTGGACAGGATCGTCAGCGAATGCCATAGCGGCGGCGAATCAGCGCGAGGAACCACGGCTCGACGAGCCGCATCCGGATTCCGAAGGGCCGCAGTTCCATGGCCAGCGACTCGCTGAATCCCTCCACGGCCCACTTGGTGGCCTGGTAGATGCTGTAGAGCGGAAAGCACGCGCGGCCCCCGATCGACGAGATCTGCACGATCGTGCCGCCTCTCTGCCGCCGCATCGCGGGAATCACTGCCCGCGTGACCCGCATCAGGCCGAGCACGTTGGTCTCGAACTGCCGGCGGATGACCTGGTCGTCCATCGTCCCCGATCGTGTAATCGATGTTGCACGGTCCGGAATAGGCAAGCGGCTTCAGAAATGCCTCCAGCTCCCGAATCTGCGGCAAGGGCGATGGCTCACGCCGCGGCGGCCCGGTGCGGCGGATGACCGCAACGCCGTCATGGGGCTAAGCCATGACGCGATGCCAGATGATTTTTCCATTCGTGCAGACGCAGTGGGCTACGCATTCGCCCGAATGGACGACGAGCGATTGAACGATATACGGCTCTCCGGCGAACGGTGGGTGTGTACTTGGCAAGCCCGTTCTCCCTGAGGCCACTCGGTTGCGAATATTCATCGTCAAACCGGTGGGCAGCAGACGACGATCGTGGCGGACCAGTGAACGGAATGATCCATAAGCCGCGGAAGCAAGGCGGCGATTGGGGAGGCCGGGGGGGGCTTGGCTGGCTTGGTCGAAATCTGCCGTTCTGCGCTCCCTGCCCGCCGCGCCGAGGGCGGCGTGCAGCTCGACAAGGGCCGCCGACCGACTGGCGCGAGCTCGTCCAGCGGCGGTTTCGGGGGTGTGTTGAAATGACGAGACAGTCCCGGGGTCGCGAAGGGCCCTGGACTGCACCCAATCGACCGCTCGTCACCGGTCAAACGCTTGCGGGAGTGCCGTTGACAGCCCTATCCTTTTGTTGACTTCCGGGCAAAGACCGAGGCGAAGATCGTCAAGGCCCCGCCTGGGCCGCGAGCCTGCGACCTTTGCTCGTCGAACTGCGGCCGCTGGCTCCGGTCGCCCGCGGCCCCGTCTCCACGAACGTACTCGCTGAGATCGAGAAGCCGTAACGACCGGATCGCGCACCGACCTGACGACAGGAGGATTTATTCGATGCGGTTTGTAACAGTCGCGTTGCTCGGCACATGGCTCATGATGGGCGTGGCCGAGAGTGCCGTCCCTCCGAACATCGTCATCATCCTCGCCGATGACCTCGGGTTCTCGGATCTCGGCTCTTACGGCGGCGAGATCGACACGCCCAATCTCGACCGGCTGGCGGCCGGCGGCCTGCGGTTCACGCAGGGCTACAACACGGCCCGCTGCTGGCCCTCGCGGGCGGCGCTGCTGACCGGCTACTACGCCCAGTCCGTCCGGCGCGATGCCCTGCCTGAAGGCACGGGCGGCACGGGCGGCAAGCGCCCGGCGTGGGCCCGGCTCCTGCCCCAACTGCTCGCGCCGGCGGGCTACGTGAGTTACCACTCGGGCAAGTGGCACATCGATGGTGATCCACGCGGACAGGGCTTCGCGCGCTCACTCGACATGAGCGGTGCCGGCCAGAGCAACTATTTCGACCCAGCCGGCGCGAGCGTGGATGGAGACCAGGTGGCGCCCACGGACCGCTATTACGCCACCACCGCGATCGGTGAACATGCGGTGACCTGCCTGCGCGAGCATGCCGCGAACCGGGCGGGCCGGCCCTTCTTTCACTATGTCGCCTTCACGGCCCCCCACTTTCCACTCCAGGCACCCCCGGAGTTGATCGCGAAATACCGCGAGCGCTACCGGGCCGGCTGGGACGCCGTGCGGCAGGCGCGGGTCGCGCGGTTAGCGAGCATGGGGATTGTGACCACGCCTGCGGCCGAGCCCGAACGGGCTATCGGGCCGCCCTACCAGCCGAAGCCCGACACGCTCGCACAGCTCGGGGCGGGCGAGGTCGACCGGCCGCTGCCGTGGGCCGAGCTCACACCGGATCAGCAGAAGTTCCAGGCGACGAAGATGGCGATCCACGCCGCGATGGTCGAGTCGATGGATCGCGAGGTCGGGCGGATGCTCGCCGCGCTCGAGTCGATGAGCGCCCTCGAGAACACGCTCGTCCTGTTCGCGAGCGACAACGGCGCCTCGGCCGAGATCATGATCCGTGGCGAGGGACATGATGCGGCAGCTTCGCCCGGCTCGCGCAAGACCTTTCTCTGCCTCGGGCCAGGCTGGTCCACGTGTGCCAATGCGCCGTTTCGTCGCCACAAGACCTGGGTCCACGAAGGGGGCATCGCCACGCCGTGGATCGTGCACTGGCCGCGCGGCATCGCCGCGCGGGGAGCGCTCCGCACCCAGCCGGTGCACGTGATCGACGTCGTGCCGACGGCGCTTGAAATCGCCGGTGTGGCGTCCCCCGCGGAGCATGATGGCAAGCCTGTGCCGGCCTTTCAGGGCCGCAGTTTCGCCAATGCCCTTGCCGATCCATCGGCCCCGCCTGCACACGAAGCGCTCTGGTGGTGCCACGAGGGCAACCGCGCGGTGCGCGCTGGCGACTGGAAGCTCGTGGCGGCCAAAGGCACGCCGTGGGAGCTCTACGATCTTGCGATCGATCGCTCGGAGCTACGAGACCGTGCCGCGGCCGAGCCGGGCCGCGTCCGTGAACTCGAGGCGGCCTGGAAACGCATCGCCGACCAATCTCACTCGCTCGCCGAAAACGATGCATCCCCGCGGCCCCAGGCCCGCACGAAGCGGCCGAACATCATCTACGTGATGACCGACGACCAGGGCTACGGCGACATCGCCGTCCATGGCAATCCGGTGGTGAAGACACCGAACCTCGACCGGATGCACGGTGAAAGCGTGCGGCTCACCGAGTTTCACGCGAGCCCCACCTGCGCGCCGACCCGCGCCGCCCTGATGACGGGCCGGCACGAGTTTCGTTCGGGAGTCACCCACACGATCTTCGAGCGGGAACGGCTGGCACCCTCGGCGACCACGCTCCCGCAGATTCTGAAGACCGCCGGCTACACGACTGGCATCTTCGGCAAATGGCATCTGGGCGACGAGGATGCCTACCAGCCTGGGAAGCGGGGTTTCGACCGTGTGTTCATCCATGGCGGCGGTGGCATCGGGCAGTCGTATCCGGGGAGCTGCGGCGACGCGCCCGGCAACACCTACTTCGATCCAGTGATCCGCAGCGACGGGACGTTCGTCAAGACGAAGGGCTACTGCACCGACGTGTTCTTCGACACCGCGCTCGACTGGATCGACGAGCGGCGCAAGCAGGACGGCCCGTTCTTCTGTTTCCTGGCCACCAACGCCCCACACTCGCCCTACGACGCGCCGCCGGGCTCCGATGCACCGTATCTCGCGAAGCTGGAGGCCGCCGGCATCGGGAACCCGAAGCAGCGTGCCGAAATCGCGAACTTTTATGGCATGATCGAGAATATCGACACGAACATGGGCCGGCTGCTCGTGAAGCTCGACGAATGGGGTCTCGCCGAGGACACGCTCGTCGTGTTCATGACCGACAACGGCACGGCAGCCGGTCACGCCGTGTATAACGCCGGCATGCGGGCCCAGAAGGGCTCGCCGTATCGCGGCGGCACGCGGGTGCCGAGTTTCTGGCGGTGGAAGGGAAGCCTGCCGGCGGGCATGGACATGCCGTCGCTCGTGGCCCACATCGACGTCCTGCCGACGCTCTGCGCCCTCGCCGACGTCGAGATCCCGGCGGCCGTCGCGGCGAAGGTCGAGGGCCGCAGCTTCGCGCCGCTGTTGCGCGGGGCCCGGATCGGCTGGCCCGACCGGCCGTTGATCACGCACGTCGGTCGCTGGGACCGGGGCAAGGCGGCAGAGAGCGCCTATGGCAACTGCCGGATTCGTGAGGGGCAGTGGAGCCTCGTCAACGTGAAGAACCGCCCCGATGCGTGGGAGCTCTACGACATCGCGGCCGATCCCGGCGAGAAGGCCGACGTGGCGAAAGATCATCCCGACGTCGTGACCCGGCTGGCCGCCGAGTACGACCGCTGGTGGGCGAGCGTGCAGCCAGATCTCGTCAACGAGGACCTCGATGGCCCCTCCGAGAACCCGTTCAAGGTGGCGTTCGATCGGCAGTTTGGCCCGCCACCCACGCTGCCTGACGTGTCCTACGGCCCGCACCCGAAGCAGCGGCTCCACTTCTGGAAGAGCCCACTGGCCACGGCCGACAAGCCCGCGCCGCTCCTGTTCTTCATCCACGGCGGTGGCTGGCAGGGGGGCGACCGTCTCTCGGGGCTCGCTGGCATGCTTCCGAAGATGCTCGAGCGCGGCGTGTCGGTGGCGAGTGTCGAATATCGCTTCATCAAGGAAGCGATGGACGAGAGGGTCGATCCGCCGGTGAAGGCGCCGCTCACCGACGCCGCGCGGGCGCTCCAGACGGTGCGCAGCAAGGCGGCCGAATGGCAGATCGACCCGCGGCGGATCGCCGCCAGCGGTGGCTCGGCGGGCGCGTGCACGAGCCTGTGGCTCGCGTTCCACGACGACCTGGCCAACCCGTCGAGCGACGACAGGATCGCCCGCGAGTCGACGCGGCTCCTCGCGGCGGCCGTGAGCGGCGCGCAGACGACGCTCGACCCGGTGCAGATGAAGGAGTGGACGCCCAACAGCCGCTACGGCGGCCATGCCTTCGGGTTCATGCCGAGCCCGGAAAAGCGCGATACGCAATTCACCGAGTTCCTCGCCGCCCGTGACCGCCTGCTCCCCGTCATCAATCGCTATTCACCCTACGCGCTGGTCACAAAGGACGACCCGCCGGTCTATCTGCTCTACCGCACCCCGCCGGCGCTCGGGCAGGCAGAGAAGGATCCGACGCATTCCGCGAATTTCGGCGTGAAGCTCAAGGAGCGCTGCGATGCGATGGGGGTGCCATGCGAACTGGCGTATCCCGGCGCCCCGGGTATGGCGCACGCCAAGGTCGAGGACTACCTCCTCGACGTACTGACGAAGGCTCCGTGAGCGAACGGCTCCATGAACAAAGGACTTCATGTGCGAATCAGCGGACTCCTGGCCCTCGTGGGCGTGGTGCTGGCCACGCCGGCCTTCGCAACGTCGAACGAGGCGAAGCGGCCGCCGAACATCGTCTTCTTCCTGTGCGATGACCTCGGGAGCGGCGACGTCGCCGCGCTCGGCTCGAGAGACATCCAGACACCGAACATCGACGCGCTCTTCGCTCGCGGCACGCGGCTCTCGCGGCATTGGGCCGGATGCGCCGTGTGCGCGCCGAGCCGCTGCGTGCTCATGACGGGCAAGCATCCGGGCCACGCGGCGGTGCGAAGCAACCGCGAGGTGAAGCCGGAGGGGCAGTTTCCCATGCCCGGCGGCACCGTCACGCTCGCCCGGCTCCTTCAGGCCGGCGGCTATGCGACCGGCGGCTTCGGCAAGTGGGGGCTCGGGGCGCCGGGCAGCGGCTCGGAGCCGCTCGACTGCGGCTTCGACGAGTTCTTCGGCTACAACTGCCAGCGACAGGCGCACTCGTACTACCCCGACCATCTCTGGGACGGCCGCACGCGGGTGCCACTCGACGGAAAGACCTATTCCGCCGACCTGATCGCCACGCGACAACTCGAGTTCATCCAGCGGCACGCCGCGCGACCGTTCTTCCTCTTCGTGCCGACGACGGTGCCGCAT
The DNA here is from genome assembly GCA_021414115.1 of Planctomycetia bacterium. Classification (GTDB taxonomy): domain Bacteria; phylum Planctomycetota; class Planctomycetia; order Pirellulales; family UBA1268; genus QWPN01. Next base: position 29,390 of record JAIOPD010000052.1, read on the forward strand.
CTGGCGCTCCAGGTGCCGGCGGACGAGCCGTCGCTCGTCGGGTATGAGCGGCACTTCGGCGCCGAGGAGCCGTATCTGGGCGGCAAGGGGTACGTTCGCTGCACGCGGCCGCTCGCGACCTATGCGGCGATGGTCACGCGGATGGACCGCGAGGTGGGCCGGATCGTGGCACTGCTCGAGGAGTTGCATCTCGCCGATGACACGATCTTCGTGTTCTCGAGCGATAACGGCGCCGCCAGGCCGGGTGAGGGCGGCATCGACACGTCGCGGCTCAGGAGCAATGGCGCCCTGCGAGACTGGAAGGGCTCGCCCTATGAAGGCGGCCTGCGCGTGCCGGCCGTCGCGGTGTGGCCCGGAAAGATTCCTGCCGGCAACGTGATCGACGCACCGACCGGTTTCGAGGATTGGCTGCCGACGCTCCTCGACCTCGCGGGGCTTGGCGACCGGATTCCCGCCGGGCTCGACGGCGCGAGCCTCGCGGCGGCGCTCCGCGGAGACTCTCCCGCGGCGGCCGATCGCGCGCTCTACCGCGAACTCACCGAACGCCACTGGCAGGCGGCAACGGACGGCCGCTGGAAGGCGGTCCGCCGGGCGGTGGACGGTGGGGATCGGTCTCGCGCGGCCCCGACCGAACTCTACGACCTCGCTGCCGATGCGTGCGAGTCCCGCGACGTCGCACCCGAGCAGCCTGCCGTCGTCACACGCATGGAGGCGATCCTCGACCGCGAGCACGCGGCCGACGCGGCGTGGCCGCTGCCGTTCACCAATGCCCGCGTTGCGGCGAGGACAGATGAGCCAACCTGCAAGCGAGTGAAGCGGCCGAACATCCTCTTCATCATCGTCGACGACCAGTCGCCGTTCGACTTCAGGTTTTATGACCCGTCCTCGACGCTCCACGCGCCGACGATCGAGCGGCTTGCGGCCGAGGGCATGGTGTTCGATGCGGCCTACCACATGGGGTCGTTCTCCGGTGCCGTTTGTACTCCCAGCCGGCACATGGTGATGAGCGGCCGGTCGGTGTGGCATCTGCCGATCGGGCCCGGCACGCCGAAGCGGAAGAACGGAGCACCGACCTCCGGGCCGCCGCTCTGTCCGCCGGGCCTCGAGCGGTTCACCTTGGCGCCGGTGTTCAACGCCGCCGGCTACGACACGATGCGCACGTGCAAGCAGGGCAACGCCTACGAGGCCGCCGACTCGCTGTTCACCGTGCGGCGTGACGCGACGAAGCGGGGCGGCACGGCCGAGACCGGGAGCGCCTGGCACGGTGATCAGGTGATGGACTACCTCGAGGAGCGCGAGCGGACAAAGGACGCCGATCCGTTTTGCATCTACTTCGGCTTCTCCCACCCTCACGACACGCGGGATGGCACGCCGGAGCTGCTCGCGAAGTATGGTGCCACCAACCATGCCGACGAGGCGTCGCTGCCGCCGGCCGATCCACGGCAGCCGCCGCTGCCCCCGAATTGGCTGCCAAAGCATCCCTTCGACCACGGCCACAGGGACGTCCGCGACGAGGTCGACGTGAGTGGCGTGTGGAAGAACCGGGACGAGCGGACGATCCGCAACGAGCGCGGCCGTGGGTATGCCTGCAGCGAGAACATCGACCGCCAGATCGGCCGCGTGCTCGACAAGCTCGCCGCGATGGGCGAGCTCGAGACCACGTGGATCTTCTACACCTCCGACCACGGGATCGCGAACGGCTGCCACGGCCTGCACGGAAAGCAGAATCTCTACGAGCACACCTGGCGGGTGCCGTTGGTCGTGAAGGGGCCGGGCGTGAAGCCGGGGAGTCGCGTCCAGGGCAACGTGTACCTCGGCGACTCGCTTGCCACGCTCTGCGACATCTGTGGGATCGATCCGCCGGCGACGAACGAAGGCGCGAGTTTCCTGCCGGTGCTCGAAGGGAAGCTGCCGGCGGTTCGCGACGTGCTCTACGGCGTCTACTGCGGCGGCCAGAAGCCGGGGATCCGAAGCGTGCGGCACGGAGACTGGAAACTGATCAAGTACGAGTCGAACTCCGGCGGCCTGCACACGCAGCTCTTCAACCTCGCCGACAATCCCCGCGAGTATCTCGCCGAACATCACGCCGCCGCCGTGACCTCCCGCACAGGCATCGCGCCTGCGGCACATCAACGGAACCGCGCCGACGATCCCGCGTGCGCCACCGAGCGGGCCCGCATGGAAGCCCTTCTCCTCGCCGAGATGCGGCGGCTTGACGATCCATTTCGGTTCTCCGATCAGCCTGCGCCGGAGGTGCGGCCATGACGACGTTGATTTCCCTCGCCACGCTCTTCCTCGCGGTGCTGGCGGCCGATTCCACAGCCGCTCACCCGAACGTCGTCGTGATCCTCATCGACGACCTGGGCTACGGCGACATCGGGCCCTTCGGGGCGACGAAACAGAAGACGCCGCACCTCGATCGCATGGCGGCGGAGGGAATAAAGCTCACGAGCTTCTACGCCGCCCCCGTCTGCTCGGTGTCGCGCGAGACCGGAGAGCGCGTTGTGCCACTGCTTCGCGACGATCGCGTCGAGGAACTGCTCACCGACGCGATGCAGACGCGCATCGTCGAGCGCTGCACCGACGAGGCGATCCGATTCATTCGCGAGTCGTGCGAAAAGCCCTTCTTCCTCTATCTGCCGCACACGGCCGTGCATCTGCCGCTCAAGCCCGGCGCGCGGTTCGCCGGAGCGAGCGAAAACGGCGCCTTCGGAGACTGGGTCGAAGAGGTGGACTGGGGCGTCGGCCGGATTCTCGACACGCTGCGCGAACTCGCGCTCGACCGGAACACGCTCGTGGTGTTCACGAGCGACAACGGGCCGTGGTCCGGTGCCGTGGGCGAGGCGACGAGCGCCGGCCCGCTTCGCGGCGGCAAGGGGAGCACGTGGGAAGGAGGCGTGCGGGTGCCCACGATCGCGTGGTGGCCGGGCCGCATCGCGCCGGGCATGACCTGCGACGCGGTGACCGGGACGATCGACCTCCTGCCAACCATCGTGCAGCTCGCCGGCGGGACGGTGCCGACGGAGCCCGTGATCGACGGGCACGACATCTCGGGCCTACTCCTGGGCACGGTATCCGAGTCGCCACGCGAGGCGCACTACTACTTCAACGGCACGGTGCTTCAGGCCGTGCGGCAGGGCCGCTGGAAGCTCGTGGTCGCGCCGCAGACGCTCGGCATCGGCAAGAAAGGGGGCATGCTGCCGGCCTCCCCGGACACGCCGCGGCTCTATGATCTCGAGGCCGACGTCGGAGAGACAACCGATGTGGCCGCCGCGCATCCGGACGTCGTCACGAGTCTGCGCGGGCTCGTGGAGCGGATGCGGGTCGAGCTGGCGGGGCCGGGCCCGCGTGGGAAGCGGCCGGCAGGCGAGGTGGAAAACCCGACGACGCTCTACCCATCGCTGCCGCCGGATCAGCGGAAGCAGAAGCCGGCCTCAGGGACATCGGCCGCGAGCGGTGTCGCGGCAGCCGTGATCGCGCAGTCGGCTGCGGCGGTCGCCACCGACGCGCGGCCCAGTGTCGTCCTTTTCCTCGCCGATGATCTCGGCTACGGGGAACTCGGCTGCTACGGTAACAAGGCCGCGATCACGCCGCACCTCGACCGCTTCGCAGCAGAGGGCTTGAAGCTCACCGACTGCCATGCTGCGTGTCCAGTCTGTTCGCCGTCGCGGGCCGCGCTGATGACCGGCCGCCATCCCTATCGGAACGGTGTGTTCACCTGGATTCCCGAAGGGAGCCCGATCCATCTGCGCGCAAGCGAGGTCGCGCTTTCGAAACGGCTCCGTGACGCCGGCTACGACACCTGCCACGTCGGCAAGTGGCATCTGAACGGCCTGTTCAACTCCCCGGAGCAGCCGCAGCCGGGAGACCACGGCTACGACTGGTGGCTCGCGACGCAGAACAACGCCGCGCCGAGCCACGCCTTCCCGGAGAACTTCGTGCGGAACGGGCAAACCGTCGGCAAGGCGGACGACTATTCCGCGCCGTTCGTCGCCCAGGAAGCGGCCACGTGGCTGAAGACCAAACGGGACCCGAAGAAGCCATTTTTTCTCACGGTCTGGACACACGAGCCGCACTATCCGATCGCGTCGGCCGAGCGGTACGAGAAGCTTCACGCCGCGATCGCCGATCCGGAGGAGCGGACCTACCGGGCGAACGTGACGCAACTCGACGATGCCTTCGGCCTGCTCATGAAGACACTTGACGAGATCGGTGCGGCCGATTCGACGCTCGTGTTCTTCACGAGCGACAATGGGCCCGAGGGGGATGGCGTGAAGGGGCCCGGCCGGGGACTGACGGGCGGCCTGCGGGAGCGGAAGCGGTCGGTGTACGAAGGCGGGCATCGTGTGCCGGGGATCGTGCGCTGGCCGGGGAGGATCCAGCCGGGCACGGAGAGCGATCTCACGATCGTTGGTAGCGACGTCTTCCCGACCGTGCTTGCGGCCGCGGGCCTCGAACCTCAGGCCGACCGGACGCTCGATGGAGTTAACCTTTTGCCGGCGCTTGCCGGGGCCGCGATCGACAGGCCCGAGCCCTTGTACTGGCGCTGGGGCGGCAAAGTGGCGTACCGTGAGGGCGATTGGAAGATCGTGACGAACGAAGCGTTCGAGAAGCCCGAACTCTACAACCTCGCGACCGACCGGGCGGAGGCACACGATCTCGCGGCGGCTGAGCCCGAGCGCCTCGCCGGCATGCTGGGCCGGCTGCAGGCACACACGGCGGAGATCGAAGCCGAGGGCCCCGACTGGTGGCGCACGCACAACTGGAACGGCCCCAAGCGCCAGAAGCAGGCTGCAGCCCGCTGATCGTCAGTGCTTGCTAGGCCAAGCAGCGGGCCATCGCCACCGTGCGGCCCTCCGCCTGCAAGGCCCGGACGAGCGCGTGCTTGCCCTCGGGCTTCACCCCGGCGCGAAACTCGTCGATCCCGAGCCCGGTGGCGACGGTGCGGGCCGTCTCTTCGCTGTCGCCGGTGAGCATGATGAGCCGCAGCCCGAGGTCGTGGAGGCTGCGCACCGCCTCGGGCGTCGAGGCCTTGATCGGATCCGACACCGCGATCAGCCCGGCGAACCGCCGATCACAGCACGCCGAAAATCCGGTCAATGCCCATCTGCGAAAGCCTGGTCAGGACGTACTCGGCGACGGTTGGCGCGTTCTCAGCCATCGAACAGCTTCTTGATCATGTGCAGCGTGGTGGCCCGGCCGATCCGTCCCCACGAGTCGGTCAGCGGGATGTTCTTCGGGCAGACGGCGGTACAGTTCTGAGCCTTGCCGCAGAGTTGCACGCCGCCTGCGGACATTGCGGCGTCGAGTCGTTGCACGTCCACCAAAACAAACTACGGACAGGCCTCCAGGCAGCACCCGCAGCTCATGCATTGACTGAGCGGGTACGCCTCCTCCTGTTCCTTCGGCGACTGCCGCGGTCCCGGTCCCAGGTCATGACAGCCGTCCACTGAAATCCATGCCCGGACTTTTTCCAGTGCCCGAAACAGCCGCCGGCGGTCCACGACCAGATCACGCACGACAGGAAAGCTGCTCGTCGGGCGCAGCTCGATTTCCGCCGACTCCTCTTCGAGCAGTTTGTCCACCAAGGCGCTGCATGCCTGCCGGACATGACCATTGATGAGCATGGTGCATGAGCCGCACACTGCTTCCTGCATGGGACAGGTACTTTTCGAGAAAAAACGACACGTGAACTCACCGGATGAGCCACACCTATCCCGGCAACATGAGCGGCGACATGTCCGCCAAGCCGTTTCGCCCCCTTTTCCGGCCCACGCCAAGCAGGACATTTCGTTCGACCGTTCCAGCGGCAGCCCCACGGTGCCGACACCCTCGACCACCTATTGCGAGCCACGCATTCCCCACTGCACGTGTGCCCATAACCGTTCGTGACCGATGTAAGCGAGAGTCGTATAGACGTTGCTGGCAATCACGAACCCCAGGCTGACTCCCGGCGCTCCGGTAAGGAAGTAGATCGTCGCAAAGTCGAGCGCCATGATGAGCAGACGATACGTCGTCGCCTTGACCAAGGAACGGCGAAGAAGCTCGGCTCGCATCACGGAACGGCCACCACGCCCATGAATGATTGGACCCACCAATTAGTCAGGCCACGCGGCGGCCTGTCCAATAAACGCCGGGACCATCGAAGCCCTGATGCTCTTCGCCAGCGGACACATTTGGCCCTGGCCGACTCGGACGTGTGGCGTTGGCCGAGGCCGAGCAACGCCATGCAGTGACCTGACCGAACTCGTTTTGTAAGACACGCCTTTTTTTCGTCTTATTGCCCGGAATATCCGCTGCTGACGGCGTTCGTGTGCTTGTTGAACGGCTCTGGCCTCGCGGCCTGACGAAGAAAACAACCGCCCTCGACCTGTGGCTTCGCGACATCGCGCCCAGCCCACGACTGCGTACATGGTTCGGCCATGATCCAGAACGTTAGCGGGCGTTCCAGCGGCGAGACTGGACGGAACTGAAGGATCGGCCCGAGTGACCCAACTGCCTGCAAGTCTCTCGTCGTGCACCATACCCTCGAACCGATTGCCGAGCGGGCGCTCGCGATCACCCTCGATCCGGAGGGCTCTGGTTCGTTCGCCTTCGGCATCGACGGCACGCCGTTGCTTGCCTCCGAGGCGATCCGTCACGCACACGTGCTCATCGAGCGGGGGCAGTTTGGTCCCGTCGCTTCCGCTCCGGGCTTTTTATCGGACAAGAAGCCATCGGTGGGAGCCGGGGGACCCGCACCGCTTCAGATGTCGGCCACGACCGGATAGTACTCATCATCCTCGTTCTTGCCGCCGTATCCCTTGCCGATCGATGCTTCGGACGTCACGAATTCGATGCTCTTGATCCACTTCACCATCTTGTAGCCGAGTTGGTTCTCGACCCGCAGTCGCAGCGGAGCACCGTGCCGGTCCGGCAGTGGTTGATCGTTCATCTCCCAGGCAAGCAAGGTCTGGGGATCACCTGCGTTTTCAATCGTGAGCGTGTCATAAAACTCGCCTCCGTAGTGTCCTTCGCCAAATGACCGGAAGACGACGATGCGGGCCGTCGGCAACGGCTGCACCACGTCCATCAGTTGGCGAACCGTGACGCCACCCCACGCGGCCACGCCCGTCCAGCCCTGGATGCAGTGGTGAAGCGTGACTTGTTCCCGCTTCCCCAGGCGCTCGAGGTCGGTAATCGAGAACTCCCCAGGCGAGGCAACGAGCCCCGACACTCGTAGCCGGTAGCCCTCCCGGCGCAGGTGCCCGAGCGACTTCCATTCCGGGCAGGAAGGCTGCTTGCCGTTGGTCCAGAAGGAGGGAGAGATCTGACGGCGGTCATACTGCACGCGGGCGGGAAGCCGGTGGAGTGTCGCTCGCTGGAGCGGTCCAAGAAGCCGTCGGAATCCCATCTGCACCCACCGCGGCCGGTGCCATGACACCCAGTGGGCCGCCGCACAGGCCGCTGCGATCGCGGCCAATCCGGCAAAGAAAAGCCAGAAACCGGCCGGCGAATCGTCGTCGGTTCCAAGCGTGATGTGATTGAGGTTCTTCCGCAGGCCCGTCACCGCCACCAGCGTGACGTGGACCACTACGAATCCACCGTATCCACAGAGAAGCAGGAAGTGGAGCGACCGGGCCACCTGCCGGCCGCCGAACAGTCGGGGATACCAGCCTGCCCAGTTGTCGATCGCGGGCGACATCGCCAGCCCGGTGAGAATGGAGAGCGGCGCCAGGCCGAAGACGACACCGGCATAGGCCAGTTGTTGAAGCGGGTTGTAGGCGACGAAACGATCCGGCTCGGGTGGCATGTGCAGCGTGGCATAGTGCACGAACACCTTGGCGGCCTCCGTGCATGTCTCCACACCGGTCGGGATCAGCCGTCGCCAGTGGCCGGACGTGGCGAGCAGCACGGCGTACACGACGCCATTGGCCAGCCAGAAAAATGCCGCCAGGAAGTGCCAATGGCGGGCGATGCCGACCGTATGACGGTAGCCAGGCAGGCCGAGCCAAGGCGTCAGGAACCGGCTGTCGTCCTTGGCTGTCCAGGCCGGGTCCTTCGGCATCTCGAGCGGGGTGAAGCGTGCCCATTCCGAGCCGGGCGTGCAGTGGTCGTTCCAGTAGAGCCGCGGGTGGTCCATGAGAATGGAGAGGCCGCTACGGACGAGGAAGACCATCAAGAGCAGGTTCGCGAAGTGGGCCAGCCGCAGCCAGCCTGGGAACCCCGCCAGGCCAGCCGGCGGCGGCGGACGGAGTTGCGGCAGGCCCACGGCGAGATACCAGGCCCAGGCACACGCCACCGGCACCAGAACCAGCCCGCACGCCAGCAGGATGAACGGCCGGCGGACGTACACCCGAAGGCGGCGATCCTTGGATGCCGGGGGATAGACGAGCGGATTGCCGTGAACGCCCTCGATCAACTCACCCATCGTGGCACCTGCTTCATGTTCGAATCGTCACTGAATAATCCTGCCCCTCCCAAATTCCCGTGTCACGCCAGTAGAACGTGAACTGCATGGTTTCTCCGCGCACCCGCCATGGCGGCCATCGTCTCCAGGTGGGGCAGCGGATCTTCGCCTGCGGCGAGCGCATGGTGTCCCGACGCGACGTTGTTGTCCGTATCGTCCCCAAGTCATGCTCCGAGGAGGGCGTAAGGCCGGAGGTTGTCATCTCCTTCCAACTGGTAACGAAGCAGGATCGCGTCACGCTTGTGCGACTGACAGATGCGGAGCGTCAAGGATGTCCTTGGCGGCGGTCGCCCAGGTCGGACAAGAAAAGACGGCTTGCGGCGCTCGCATGGATTAACTGCCGCCACTGCATGGGGATGCCGATACTCGAAGCACCTAGGACCCTCGGGCAAGCTGCCTGCGATGCAGTGACGGCACGGGATAGGCGTCCATTTTGATTCGTCTTATCCGAGTCGGCCCCGGACGGCGGGCGCGAAGGCGACGCATCAGAGCGAGATGATCGTCGATCACCTCGTGCATGATCTCATCGATTGCCTGACAGCATTCCCGGGCCATCTGGGTGTCGTGCAATTCCTTGGCACACAGCAGACACAGTTTGCGGTGATGCTCCTTGGCGACCGCAAGCTTCTTTTGAATCGCCTCGACGGCTGCGAGCGTGTCGGAATCCTTACGCCATTCAGCGCGTTGGTGCATCCAATCTAAGTGACGCTCGAGCTGCTCAAGGTAGGCGGCCACCTCGTCGTTGTTGGTGCGCCACCTTTCGTCGTCAGTTGGTGCGACAGGCACTTCCGCCCGCGGCTCACGCGGCGGCGGCGGCGGCTCGGCTCGCGAGACGCCCGCCCATAGGCTGCCCGCCACCATCATCACGCGAAACACCCACAGTCCTTGGGCTCGCTTTGTAAGGAATGGCATGCATCTCTCCACGATAGGAGCAGGATTCTATGGTTGGGAGTCAAAACGGCGAGGAACGCGCCTCACACGAAGCCTTGCGGCAGGAAGACAGCCTCGCGAGTTGGCATACCGAGAACATGTTCATCTCGCAACGGCCTCACTTCTGGTGCTTGTGACGGCGGCCATCGGCTATGTGTCGGGAGCCGTGGGAGCGCTCACGTGGAACTGCTTGCATTACTGGTGCGCAGGCGCGGCAGTTTGCTCCAAGCCATCTGCGGGCGCCGCGGAGTCATCACCCCGCCAGGGAGCCTGAGCCATCCGCTTGGCAGCACGCCGCCTATGGGCGGCCGTTCGTCTTGCAGTCGCGTAGCTGACGCTGGGGATCGCGGGGGGAGTGGAGGAGTTTTGAAGTGGCGCGGTAGCCGGCGGATCTGTCAGGCACGCCCCGCGACGCGCTGATCCTTGCATGTGTGCCCCGCATCGGATAGGTTGAATCGTTGCTCTTCGTGTGGGGAATGCAGCGAGCCGCGTTCCGGAGGAACATCCGGAACGTGCTCGGTCTGCGATCCGCTGGATCGATCGCTGATCCATGGTGCGTCGCGACCCGTTGGTCGCGATGAAGTGCGGCCGGCCGCTCTGGCCGGCATGTTCGCAAACGAGTGGCTGTCTTCGGCCCCACAGGCCTACGGTCCAGCCATCCCCCCTGGAAGGTGATCGATGAAAGCCCCCGTGCGTCCACTGTTTGTCTCGACCTATCCGCCGGAAGCGTGCGGTCTGGCCACGTTCACCAAGGACTCCGCCGACGCGGTCGATCTGGCCGCCGGTCGGCCCGTCTCCACGGTGGCCGCCATCGAGCGGCTCGCAGTGATCCCGCCCGGCGATCCGCGGGTCACCCACGTCATCGACAACCATCGCCCCGACGCCTACCGGTTCGCCGCCGAAGTGGCCAACGACGGGCCCTGCGACGTGGTGAGCCTGCAGCATGAGTTCGGGCTCTATCCGGGGGAGTGGGGCGGCCGGATCCTCGATTTCGTGCAGGCCTGCACGAAGCCGATCGTGACCACGTTCCACACGCTCCTGCCTCGGCCCGATCCGGTGCCACGAATGCTGGTTCGGCAGTTGGCGGCGCACAGTCGCCGCGTCGTGGTGATGACGCGGATCGCGGCCCGGTTGCTGCGCGACGACTACGGCGTGGACCCTGGCCGGGTGCGGATCATTCCCCACGGTGTGCCTCCGGTGCCGTTTGGCCGCGACGAATCGCTCAAGGGGCGCTTAGGCCTCGCCGGCCGCCGCGTGATCTGCACATTCGGCCTGATCAATCGCGGCAAGGGGCTCGAACACATGATTCGCGGCATGCCGGCGGTGGTCGCGGCCTGCCCGGAAGCAGTGTATCTGGTCGTCGGCGCCACGCATCCACAAGTGAAGCTCCACGAGGGCGAGGTCTACCGCGAGGGGCTGGCGGAACTGGCCCGGTCGCTGGGCATGGAGGAGCACGTGCGATTCGTGAACCGCTACCTGAGTCTGCCAGACCTGCTCGCCCACCTGCAGGCCTGCGACGTCTTCGTCACGCCCTATCCCGGGAAAGACCAGATCGCCAGCGGAACGATGGCCTACGCCATGGCCGTCGTCGGCGCCGT
>JAIOPD010000053.1 GCA_021414115.1 Planctomycetia bacterium
GCGAACGGACTGAACGTCCGGCTGTTGGCGAAAATCGAGGGTCGCAATCCCGCCTACAGCGTGAAGTGCCGCATCGGGGCGGCGATGATCCAGGACGCCGAGCGGTCCGGTCGGCTGAAGCCCGGCCAGCACGTGGTCGAGCCCACGAGCGGCAACACCGGGATCGCGCTGGCGTTTGTCTGCGCGGCGAAGGGCTATCCCCTGACCCTCCTGATGCCCGAGTCGATGTCGATCGAGCGACGGCAGCTGCTCAAGGGACTCGGCGCCGAGCTCGTCCTCACGCCTGCGGCGGAGGGGATGCGGGGGGCCGTCGCCCGAGCCGAGGAGATGGCGCAGGACCCGAAGTATTTCATGCCGCAGCAGTTCAAGAATCCCGCTAATCCCGCGATCCACTTCACCACCACGGGCCCGGAGATCTGGAACGACACCGAGGGAAAGGTCGATGTCTTCGTCTCGGGCGTCGGCACGGGCGGCACGATCACCGGCGTCTCGCGGTTCTTCAAGGACGCGCAGGGGCAGAAGCTCCACACCGTGGCGGTCGAGCCCGCGGCGAGCCCGGTACTCTCGGGCGGTTCCGCCGGTCCGCACAAGATCCAGGGCATCGGCGCCGGCTTCATCCCCGACGTGCTCGATCGCACGCTGATCGACGAGGTGCTGACCGTCACCAATGACGAGGCCTTCGCCATCGCCCGGCGGCTGGCGAAGGAAGAGGGCATCCTCTGCGGCATCAGCTGCGGCGCCGCGATGCACGCCGCGCTCCGCGTGGCTGCCCGGCCCGAGTCCGAAGGCAAGACCATCGTGGTCATTCTGCCCGACTCCGGCGAGCGGTACCTCTCCACAGGGCTCTACGAAGCATGAGCGACAGTCTCCTTCAGCGCAGCGTGACCACCGCGGTGGCCCGGAATCTCGCGACCACGTCGAAGACGCGGCCGATGATGATGTCGATCACGCCGCGGCATCTGCTGCACCTGCTGCCCTGGGTGCAGATGGAAGGAGGCACCTACCGCGTCAACCGCACCAAGGTCGAGCTCTCCAAGGCCGAACGCATCGAGATCGGCACGAATGGTGACGGGCTCTCGTTCGCGGCGGCCGAGTTGCAGAGCGTGCCGCTCTTTTCGCAGTTGCCCGACTCGCTCCTCGAGCGGATGCAGAAGCGGTTTCACACCGAAGAGGTGCCGCTGGGCAGCGACCTGCTCATCGAGGGGGAAGATCGCAGCACGTTCTTCGTGATCGCGCAGGGACAGGTGGAGATCCTCTCGAAGGGCATCCACGGACGTGACCTGCGAGCGGCGCTGCTGACGGAGGGGGAGTTTTTCGGCGAGGTGGATCTCGTCAGCGACAAGCCCTCGGACATCACCGTCCGCACGATCACGCCCTGTGTGCTCCTGACGCTCTCCCGCAAGGATCTCGACGCCGTCCTCGACGAGCTCCCTAACCTCCGCGGCGACTTTACCAAGGCCATCGACGAGCACCTCGAACTCCGCTCCACCGTCAACCGCTACGGCGAACGCAACATCGACCTCGTCTCCGGCTTCGCCGAAAACGTCGAGATTCCCGAGACCTTCGTCGACTAC
>JAIOPD010000142.1 GCA_021414115.1 Planctomycetia bacterium
CGGTCGATGTGCAGCACCTGCACCTCGATCTCCTGATCGATCTGCACCATCTCGCTGGGGTGGCCGATCCGAGCCCAGCTCATGTCGGTGATGTGGAGGAGGCCGTCGATGCCGCCGAGATCGACGAACGCGCCGAAGTCGGCGATGTTCTTGACGACGCCGCGGCGGATCTGGCCCACCTCGAGCGTCTCCATGAGCTGCTTCTTCCGCTCGGCCCGCTCCTGCTCGATGAGGGCGCGTCGCGAGACGACGATGTTGCGTCGGGCCTCGTCGATCTTGAGCACGAGGCACTGGATGCAGCGACCGCAGTAGTCGCCGATGTCGGCGGGACGGCGGATGTCGACCTGGCTGGCCGGCAGGAAGACGTTGACGCCGGAGATGTCGACGAGCAGGCCGCCCTTGATCTTCCGCGTGACGAAGCCGGTGACGACGTCGTTTTCGTGGACGCTCTCCATGACCCGGAGCCAGTCCTCGATCCGGCGGGCCTTCCGCTTCGAGAGCGTGATCAGGCCACGCTGCTCTTCGAGCGAGCCGTCCTCGAACTCCTCGAGAAGCACCTTGACGATGTCGCCGATCTGGGGCGGCGGCTCGGATTCATCCCACTCGTTTCGCGGAATGTGGCCTTCGCTCTTGTAGCCCACGTCGACGAGCACGAACTCGTCGTCAACCCGCAGGATCTTCCCCTCGAGCACCGAGTTGACCGCCAGTGTGGAAGTCCCGACCGAGTATTCGCCCTCGGCTGCACCCGCCATTGCGAGTTCGAGTTCCTGATCGAGTTCGTCGCCGAGTTCCAGTTCGCGGATGAGGTTGCGGTTGACCATGCGTGGGGGTTTCGGGAAAAAACGGGGTTGGGGGAGGAAAAGTGATGCGGGCCACGAGGATTCGAGCCGCGCAGCATAACAGCGGGCTGCCGGCGGAACAATCGAGCATGATTCCCCCGCCACCGCAGGTTTCCCGACCGTGTGGGCCGCCGGCGAGCCTGCGGAGCCCCCGGCCCGACGGTCGATGCTTCCCAAGGAGGAGAAATCGATGGTCGGCATCCAGGTGGCGGCCCCGAGCGGGCCCCGCGTCATCGCGACGGCAGTGCTGGCACTGGCCACATGCGTCTCCACGGCGGCCCAGGGCCAGTTTCTCGATGCCGAGGCCGCCGGAGCCGCGGCGATCACGTTCGGCGACGTCCGCACCCAGAAATACCGCGTCGGCGTCGTCGTGACGGCGGAAGGGGGGCCGTGCCGTGGGATCTACGCCACGCTACCCGTCCCCCACGACTGGCCGGAGCAAAAAGTCCGCGTCGTGTCCGAGGAGACCTCACCCCAGGTCAAATCCCTGCGCTATCGAATGCTGCCCGGCGACATCCGGCAGATGGTGGTGGAGATCCCCGACCTGCCGACCGGCCAGCAGGCCAAGGCGATCGTCACGTTCGAACTGGAGCGGGCCGCGATCCTCGCCCCCACCGCCACCGATGGGCTCGAACCGCCGACCAAGCCCGACCGGGCGCTCCGCGGTCATCTTGGCCCCAGCCCCTACATCGAGTCCCGAGATCCGAAGATCGTGCGGCTCGCCAAGGAGACCGCCGCCGACCTCGGGGGTTGGAAGAAGGTCGAGGCGCTCTACGACACGGTCCGCGACAAGGTCGAATATCGAAACGGCGAGCTCAAGGGGGCGCGCAAGGCCTTGGCCGACGGCTGGGGCGACTGCGAGGAACTCACCTGCCTGTTCATCGCGATGTGCCGCGTCGAAGGGATTCCCGCGCGGACCGTCTGGGTGGAGGGCCACTGCTACCCGGAGTTTTATCTGGTCGACGCGGCCGGCACGGGCCACTGGTATCCGTGTCAGGCCGCCGGCACCAGGGCCTTCGGCGCCATGCCCGACCAGCTGCCGATCCTGCAGAAGGGGGACAGCTTCCGCGACCCCGATCGCCCGGGGAAGCAACTCCGCTACGTGTCGGAGTTGATCAAGGGCGCCGCTGTGGAAGGAGGCGGATCACCCCGCGTGACGTGGATTCGCGAAGGGGGCTGACGGACTACTCCGCACCCACGAACGCGACGTCTTCGCCGATCGGGCGTCCGAACTGGTCGCGCTGCACGGGCGTGAACCACCGCGGCACGATGGGCAGGCCGGCGTCCTTCCAGGCCGTCTCCAGCCGATCGCCGGCGAGCTTGACGATCTTTTCTCGTCCCTTGCCCACGAGCGTCGAGCGATCGGCCCACGGCGTGACCGGGCCTTCGAAGCCGGCGGCCTTCGCATGGGTCAGTGTCGCGGCCATGTCGATGACACCCGTCTCGCCCGGCATCAACCGATGAACGTGCGTCATCTCGGTGGCGGGGATGTCGCGGGGCGCGTCGGAAAGACGGACCTCGACGAGACGGCCCTTCGGCACCGAGGCGATCATTTCGAGCGGCTCACCAGTCACGTGCAGCGCCCAGGCATCGGCGATGGCGCCGACTCGTTCGTGAGCCACGGCCACCAGGCCGAGCAGACCCTCGAAGGTGTGGATGAACTGGTTGGCCTTGCCCTCCCGAGCCTCCGCTTCCGGACGGATGTTCAGCCCGAGCATGATGTCGTGCTTGGCGAGCAGGTCACCGATGTCGTTGAGACGGGAGCGATAGAGCTCGAAGAAGTCCTTGAACGAGTGCTCGTCCGAGGCCGGGGAAACCGTCGCCACGGCGCGGTGCGCCTCGGTGGCCTGTGCGAGTTCGAGCCGGCGGGGCAACGCCGCCAGTTCCTCCTTGAAGGTCGCCTCATCGGCCGCCAACTGCACGGGCAGATGGAAGGTGCCGCTCTGCAGCCGCGCGCTCACCATCAGCCGCCGGGCATGGGGCACGCCAAACGCGTCGGCCTGCTGCTGAAAGTCGAGGATATCGATGTCCATGGCGTCGAAGCCGAACGAGAGCGCCAGTTCGATGAGTTCGCTGGGACGGCCGGAGAGGGGCAGGCCGATCGTGCTGAGGTTGCGGAACATGCTCAAAAAGGCTCCGGATTGGAATGTGGTGGATCGGGCAGTATGACTGACACCCCCGGCATTTGGAAGCACCCCGACCAATGTCCACCCTTGAAGCCATCGTCCTCGGCATCGTGCAGGGCCTCACGGAGTTCCTGCCGGTTTCCAGCAGCGCCCACCTCCGGATCGTGCCGGCCCTGCTCGGGTGGAGCGATCCCGGAGCCGCCTACTCGGCGGTGATTCAGTGCGGCACGCTCGCCGCCGTCTGCCTGGCCCTGCGGCACGACATCGCCGCTCTCGCCCGTGGGTGCCTCGCCGCCCTTCGCATGGGCCGGCCGCTCGGCACGCCGGAGGCTCGCCTCGCCGCCCTGATCGGGCTCGGCACGGTGCCGATCGTCGTCGCCGGCTTCGCGTTCAAGAACCTGATCCGCGGCGAGGCCCGGCAGCTGGTGGTGGTCGTGGCGGCCCTCCTCGCAGCCACGGCGCTGATGGCGATCGCCGAACTGGCCTGCCTGCGCCGCGGCCGCCGCACGGGATCGCCGGGCCGCGACGGCCTCGATCGCGTTGGCTTTGCCGACGGAGTCGCCATGGGCCTCGCGCAGATGCTGGCCCTGGTGCCGGGCACGTCCCGCAGCGGGGTCACGATCTCGGCGGGCATGCTCGCGGGGCTCGATCGCCGGACAGCGGCTCGGTTTTCGTTCCTCTTGTCGCTGCCGGCCGTCGCGGCGGCGGCGATCCTCGAGGCCTGGCAGCAGCGGCAGGAGATCCTCGGTGGTGACGCCTGGGCCACGCTCGTCGGCACGCTCACGGCGGGCGTCGTGGGATATGTGTCGATCCGTTGGCTCCTCCGCATGCTCACGGGCCACACGCTCTGGCCGTTCATCGTCTACCGGCTGGGTCTGGCCGCTCTCCTCGTCTGGTTGCTCGCCGCGGGCTGGGTGGCCGCTCCTGCGGCCTGACGCCGGCGGGTACAACTCGTCTGATGAACAGCGACCCGCGCTTGATCCGACGAGTACCGCCTTTCACCGCTGGACGGTGGCTCGATGCGTTTGCCATCGCGGTGCTCGCCGGCACCATCGCCGGCTGGTGCGGCCGCTGGTATTGGCTCTTCGATCTTGCCAGCCACTTCCGCTCGTCCTGGCTGCTGCTCGCCGGCGCAGGTCTTGTGGCCTGCATGCGCTGGCCCCGGCCGATCGCGGCGGCATGCCTCGTCATAGCGGCGCTGGGCAACGTCCGCGAGATGCTGCCCTACTGGCTGTCCGCCGAATCACCGGCCGCCTCGGCTACGGTCGGCGAGCGTGCGGCTCGCGACCGCGACGTCGTCGTGATCGCCATGAACGTGCGTCGCATCAACGACGATCCTACGGCCGCGATCGCCTACCTCCGCGGTCGCCGCCCCGACGTCGTCGCCGTGCTCGAGGTCGACGAGCAGTGGGCCGAGGCGCTCGACACGCTCGGGGATCTCTTCCCGCATCGCATCATCCGCCCGCGGCCCGACAACTTCGGGCTCGCGGTGCTCGCGCGGTGGCCGCTCGACGACCAGGAGATCGTTGTCTTCAGCACCACGGGGTTTCCGAGCATCATCGCCACGGTGCGGGGCCCGGCGGGTGATTTTCGGTTCATCGCCACGCATCCTTATCCGCCGTTCAACGCGCAGGCCACCGTGGCGCTCGGCGAGCACCTCGCCGGTGTGGCCGACGTGGCCGCTGCCTCACCGCTGCCCTGCATCGTCGCCGGCGACCTCAACGCGACGCCGTGGTCGCTCCCCTTCCGCACGCTCGTCGCGCGGAGCGGGCTGATCGACACCGCCCTCGGCCGCGGCGTGCAGGCCACGTGGAATGCCCGGTATCCCATCCCCCGGATTCCGATCGACCACATCCTCGCCCCCCGCGGCACGCGCGTGCTGCGTCGCGAGGTCGGCCCCGACATCGGCTCCGATCATTTCCCCGTCGAAGCGGAACTGATCCTGCCCGCCAGGTGAATGATCGCACGAATCGTCCCATGATTCAGCGGACCGGTTCGAGGGAAGCGAGGTCCATGCCCAGCCGCTTGAGTTTCTTGTAGAGCGTCGTGCGGTTGATGCCGAGCGCCCGCGCGGCCACGTCGCGCCGCCACCCGGCCTGCTCGAGGGCGGCCACGATCAGCTGCCGCTCCGGCGTGGCCATCGCCTGCTTGAGGCGAGTCGACGAGGCAGCGGTGCAGCTTATGGACACGGCACCACCGCCACCGAGCACCGCCGCAGGCAGATCGCCCGCCTCGACGAGATGACCTCGGCCGAGAAATACGCCGCGCTCGACGGCGTGCTGGAGTTCGCGGACGTTGCCCGGCCACGCATGAGCCATCAAGGCGTCGAGCGCCGCCGAAGTAAAGCCGTCGACCGATCGTCCGGCGCGCGTCGCCACCGCGCGGAGAAAGTGTGCGGCCAGCACGGGAATGTCGCTCGTTCGCTCACGGAGCGGGGGCATCTCGATCGACACCACGTTGATCCGCCAGAAGAGATCCGGCCGAAACTTGCCGGCGGCCACCAGGGCGTCGAGATCCTCGTTGGTGGCCAGGATCACCCGCGCG
>JAIOPD010000054.1 GCA_021414115.1 Planctomycetia bacterium
GGTGACGCTGATGGAAATGGCCGCAGCCGCCGTGGGCGGGCTCGATGAATATTCCGCGTTTCTTACCAACGGCCAGCTCGACGACCTGTATGCCCAGATCGAGGGCAACTTCGTGGGTTTGGGCGTGGAGCTCAAGAGTGCCACCGATGGCCTGCTCGTCGTGCACGTGATCCCGAACAGCCCGGCCGAGCGGGCCGGCATCCGCGCCGGCGACCATCTCGTGGGCGTCGGCGGCCGCTCGATCGGCGGGATGAGCGTCGACGAGGCGGCCCACCTGCTCCAGGGTCCGGAGGGCTCGCTGGTCACGCTCGCGATCCTCAGGGCTCCGGCGCCCGCCCGCGCGGTGACCGTCCGTCGCGAACATGTCGAGGTGCCGAGCATCGAGCAGGTGCGGATGATCGATCCTGCCGCGGGCATTGCCTCCCTCAAACTCACGTCATTCCAAAAGACGACCGCCGCCGACCTCGAGGCGGCGCTCCGCAAGCTCGACGCTGCTGGCATGCGGTCACTGGTGATCGATCTTCGCGGCAACCCCGGGGGTCTGCTCTCGGCGGCGGTCGACGTGGCCTACCTGTTCCTGGAGCACGGGCTGGTCGTGGCGACCCGCGGCCGCAGCCCCGACGAAGACTTCCACTACTCGGCAGGACGCCCCGGCACGTGGCGGATGCCGTTGGTGCTCGTGATCGACGGCGACTCGGCCAGTTCCAGCGAGATCTTCGCCGGTGCGATCCGCGACCACCGCCGCGGCACGATCGTCGGGGCACGGAGTTATGGCAAGGGTTCGATCCAGGGTATTTTTCCCCTGGAGGCGGCGGGGGTCGGCATGCGTCTGACGACCGCGAAGTTCTTCTCGCCCCAAGGCCTGCCTTACAGCGGCGTCGGGGTGGAGCCCGACGTGCCGGTCCACACCGTGGCCCGCCCGGTGGACGGAATCGTCGTCGCCGGCTCGGCCGACACGGCCTTGGCCGCGGCCACCGACGTGGCGCGGCGGATGACGATCCGCCCTGCCGCCCGTCCCTCGGGCCGATCGACGGCCGCCCGCTGAACCCCTGTGGTGGCTACTTGAACTGCCCGTTCCCCACGGCTAGTCTGCAGGGGATTGATAGGACGGCCCGTCGCTGAACTTCTTCTTCTGGCTGCGATGGGTCGGACGTGATTCAGAGGCCTCGCGCGTGAGCGGACGCGCGTGGCCCGGGTCGTCGTTTCCTCGATTTGCCAGATTCCCCTCCAGATTCCCCTCAGGAAGCTCCCGCCTGCCAACCCCAGAAGGACTCTCCCCATGACTTCCGCCCGCGCCAGTGCCGTCGCCGCCATCAACAACTACAAGCCATCCGGTCAGGCTTGGAACTTCCGCGAGACGCCGACCAGCGAGATCTTCGGCTCCAACGTGTTCAGCGAGTCGGTCATGAAAGACCGGCTACCCAAGAGCGTCTACAAGGCCCTTCAGGCGACGATCAAGCAGGGCAAACCGATCGATCATTCGATCGCCGACGCGGTGGCCCTGGCGATGAAGGACTGGGCGATCGAGAAGGGCGCCACGCACTACGCGCATGTCTTCTATCCGCTCACCGGCATCACCGCCGAGAAGCACGACAGCTTCCTGACACCGACCGGCGACGGCGACGCGATCGCCGAATTCTCGGGCAAGGAACTGATTCAGGGAGAGCCCGACGCATCGAGCTTCCCGTCGGGCGGTCTCCGCGCCACGTTCGAAGCCCGCGGCTACACGGCATGGGATCCGACGAGTCCGGCTTATATTCTGGACAACCCCAACGGCACCACGCTCTGCATCCCCACGGCCTTCTGCTCGTGGACCGGCGAGGCGCTCGACAAGAAGACGCCGCTGTTGCGATCGATGCAGGCGGTCGACAAGCAGGCCCGCCGGGTGCTGGCGATGTTTGGCCACAAGGACGTTGGGCAGATCACGGCTTCGGCCGGCCCCGAGCAGGAATACTTCCTGATCGACCGCAACTTCTTCTTTGCCCGGCCCGATCTCGTGATGGCCGGCCGCACGCTGTTCGGCGCCAAGCCGCCGAAGGGCCAGGAGTTTGAAGACCAGTATTTCGGGGCGATCCCCGAGCGGGTGCTCGCCTGCATGCTCGAGGGCGAACGGGAGCTGTTCAAGCTCGGTGTGCCGGTGAAGACGCGGCACAACGAGGTGGCGCCGAGCCAATATGAGATCGCGCCGATGTACGAGAACGCCAACATCGCGACCGACCACCAGCAGACGATCATGCAGGTGCTGACGCGGGTGGCGCAGAAGTATGGCATGTCCTGCCTGCTGCACGAGAAGCCCTTCGCGGGGATCAACGGCTCGGGCAAGCACGTCAACTGGTCGAGCGGCTGCACGCTCGGCAATCTGCTCGAGCCGGGTGAAACGCCCCATGCCAACATGCAGTTCCTCGTGTTCTGCGCCGCGGTGATCCGTGCGGTCCATCTCCATTCCGACATGCTGCGAGCGGTGGTGGCGGCCAGCGGCAACGACCATCGGCTCGGTGCCAACGAGGCCCCTCCGGCCATCATCTCGATCTTCCTCGGCGACCAACTGGCCGACGTCTTCGAGCAGATCGAGAAGGGCAAGGCGACGAGTTCCAAGTCGACCGGCACGCTCACGGTCGGCGTCGACACGCTGCCGACGCTGCCCAAGCACGCCGGCGACCGCAACCGGACGAGCCCGTTCGCCTTCACCGGCAACAAGTTCGAGTTCCGCGCGGTCGGGTCGAGCCAATCGATCGCCGGCCCGCTCGTGGCCCTCAACACGATCATGGCCGAGAGTCTCGACTACATCGCCACGGAACTCGAGAAGGCCACCGGCGGCGATCTGGCGAAGCTGCCCAGCGCCGTCGAGAAGCTCCTCCAGAAGATCATCTCCGACCACAAGGCGGTGATCTTCAACGGCAACGGCTACTCGCAGGAGTGGCATGACGAGGCGAAGAAGCGGGGCCTGCCGAATCTCAAGGCCACACCCGAGGCCCTCGACGTGCTCGTCTTGCCCAAGAACATCGCGCTCTTCGAGAAGTACGGTGTGCTCTCGGAACGGGAGATGCGAAGCCGCTACGACATCTACATGGAGCGGTACTGCAAGGACATCAACACCGAGGCCTGCTCGGCCCTGCAGATCGCCAAGACGATGATTCTTCCGGCCGGCTACCGCTACCAGGGCGAGTTGGTCGACATCGCCAGCAAGTTGAAAGGCCTCGGCCAGACGCCCCACATGGGCACGCTCGACAAGCTCACGAAGCTCGTTGGCGAGTTCGAGGGGCGGATCGAGTCGCTCGAGAAGTCGCTGGGCCACCACGGTGGCGGTGATCTTCGGGCCGAGGTCAAGCACTTCCACGACGACGTCATCCCGGCGATGACGGCGCTACGGGAGACGGCCGACCAGATCGAGGTCATCCTGCCCGACGATCTCTGGCCGCTGCCGACCTACCGCGAGATGCTGTTCATCAAGTGAGTCACTCCGACCTCGTAGCATCGATCGCGGCGGAGCGCGATCGACTCGGGCTCGCGGTGTCTCCGGAAGCCATGCCCGGGCTGGCCGCATACGCGGCCAGCCTCTGGGCATGGAATGAGAAGCTCAATCTTACCCGTCACACCGACGTGGAGAAGTTCGTCTCGCGAGATGTCGCCGATGCGGTGGCGATCGCCCCACATCTGGCGCGGGGTGAACGGCTGCTCGACGTCGGCACCGGAGGCGGCACGCCCGGCGTGATCCTGGCCCTGCTGCGGCCCGATCTGCGGGTCGAACTCATTGACAGTGTCGCCAAGAAGGCCCGTGCGGTCCGGGAGATCGTGCGGGAGACGGGGCTCGACATTCCGGTGCACGAAGGATCGGCCCAGGCGCTCGTGGCCGTGCGGCCGTCGGGCCCCCAACGGTTCGACACGCTGGTGGTTCGCGCGGTGGCCCCGCTGGCCAAACTCCTCGGCTGGTTTGAGCCGATCTGCGACGCCTACGGACGGATGCTCGTCGTGAAGGGACCGCGCTGGGACGAGGAAAAGACCGAGGCACTGTTTCGGGGTCTGGTGAGAAAAGTCACCGTCCGCCGCATCGCCTCGTGGCCAATCCCCGGAAGCGACAACGAGAGCGTGTTGCTCGAAATCGCCAAGCGTTCGATGTCGTAGCCGCGCGTCGAGCGCTCGCCGCCCCCTTTCGCCCCCCTGGCAACCGACACGATCGAGGACCCGCGAGGGGCTGCCCGTGCCCCGAAGCCGGCGTTGCTGGCCAGCGCAGGCAGGATGCCGAAGCGCAGGCAGCATCGAGTATCCGGGAAGCCCGGAGCGCGAGCGACGGGTATCGAGGTGGCCGCCCGCAGCGGTGCCGCGGAGCCGGTCGGCGTGGAGAACGTCTTCCCCGCGCTCGCGCTTGGGGCTTCCTGACGGGAGGGCGCGGAGGCTTGCGTCTAGGCCTCGGGTGGAATCTCGCGGCCGTGCGGGTCGCTCTGCCGCCAGCCCGTCTCCACCTCGATGCGGCGGCGCATCGCGGCACCGAGATGATGCTCCACCCACTCGGCGGGCGGATGGAGGTGATCGAGCGGGAGGTCGGCATGCCGACCCAGCCATGCTTCCCAGAGACGGTGCGACCGCACGACCGTCTCCGCATCGCGTCGCCCTCGGGGGGAGAGCCGCCATGTGCCGCCGTCGCGGACGAGACTGCCGTCGATCCGCAGCCACTCCGCGGCACACCGTTCCAGCAGCGACGGCGCGGCCACGGCCGACCGCCCCCGCGCCGCCGACTCTTCCTCGCGCCACACGCCGGCGAGCCGGTCTTCGCGGGCCACCCGCCATGCCAGCCGTAGCCGTCCGAAGGCCCGCGCGAAGACACCGTCATCGGGTGCGAGGATGGCGGCCGCGATGTATTCGAGACCGAGCACCACGGCGATCATCCCGGCGGCGTTGGTGTTGAAGTGCCAGGCCGCGAGATAGCCGATGCAGGCGCCGACGACGGCCAGCGCCATCGCGATCAGCGCCATCACGTGGAGCCGATGCGCCAGCAGTTCCGCCGCCGCCGCGGGCACGACGAGCAGGGCCACGACGAGCACGGCCCCCACCACGTCGAAGCTCGCCACGGTGGCCACGGCGGTCGCCGCCAGGAGCCCCGCTGTGATCGCGGCGACCGGCACTCCCGCAGCCCGGGCCGCGGCGGGATCAAAGGCGGTGAACACTTGGAGTTTCCAGGTGGCCACGGCGGCGGCGGCGAGCACGGCGAAGGAGAGCGTGGCCGCCAAGAACGCCCGCGGCACCGCGCGGTCCGCGATCGTGACCGTGTCGAAGGGGATGAACGTGAGATCGCCCGCCAGCACGCAGGCTGGATCGATGTGCGTGCCGGCGGGGGCGGCCGAGATGATCACGACGCCGATGGCGAAGAGGGTCGTGAAGACGACGCCGGCGCCGGCATCCTCGGCCAGACCGCCCGCGGCCCGCAGCCCCTGAATGAGCCACACGGTCAGAAGCGCGGCGGCCACGGCCCCCACGAACACGAAGAGTCCGCCCGGTCGGCCGCCGGCGAGCACGGCGATCGCGATCCCCGGCAGCACGGCGTGACCGATCGCGTCACCGAGCAGGCTCATCCGCCGCACGACGAGGAGCGTGCCCACCAGTGCACACGAGGCCGCCACGACCGCGGCGGTCGCCATCGCCCAGCCGTGAATGGCGGGATCACCACCGAAAAAAGTCGCGGCGCCGAAGAGCATCAGGGACTCTCTCCAGTCAGGCGTTTCGGGCGGCGTCGCGAAGTCGTCGCGCGATCCAGCCGCGCTTGGGCGCGGCGATGAACGAGATACCGAAGATCGCCGCGGCCGCGAGCACCACGAGCGGTCCTGTCGCCAGCCGCGGCCAGGCGGCGCTCACCAGCACTCCCACGACCGCCGCGACGAGGCCCATCGTGCCCGCGAGCAGGAGCATCGTGCTCATGCGATCGGTCCACGCCCGCGCGGCAACCGGCGGGATCACCACCAGCGCCGTCACCAGCACCGCTCCGACCGCCGGCAGGCCGGCCACCACCATGACGGCGACCAGACCCACGATCACGGCGTCGATCAGGAGCACCGGCCAGCCGGTGGCGGCCGCGAACGCCGCATCGAAGGCGACGAGGGTGGTCTCCTTGAAGAGGAGCGTGACGACGACGGTGGCGAAACAGGCCACGCCCGTGAGCAGCATCGCGTCGGCGGCCGTGAGGGCGGCGGTATGCCCGAGCAGAAACTGTTCGAGGCCCGCGCTGTTGGCATAGCCCCAGGCCGGGAGGCCGGAGACGAGCGTGATGCCGAGGCCGAATGAGACACCGATCACGATCGCCGTGGCCGCGTCGTCCCGCGTGCGGGTGAACCGCCGCACGAGCAGCAGCGCGGCGAGCCCCGCGATGGCGGCGGAGAGAGCGCCCACGAGCAGCGTGGCCAGATCGCGCCGGCCCGTGGCGAGAAAGGCTCCGGCCACGCCGACGAGAGTCGCATGCGCGGCGGCGTCGCCCACCAGCGATCGTTTCCGGAGCACGCACAGGCTGCCCACGACACCCGCCGCGAAGCCGACCGCCGCCACGCCGACGGCGACGACCAGCGTGTTGTAGGGCAGGCCGAGGAGGGTCATGGCGTGCGACCCCGGGTGGCCACGGCGCGGCCGAGTTCCTCGAGCACGTCGATGTGGCCCGCGTAGGTCCGCTGCAGGTTCTCCGGCGTGAGCACCGCCGCGGTCGGGCCGGACGCCACGAGCCGCATGTCCACGAGCGCGACCCGATCGAACCATTCGGCCGCGGTCCGCAGGTCGTGATGCACGACGATCACCAGCCGGCCCTCCGCCTTCAATTCCGCCAGCACGCGGAAGATCTGTTCCTGCGACCGCATGTCGACGCCCGCCATCGGCTCGTCGAGCAGGTAGACGTCGGCCTGCTGAGCGAGCGCCCGTGCGAGAAACACCCGCTGCTGCTGCCCTCCCGAGAGCCGACCGATCTGGCGGCCCGCGAGGTCGGCGAGCCCGACGCGGTCGAGGCTGTCGCGGGCGAGTTGCCGCTCGCGGGCGCCGGGCCGGCGAAACCAGCCGAGCCGTCCGTAGGTGCCCATCAGCACCACGTCCATGACGTTGACCGGAAAATCCCAGTCGACTGTTTCCCGCTGCGGCACATAGCCGACCCGCGGCCGCACCTCACGCAGCGGCTTGCCGAAAAAATGGACCGACCCGCCGACCATGGGCACGAGCCCCAACGCCGCCTTGAGGAGCGTGCTCTTGCCGGCGCCGTTGGGACCGATGATTCCGAACAGGCAGGCCGCGTCGATCTCGAGATCGACGTTCCAGATCACGGGGCGGCCGCCGTAGGCCACCGTCACGTCATGAAAGTCGACGAGCGGCGGGCCGCCTGCCCGAGGACCATCCTGACCGGGATCGGCGGCGGCGCGACTCATCGTGGCGCCTCTCCCTTCAACCCGGCCACGATCGCGGCGACGTTCGCGGCCAGCGTGGCTTCGAGCGTCTCGGCACCACTGCCCGGGCCGCCGAGCGAATCCGAGTAGAGCCGCCCACCGAGGGCGACCTCGTGGCCACGCGCCCGGGCCCCCTCCTGCAGCGCGGCCACGTTGCGGTCCGACACGCTCGTCTCCACGAAGACGGCCGGAATGCCGCGGGTGACCACGAGATCGACGAGACGGTTGATGTCGCCGAGGCCGGCCTCGCTCTCGGTGCTCGTGCCCTGCACGCCCACCACCTCGACCGCATAGGCCCTGCCGAAATATCGAAAGGCGTCGTGCGCCGTGACCAGCACCCGATGGTCCGCAGGAATCGACTCGATCTCGCCACGCAGCCGTTCGTCGAGCGCCGCGAGCCGCCCGGCATACTCCCGGGCTCGTGACCGATAGTCGTCGGCCGCGGCCGGATCGACCTTCGCCAGCGCCTCGGCGACGACCGGCGCGCAGAGCATCCAGAGCTGCGGGTCGAACCAGACGTGCGGATCGTGGAGACCGCCGCCGACCGCGATGAGCCTGTCGGCGGGGAGTTGGTCGGCGACCGCGACGAAGGGCTTGGTCCGACCGAGTCTCTCCAGGATCGCCGCGAGCCGGCCCTCGAGATGCAGCCCCGACGCCACCACCAGGTCGGCCGCTGAGAGCCGGTCGGCATCCCGCGGGGTCGGTTTGTAGGAATGGGGGTCGATTCCGGCCGCCATCAGGCAGCTCACGGTCACCCGATCCCCACCCACCTGCCGCACGAGATCGGCCACCACCGTGGTCGTCGCCAACACCCGCGGACCCGCGGCGGCTTCAAAAGGTCGCGCGGCCGGTGCGTCGCCGGAGGGTCCGCTGCAGCCCATGGTCGGCAGAGCCGCCACCAGGCACGCGATGGCACGTCGCGCAAGCCGAAACAGGCGGCCGATTTGTGGGGAATCAATCAACATTTTGAGGGCCTCGCCATCATATCCCGCAGCGAAGTGCGGCTACAACGCCGCCACCCGTGCAGACCTCGCGAAAAATCCGGTTCACCGGCGCGTTGACCGTTTCGCATGGCACACTTATCGTCGGGCAACGGCCGGGAAATCCGGCCCCACGTCCGCTCCCCCTCGGACCGCCGAATCCACCGAGCACTCCGTCATGGAATCGACCTATTTCAAGCGGTTCCGCATGGAGGTGGATGGCACGCTGCCCCGGCTGGCAGCGGCCTTGCCCCCGGGGTATCGATTCGTGCCCTGGAACGAGGCCGTGCTCGATATCCACGCCCGGACGAAATTTCGCTCGTTTCGAGACGAAATCGACGCGCTGGTCTTCCCCTGCCTGGGCAACCTCGAGGGCTGCCGGCGGCTGATGCGGGAGATTCGTAACAAGTCGGGTTTCCTGCCCAATACCACCTGGCTCGTCGCCCACGGCTCCACCCCCGAATCGCTCCAGTGGTGCGGCACGATCCAAGGCATCGCCGAGCGAGGCGGGCTCGGCATGATCCAAAACATCGGCATCGTGCCCGGCCACCGCGGCCTCCATCTGGGCACCTGCCTCATCGAGCGGGCATTGGCCGGGTTTCGGATGCACGGCATCGGCCGCGTGTCGCTCGAGGTCACGGCCGACAATTCCCGGGCTGTGCGGCTCTACCAGCGGCTGGGTTTCCGGCGGACGCGAACCGTGTACAAAGTGGTGGACGAAGCCGCCGCCGGCGTGGTCGCCTAGTCCGCCGACGGGCTCGACCCCGTGAGGCGCGGTCCTCAAGGCGAACAGTTTGAAGCAGACGCTCCATTCGACGACGCTCGACAACGGCATCACCCTCGTCGGCGAGCGGCTGCCCGATCTCGAGTCCGTCGCCATCGCCTTCCACTGCCCCGCCGGTGCCGTGCACGACCCGCAGGGACAGTGCGGCCTGGCCACGTTGGCCGGCGAGATGTGCCTCCGTGGCGCGGGCGACCGCGACAGCCGGCAGATCGTCGAGGATCTCGAGTCGGCCGGGGTGATCCTGTCGCAGGGTGTGTCAACGACGCACATGAGCTTCTCGGGCGCGATGGTCGCGAGGCACCTGCCCGACGTCCTCCCGATCTACGCCGATCTGCTGCGCCGGCCAAGGCTGCCCGACGAAGAGTTTTCCGGCGCGCGGCAGATGATTCTCCAGAACCTCGCCGGCATCGAGGACGATCCGGCGCACCGCACCGTCGCGATGCTGCGACGGATCCACTGCCCGACGCCCTGGGGCATGCCCACCGAGGGCATCACGACCGACGTGGAGGGGATCGACATCGGCCACGTGCGGACCTTCGTCGCCCGCCATGTTCAGCCGCGGGGCATGATCATCTCGATCGCGGGCCGCATCGACTGGGATGATTTCGCAAGCCGCATCGGCAGGCTGTTTGGCGATTGGTCGCCGGGCACGGCGAGTCCGGTCGCCACGGGGCCGCGGGGGCCGTTCGTGGCGCACGTGCCTCACGACTCGCAGCAGACGCATATCGCGCTGGGCTGGTCGGTGCCGCCCTATCGCGACGACGCCTCCCACGAAGCCACGGCCGCGCTCGCGATCCTCGGCGGCGGTATGAGCTCGCGGCTGTTCACGGAGGTCCGCGAGCGCCGCGGCCTCTGCTACAGCGTCTCGGCGGGCTACCAGACCCACCGCGACTTCGCCAACGCACTGTGCTATTCGGGCACGTCGGCGGAACGGGCCCAGGAGACGCTCGACGTGATGCTCGCCGAAATCGAACGCCTGCCCGGCACGATCACCGCGGAGGAGCTCGAGCGGGTCAAGGCGCGGGCCAAGAGCGGACTGGTGATGCAGCAGGAATCGAGCGGTGCCCGCGCCGGCGCGATCGCGAGACAGTGGTATCACCTCGGCACGATCCGCACGCTCGCCGACGAACTCGCGCGGTACGACCAGCTCAGCGTGCCGGCGGTCGAGTCATGGCTGGCCGCCCAGCCCCCCCGCGATCTGTCGGTCGTGTCGCTGGGCCGCGAGCCCCTGGAGGTGTCCCCTGCCATTTCTGCATGAGCGGCTTCCAAACGGGCTGGACGTGATCGCCGAGACGTCCGGCTCGGCCTTGTCGACGAGCATCGGCTTCTTCGTGAAGACGGGCTCGCGGGACGAGTCGCACGAACTCTGGGGCGCGAGCCACTTCCTCGAGCACATGGTCTTCAAGGGCACGCCCGAGTTTTCCGGCGACGAGATCAACGCCCGCTTCGACCGGATGGGGGCGAGCATCAACGCTTTCACCAGCGAGGAAGACACCGTCTATTACGCGACGGTGCTCCCCGACCAGCAGCACGAGGCGGTCGATCTCCTCGCGCGGATGATGCGGCCCGCGCTCCGCGAATCCGATTTCGACACCGAGAAGCTCGTCATCCTGGAAGAGATCCGGATGTACGACGACCAGCCGCCGTTCGGCGCCGACGACCGGTGCCGCGCCGCCTTTTTCGGCGGCCATCCTCTGGCCCGTAGCGTGCTCGGCACCGTCGACTCGATCCAGGCGCTCCCGGTGGCCGCGATGCGCGACTACCACCGTCGCCGCTATGCGCCCGGCACGATCGTGCTGGCGGCGAGCGGCGCGGTCGACTTTGCGGCACTGGTGGAGTCGGCCCGGAGACTCTGCAGCGAGTGGGAGCCGGCACCGGCAGCGTCACGGCTAATTCCCGAGCCGCCGCGGGAGCCGGCGGTCCGCGCGACCGAGCGGATCGTGCGGCCCTCTGCCGCGCTCGACTACGCGGTGCGCATGGTCGCCGGCCCCGGCGAACAGCACCCCGACCGCCACGCGGCCCGTCTGCTCTCGCTCCTGCTCGGCGACGCGTCGGGCAGCCGGCTCTATTGGGCGCTGATCGACACCGGGGCCGCCGAACAGGCGGCCTGCATTCACCAGGACTACCTCGACGCCGGGCTGTTCGTCACGCAACTCTCCTGCGACTCGGCCGACGTCGACGAGCTGCTGGCCCGGATCGTGGAGATCTACGGGGCCGCGGCGGGCGGCGGCATCGAGCAGGCCGAGTTCGAGCGGGCGCAAAACAAGCTCGCCAGCCGCGTCGTGCTCTCCGGCGAGAAGCCGCGGCGGCGGCTGTTTGACGTGGGCCTCGAGTGGTCGCATCTGGGCGTCTACCGGTCCGTCGCCGATAATCTCGGGATCGTCGAATCGCTGTCGCTCGACGACATCCGCCGCGTCCTCGCCACCTGGCCCCTCGACGGCCCGGCGGCGAGCGTGATCGCCGGATCGGGCACCGGCGGCTGACGCGGGGGCCTCCGCTTCCTCCCGTCGGCGCGACAGGCCATAATCCTCTTCCGTCCCCTCCCCGGTGCCACCATGCCCCCGCTCTTTGCCGACGCCAACCGCTGGATGATCGCCCTGCCACCGATCTGGCTGATCGGTGCCGGTGCCGCGGCCACGCTCCTGGCGGCGCTCCTCACCTACCAGTTGCTCCGCGTCGTGTTGCCGCGGCTGGCCTCCGAGGCGCGGGCGAGCCTCGGCGACGGGTTTCTCGGGCCCTTCGCCTGGCTGCTGCTCACCTATGCCTTGGTGGCCGTCGCGTTCACGCCGCTCGTGCCGCTCGATCAGATCTTTCGGTCGCTCGCCCGCATGACGTCGGCGAACGACTTCCGGCAGTCTGTCACGGTGCCGCCCGGCGCCACGGCCGAGGAGATTCCGCTCGACGTGCGGCCGCAGGAGCTGGCCGCTTTTCAACTGGAAAGCGACGCCCCGCTCGTCGTCCGCACGCAGCAGCCCGTGGAAGGTTTCGCGCTCGTCAAGGACGCGGAGATTCCGCTCGCCGCTGGCAAGCCCTGGACATGGACGCGGACGGAGGGCGCCACCAACCCGTTCCTCGGCCAGCGGGCCAAACTCGAGGCCCGTAACGAGGGGACCGGGCCGGCCCGACTCTCGATCGGCTGGCAGCTCGCGGCCGAGAACCCGCAGTCGGCAGTGCTGCCGTGGACGTTCGCCGTGCTCTCGGGCATCGTCGCCTGCTACGCCGTCTTTCGACTCGGCGCTCAGCGGATCGCGGCCATCGCCTCGGCCACGACGAAGGACGCGATCGGCCAGCCGGTGTTCGCGGTGGCGATCATCGCGGGCATCGCCCTGCTCTTCGCCTTCATCGTGATTCCCTACAACACGTTCGGCGAAGACGTGAAGATGCTCAAGGACAGCGGCCTGACGCTCATCAAGGTGCTCGCGCTGTTGGTCGTGGTCTGGACGGCCAGCGTGACGGTGGCCGACGAGATCGAAGGCCGCACCGCCCTCACGGTCCTCTCCAAACCCCTGACCCGCTGGCAGTTCGTGCTCGGGAAGTTTGCGGGCCTGGCGCTCGTGGCCACGCTCGTGTTCGTCATCCTCGGCGGCGTGCTGCTCGCGACGACGAGTCTCAAGGTGGTGTACGACGCCCGCGAGGCGGCCAAGACCGACCCGCTGTGGCGGGAGTGCGCCGACGAGATGATCACCGTCGTGCCGGGACTGGTGCTCTCGCTGCTCGAGACGATCCTGATGGCCGCCGTCAGCCTCGCGGTCTCGACGCGGCTCGGCATGGTGCCCAACCTCGTCATCTGCTTCACCGTCTATGCCCTCGGCCATCTCGTGCCGCTGATCGTACAGTCGAGCGTCGGCAAGTTCGCGATCGTGCGGTTCGTGGGCAAACTCCTGGCGACGCTCCTGCCCGTGCTCGATCACTTTACGATCGAAGCAGCGGTGGTCGGCGGCACGCCTGTGCCCTGGGTCTACCTGGGCTGGGCCGCGATTTACGCGGCGCTCTATTCGGCGGTCGCCATTCTCGTGGCGCTCGTCCTCTTTCAGGACCGCGACCTCGCCTGAGCCGCGGGGATCAATGAACCAGCCCGGTGCGGGCCATCACGCCCACCATCGAGCTGCCGTCCGTCGATGTTCCTGGCAGCGACCACCAGCCGGTCTCGGCCGAAC
This sequence comes from Planctomycetia bacterium, assembly GCA_021414115.1. Lineage (GTDB taxonomy): Bacteria > Planctomycetota > Planctomycetia > Pirellulales > UBA1268 > QWPN01. Next base: position 13,328 of record JAIOPD010000054.1, read on the forward strand.
GCATCGCCCGCGCCTCGGCCTTGCCGTCGATGAAGAACGTCGCTCCCTTGCGGAGCCGGCGTTCCACCCGGGGGCCGAGTTCCACGCCGACGAGCCCCCACTCCGCGTTGTTGCCGATGATGGTGCGGAGTTCGACCGATTCGCCGCCGTCATCACGGTCGCTTGCGAGGCCGATGCGGCCCGTCCAGCGGGCAGGCCCGTCCGCCACCATCGCCGAGTCAGCCACCAGGCCGGCAGCCACGTCGAAGCGGGCGACGTGGCTGCGGAGCTCGGCCGACAGCGGCACCGGCGGCGCATTGCGTCCAGCGGGCCCCTGCATCGCCACGGCGACCTCGGGCATCTGGACCAGCCGTTCCCGCTCCGCGTCTGCTTCGATCCGCCGCAGTTCGGCCGCGATCGATCCGCTCTCCTCGAAGTTGCCGAAGCCGAAGCCGTCAAACAACACCGGAGGCGTCGCCCACGCAGGGGTGGAGAGCACGCCGGCGAGAAGCACGGCAGTCGCAATCAGGAGGATCCGCGGCATGAATGGGTCTCGGGAAACAGCCCACGCAGGAGGCGGCCCCAGCCGCCTGCAAGGTGGTATCGGCAGTCGGCCTCCCCGCGTGCAGCCTCGACCCTGCGGATCGTGACGCCGGGCGCGAATGCGCCGGTCAGCCGGTCTTCCGTCGGGGAAACATGGGGACCGTGGGAGCCCGTGAGCCAGCGAACGACCGGCCGCGGCCGAAGGCGGTGCACTCGAGCGTGTCGATCACGCGGGCCGCGATCTCGACCGCCATGGCGCCCGCAGCGGCGGTGACCAGCGGCTGCCGCTGCTCACGAATCGCCTTCAGAAAATCGTCGTGCTCGGAGGCGATCGCGTTGGCGTCGGCCACCGTGACCGTCTCGAGCGGGAGGATGTCGGAGAAGAACCGCTCCTTCATGCTGCCGCGCTGCTCGACGGGCACGTTCGCGGCGACGAAGGCGCCGGTGCGGACGGCCATCGAGGGTGACACCGACTGCACGGTCTTCGCGGTCAGGTCGACCGCGACGATGGCCTCGGCCGACCAGAGCGAGAGCGTGCGCTGGGCCGTCGGGCTGATTCGTGAGGCGGAGAGGTCGGCGACCAGCCCCGACGAGAAGACGAGCCGGGCCCGCGCCGCGTCCTCGAACCCTCCGGTCGCCACGATCCCCTGGGCCTCGACCCGCTCGAGCCGGCCCGGTTCGAGCGAGAGGACGAGGTCGATGTCGTGAATCATCAGGTCATGGATCACGCCGACGTCGATGGAGCGAAAGGTGAAGGGCGCCGTCCGCACCGCTTCCACGACCGTGGGCGTGCCGATCCGGGCCACGGCGGCCTGCCAGGCCGGGTTGAAGCGTTCCACGTGTCCGACGGCGACGGTCCGGCCGCAGCGGCGGGCGGCGATCACGATCGCCCGTGCATCCTCGACGGTGGCGGCGAGCGGCTTCTCGACGAGCAGATCGATGCCCGCCTCGAGCAGCGGCACCGACACGCCGGCATGCAGACCCGTGGGAGCGGCGACCACGGCGGCCTCGACCTGCCCGACCAGACCGAGCGGTTCGGCGACGGCCCGGCAGCCATGCGCCGCGGCGACGCGATCCCGCGACTCGGCGAGCGGATCGACCACGGCGACGAGTTCCACGTCCTCGCGAGCCGCCAGCAACCGCGCATGGATCGCGCCCAGGTGTCCGCAGCCGACCACCGCCATCTTTGTCCGACTCATGCCGCCCTCCTCCGCTCGCGAGCTCGTCCGTGACGGCCCTGTTGTTGCCGATCCAGAAAATCGAGAAGTTCCACCACGTGCGGCTGCAACATCCCCTGCGACCGCAGAATCTCCCGAGCCGGCTCGACGCCGACCTTCGCGCGATACAAGAGCCGATGGGCCTCGGAGATCGCCTCGATGGCGGGCTGCGTGAATCCGCCCCGCTTGAGGGCCACGACGTTGATGCACCGCGGCCGCGCCGGCAGGCCTTCGCAGAGCATGAACGGAGGCACGTCGTGCAGCACGCGGGACAAGCCCGCGACGAACGACCAGCCGCCGATGGTCGCCCAGTGATGCACCGCGACGATGCCGGAGAGCGACGCCCGCGAATGCACGCGGACATGGCCGCCGAGGAGCGTGCCATTGGCGAGGATCACGTGGTCGCCGATCCGACAGTCGTGGGCGACGTGGCAGGCGGCCATCAGGAAGTTGGAACTGCCGATCGTGGTCAGCCCGTCCTCCTTTTCGCTCGCCCGGTTGATCGTCACGCCCTCGCGAATCATGTTGTCGTCGCCGATCTCCACGCGGGTGTCGGTGCCACGGTAGCTCACGTCCTGCGGCTCGCCGCCGATCACGCAGTTGGCGAAGATCCGGTTCCGCTCGCCGATCCGCACGCTGCCCGAGATCGTGACGTGGTTTGCCAGCACCGTGCCGCGGCCGATCGAGGCCTGCCCGGAGATGACGCAATACGGCCCGATCCGCACGTCGTCGGCGATCGTCGCCCCCTCCTCGACCACCGCGGTGGGATGGATGTCGGCGGGGCGGCCCACGGCACCGGCCACCGGCTCCGCGTCGGCCCAGGAATCACGATCGTCCATGCGCATCAGGCCGAGGCCCGCCTCCCCTGCCCCGCCACCAGGAGCGACGCCAAGGCTCCGTTCAGCCGATGACCACTCCGGCTCGCCCGTACGTGGGCATGCACCGGCCGGCCGACGAGCGCCAGATCACCGACCAGATCGAGCACCTTGTGCCGCACGCACTCGTCGGGCCACCGCAGTTCGTTGTCGACCGGACCATGCGCGTCGAACACGAGAAGATCGCGGGTCGCCACGCTTAGGGCGAGACCGGCCCCTCTGAGCCGCGCCGCCTCCTCGAGCGAGATGAACGTCCGCGCCGCCGCGAGTTCGTCGCGATACGTCTCCGGCGTGACCCGGATGGCGAACGACTGCCGGCCGATGGGGCCGTCGCCGTAATCGAGGTCGTATTCGATCGAGAGGCCGGCGAAGCGGGGAGGCGCGGCCTCGACCCACGACGTGTCGTCGCCGACCCGGCAGGCCACGGCGACGACCAGCGGCTCCAGGGGAGCCCCGAGCCGTTCGAGCCCGGCCTCGGTGAGAGCGTCCACAAAGGCCCGTGACGAGCCGTCGAGGCCCGGCATCTCTTCGGCATCGACCCGCACCACGCAGCAATCGACGCCGAGGCCGGCGAGCGCGCTAAGCACATGCTCGACCATCTGCACCCGCACCCCTGCCGAGGCCAGATTCGTGCGGGCCGTGGCATCGACGCGATGCTCGACCGACGCCGGAATCCGCACCGGCACGTCGCCGTCGGTCCGCACGAACACGACGCCCGTGCCCGCCGGTGCCGGCAGAAACTCGACCCGCACCGCACGGCCGCTCCAGTAGCCGGTACCGGCGACGGAGACTGGACGGCGGATCGTCTGCTGGGTGCGCATGAAACCATACCGGGAGACCGGAGTTCGGGACGGCCGCCCACGCCGGCCGCCCCGAACCCGAGAGATCGACGAGAGAGCGATCAGCGAAGCGGCTTGGGCTGCGTGGCCGGCGCACCGGCCACGGCGGCGCCGTTGAGCATCCGCAGCACGTCGGGCGTGATGTCGATCTGCGGATCGTAGTAGACGATCGGCTTGGTGATGCTGCCGAGAATGCGGTTGCGATCGCCCGAATCGACCGTGTCACCATCGAACCGATGTACCACCGCGATGCCGTTGTCGCGGGCGAACTGGCTCACCGCCCGCTCGATCTCCGTGTAGACCTGGAGGTAGACCTTCGCCTCGCGATCCATGAAATCCTTCTTCTGGAGCTGGGCATTGACGCTGAAATCACCCTGGGCCTTGGCGACCTCGGCCTCGAGCTTCTTGTATTCCGGCGTGCCCACGTTGAAGCCCTTGAGCTGCTCCATGAGCCCGTTGATCCGGTCGCGTTCGCCCTTGAGGGCGTTCTCGGCGGCCAACACCTCGTCCTTCATCTTGTCCATCGCCGTCTTGAACCGCGTGTGGTTCTTGAAGATGTATCCCACGTCGATGACGGCCACGTGGTTGGCGGGCGAGGCCGGACGCGCGGCGGGAGCCGCGGCCGGAACGGCCTGCCCCGGAATCTGGGCGTGGACGGCGGCCTGGCAGAATGCCATGGCGACCGCGAATGCGAGCGTAGCCAGTTGCCTGTTCACGGAATGCTCTCCTTGCTTGCGGAACGTGGGGCGATCGTGCGGGCGGCCCACCACGCGGCCATCCGTGGCCGCCGGGAAAAGCCGACGCGGGCGGGATGATGGCGACCCGAAGCCCGCGACTCAAGGGCAACTTTGCCGCGTAAATCCGCCTACTTGGGCGGACCGAGCGTGACGTCGAGCGTGACCTCGACGCCGGCGCGATCCACGACCACGGGGACCGTGTCGCCCCCTTTGTGCTTCCGCAGGGCGCTGTCGAAATCCTCGAGGTTCACGATGGCGCTGTCGCCGACGCGCACGATTCTGTCGCCTCCCTGCAAGCCTCCCTTCGCCGCCGGCGAATCCTTGGAGACGCCGGAGATCGCGTAGCCCTTCCCGGGTTTGCCGAAGTCGGGAATGCTGCCGAAGTAAGGTCGATCGCCGCCGCGGGCGAAGGCGGGGGCGGCGACTTCGATGTAGTCGGGCCGCTCAGGTCGCGTCGCCAGATCCCGAACGACGTCGACGACGAGCTCGGTCAGTCGTGTCATGCCGTCGTAGTTGATCTTGTCGGCCGTGTCGGTGGGACGGTGGTAGTCGGTATGCGACCCCGTGAACACGTGAAGCACGGGCACCTTCTTCGCGTAGAAGCTGGCATGGTCGCTCGGGCCGAAGCCGCCGGGCTCCTTGGCCACCTCCAGCCCGTGGGCCGCGACCAGCCGATCGACGAGCTGTTCCAGGCCGGTGCCGGTGCCGGTGCCATGGACGATCACCTTGTCGCCGTCGAGGCGGCCGACCATGTCGAGGTTGACCATCGCGACCGTGTCGGCCAGCGGCACCGTGGCATTCGCGGCGTAGTGGCCGCTGCCGAGCAGGCCTCGCTCCTCGCCCGAGAAGGCGATGAAGAGCACGCTCCTGGCCAGGGGCCCTTCGGCCGCCAGCCGCCGGGCCACCTCGACCAGCACGGCCGTGCCGCTGGCGTTGTCGTCGGCGCCGTGATGAATCGCCTTCTCACCTGGCGCCGCGGAGCCCTCGCCGCCGTAGCCGAGATGGTCGTAGTGGGCGCCGAGCACCACCGTCTCCCCCGGGGCGATGGCAGGGTCGCCGTCGGCGGCGGGCCGGCCCTTGCCCGGGAGAAACGCGAGCACGTTCTTCGCTTTTGTCTCGGTGCGGTCGATCGCCACGCGGCCGCGAATCCGCCAGCCCGCGAGCAGCCCGCTGGCTGGTTCGAGTTTTTCGTCGATCTCTTTTTGGATTTCGACGAGCGGCCGGCCGAGCGCCTCGCGAATGACCTCGTCGACCGCCCCGCGCCGCAGGTGCAAGACGGGCATCGTCCGGGCGGCCGAGCCCTCGCCCGCGCGGGCGAACGCCATCAAGGCATCGCCGTCGGCATCCGCGTCGTTGCAAAACACGACGGCCCCGACTTCGTGCTCCGAGGCATTGGCGACCTTGCGAGCAAGCGCGGCGTGCTGCGAGGCCTGGTTGCCGTCGAAGATGCTGTGCGGGTCGTCCTTCTGCGGCTCCTGTCGCAGCAGGATCGTGGCCGCCGACTTCGCCTTGTCGCCGAGCGGCGCGTAATCGTCGTACTTCTCCGCCGGTGCCGTGATCCCGTAGCCGCCAAACACGAGCGGCAGGTCGAACGCCCCGCTGCCTCCGGCGGCGAGCGGCGTGAAATCGACACCGAGCGCGAGCGGCACGACGCGTGGCTTTCCGTCCGGCCCCGCGGGGCCCACCAGTTCGACGGTGTTGCGGTCGGCTGGCCCGAGGGTCGCCTCGAGCGTCATCTCAAAGGGCTGAAACGGCCCGTTGCCCACCACCCTCGACTGCAGGCCGGAGATCTCGCCGAAGCGTTCGGCCACCCAGCCGGCGGCTGCGTCGATTCCCGGAGTGCCCGGCCCTCGTCCTTCGCGCTCGGGCGACGCGAGCCACTCGACCGACCGCCGTAGCCGCTCCTGAAGGCCGGCCTCGGCCGGCGGCCGGGCCACGGCCGCGGCGGGCTCCTCCGCCGTCCAGCCTCGATCGCTGCTCGCCATGGCGAGCACCAGCGCCGCGATCAGGAACGGCATCCTGCATCCGGCCCGGCCCACGCGCTTCTCTTCGCGAACCACTCGGGTCATCTCTCGTCGCTCCTTGGCTGGGATCGGGCGTTTCATGCCATCATCGCATTTTATGCTGCCGAACTGGCGAGGGCATCCCTGCCGGCCCCGGCGCGAATGTTTGAGGCGGAGTGTTTGCGAACCGAGCCCGCCGGGCGACTGGCAACGCGGTCGGATCCGCGAGCACTCACTCCGGGGTCTCGGCCGGCTCGGCCGTCGTGAGAAACGGCAGGAGCTGCTGGGGGTCGGGAGACGGTGGCGTGTGGCTCGAGCTGTGGCCCGCGGCTTTGCGGCGGAGCGCCTGCCGCACCGGATCCTGCTGCATCGCGCCGCGGCGATCGCGACGACTGCCGTGCCGCTGGGCCACGTCACGGGCCTCGGCCCGCGCTTCTGCGCCGTTTCGTATGGCCGCAAGCCGCCGCTTGGCCTCGCGGACGGCGGCGGCGTGGTCGACGAGCGTGGCGGGATAATCACGGCCAATGACACAGCCGGATGCCTGCTGCACCTCGGTCGGCATCGTCCATGGCATATGCACGTAGGCTGACGGCAGATGGGCGAGTTCGGGAATCCAGCGGCGGATGAAGATTCCCCGCGGATCCTGCTCGATCGCCTGCTTTGTCGGATTGTAGATCCGGAGGGTGTTGATGCCCGTCGTTCCGCTTTGCATCTGCAGTTGCGACCAGTGAATCCCCGGCTCG
>JAIOPD010000014.1 GCA_021414115.1 Planctomycetia bacterium
GAAACGCTGCAACGAGTGCGTACCGATGCGCGCGACAAGTCGCTCAACGCGCTGCGCCAGCTGATCGACGAGATCGACGGCGGCCGCTTCCCTGGCCTGTACCTGCTGATCACGGGCACACCAGCGTTCTTCGACGGGCCGCAGGGTGTGCAGCGGCTCGCCCCGCTCGCCCAGCGGCTGCACACCGATTTCCAGACCGACGCCCGCTTCGACAACCCGCGGGCGGCCCAGATCCGCCTGCCCGGCTTCGACCTCGACCGGCTGGTGGAGGTGGGGCGGCGGATCCGCGACATCTACACGACGCAGGCCCGCGAGCCGGATCGCGTCGCGGCCGCCTGCGACGACGCCTACATCCGTGAGCTGGCCACGGCGGTGGCCGGCACGCTCGGGGGCAAGGTGGGCGTGGCTCCGCGGATCTTTCTCAAGAAGCTCGTGGCCGACGTGCTCGACCGGATCGATCAGCACGCCGACTTCGACCCGCGCCGGGATTACGCGCTCACGGTATCGGATCGCGAACTGACGCTCGCCGAACGGCAGGCTCGCGGAGCGGAGTCGGTGGACGACATCGAGCTGCCGCCGTGACCGCCCGCAACTTCGACAGCCTGCATCCGGCGCTCCAGCACCACGTGGTCAACAGTCTGGGGTGGCGGGATCTGCGGCCCTTTCAGGACGCCGCGATCACCCCGATCCTGGCCGGCAAGCACGCGCTCATTCTCGCGCCTACGGCGGGCGGGAAGACCGAGGCGGCCACGCTGCCGGTGCTCTCGCGGATGCTCGCCGAAGACTGGCGGGGCCTCTCGGTGCTCTACCTCTGCCCGCTCAAGGCCCTGCTCAACAACCTCCACGAACGGCTGGCTCGCTATAGCGCGCTCGTGGGCCGACGGGCCGGGCTCTGGCACGGCGACGTGGCCGACGCCGACCGCCGGGCGATCCTCGCCGATCCGCCCGACCTCCTGCTCACCACGCCGGAGTCGCTCGAAGTGATGCTCGTCTCGGGCCGCGTCGATGAGCGACGGCTGTTCGCCGGGCTTCGCGTCGTGATCATCGACGAGATTCACGCCTTCGCCGGCGACGACCGCGGCTGGCATCTGCTCGCCGTGCTCGAGCGGATCGGCCGGCTCGCGGCGGTCGAGTCGGACGGCGTCGCTGCCGGGCCCGCAGCCCGCGAAGTGCAGCGGATCGGCCTCTCGGCGACGGTGGGCAATCCCGCCGACCTGCTCGACTGGCTCGCCGGCAGCTGCGCGGGACCGCGGGAGGCCCTCGTGCCGCCCACCGGCGGGCCCGTGCCCCCGGCCGACGTGCAGATCGACCACGTGGGCTCGATCGCCAACGCGGCCACGGTGATCTCGCGGCTGCATCGGGGCGAGAAGCGGCTCGTGTTCGTGGAGAGCCGATCGCGGTCCGAGCAGGTCTGCCATGATCTCCGCGGCCTCGGCGTGACCGCGTTCGTGACCCACAGCTCGCTCTCGCGGGACGAGCGGCGGCAGGCCGAGGAGGCGTTCGCGACCCGTGACGACTGCGTGATCGTGGCCACGAGCGTGCTCGAACTCGGGATCGACGTCGGGGACCTCGACCGCGTGATCCAGATCGATTCGCCCGGGACGGTGGCCAGCTTCCTGCAGCGGATGGGCCGCACGGGCCGCCGCAGCGGCACGCTGCGAAACTGCCTGTTTCTCACGACCAGCGACCAGGCGCTCGTGCGGGCCGCGGCGCTCGTGGATCTCTGGAAGACCGGCTACGTGGAGCCGATCGTGCCGCCGCCCCTGCCGTGGCACCTGCTCGCGCAGCAGCTCCTGGCGATCACGCTCCAGGAGCGGGGCACGGGTAGGCAGACGTGGCGGGAGTGGGTGGGCCGCATGCCCGGCTTCGCGGCCCTCGACGACGACGAGATCGAGCGGGTCGTGGCCCACATGCTCGACACCGACATCCTCTTCGAGGACGGCGGCATCCTCGGGATCGGCACGGCCGGCGAGCGGGAGTTTGGCCGGCGTCATTTTCTGGAACTGATGAGCGTGTTCACGTCGCCGCCGCTCTTCCAGGTGCTGCACGGCCGCGAGGATCTCGGGCAGGTCGATGCCCTGTCGTTCACCGGGGGCGAGGTCCGGCCGCGGGTGCTCTGGCCGCGGGGCGTCGCGGTGGCGCGGGGGCGGCCCGATGCTCGGCTTCCGATTCTGCCGGGCGATGCGGGACGTGCTTGCCGGCGACGAGAATCGTGACTGGTGGTCGCGGCGGGCGCGGGAGGCGCTGGCGACGATCCGCAGGGAGTTTGCCTGGCTCGCGGCCGCCGGCACGACGCTCCAGCGGAGTGGCGGCACGGGCCATGCCGACGGAGATGCCCATTCCAAGGGCGGTGGCGAAGCCGCTGCAGATGAGCCCGTGTGGTGGACGTTCGCCGGCACGAAGGCGAATGCCGGGCTGAAGGCCGCGCTTCAGTCCGCGCTTCAGGGGCTTGGTGCCGGGCCGATCGAAGCCGATGCCACCGCGCTGCGGTTTCCAGAGGGCATGTCGCTTGCCGACGCGGAGCAGGCGATCGCGGCGGTGCGGGCGCTGCCGCCGGGTGAGATCCTGCCCGAAGTCGATCCTGCCGCCGTGGACGGCCTCAAGTTTTCGCAGTGCCTGCCGCCCGACCTCGCGGCGGACATCCTCCGGCGGCGCATGGCCGACGTGATGGCGGTGCAAACCGTGCTGACCGAGCCCGTCAGCCGGTCGGTATGACTCAGGCGGGATCGTATGAACCGAGCATCTCGATCATCGCCCCAACTTCCGCCGTCGTGACGCGGTCGGTCTTGCGCGTGGCGGGCGCGACGCAGGTGTCACGCAGCACCGCGGCTTCAATGCCCGCTAGTCCGCGATAGCGGCGGGTGACGACATTGCCCCGGCTTTGCATCTCGGCGGCGAGCATCGCCAACTGCGGCTCGGAAAACGCATGCCGCACCGAAGCCTCGCCGGCGGTCATCACCTCGCCCCACGGTGGCCGCACGATCTCGATGCGGGAAAAAACATGAGCAGCAGCACCCCGCAGTGGATGCCGTCGGCATCGGGATCCATGAGCACGAGAATCCGATCGTAGCGGAGACCGGCGGCATCGAAGTGCGGATCCATCCCGGTGCCGATGGCCGCGGTGAGCGCGGCAAAGAGCGTGTGTCCGGCAACCTTCGCCCGGCTGGCCTTGATGGTATTGAGCGGCTTGCCCTGCATGGGCAAGACCGCCTGGTACCGCTGATCGCGCACCGGGCTGACCGACGCCGCGGCCGAATCCCCCTCGACCACGAAGAGCTCCGCACCGGCCCCGGAGCCCTGCGTTACGCACTCGTCGAGTTTGACCGGGCCACCGTATCGCTCGCGGGAAATCTTCGTCATGCCGCTAATCCGCCTCCTGTCAGGCCGATCATCCGCAAGCAGAGCCAGTTGAGCGTCAACGGAACTCGTCGGTTCTTGTCAGCCAGATCGTTAGTCACGCGGAGACCTCGGCTTTGCAAGGATCGTGCGACTCCCTATCCTATTCATCCTGCCATCGCGGAAGGGCCCGCTGCGCGTCTGCCGCTCGGAAGCCGCCGCGGTGAATCATCGTGAAATGGAGTTCACAGCATGGCTCGTTTGCAGCCCACGTTGTCGGGGCTGTTCGTGGCCGGAGTGCTCGGCTGCCTGACCGTGCTCCTGGAAACGGTCGTTTTCGCTGACGATCCACCGGTTTCGGATCGCCCGTCTCCGGCAGCAGCCGAAGAGATCCGGCCGCTGCCGCCGGTCAACCCGCTGCCGCCGGTGGAACCGGCCAACCCGCTGCCCTTGTCGCCCGAACTGCTCGGTGAGGATCTTTCGCGGCAGACCGCCGCCGCCGCCGCCCGCAAGAGCCATGGTTGCGTCACCTGTCATATCGGCGTCGGCGACATGCACCGCAGTGAGAATGTCAGGCTCGGGTGCACCGATTGCCATGGCGGCAACGCCGATTGCCTGACCAAGCAGGGAGCCCACGTGCATCCGAAGGAGCCTGAGTCGTGGCCCGGCTCCGCCAATCCGGTCCGGTCATACACGCTGCTGAATCACGAGTCGCCCGAGTTCGTCCGGTTCGTGAACCCGGGCGACCTCCGCGCCGCCCCGCAAAGCTGCGGCGGCTGTCATGCCTCGATCGTGCTGCAGGTCAAGAAGAGCATGATGACGCATGGCTGCATGCTCTGGAATGCCGCGCTCTACAACAACGGCTCGATCCCCAACAAACGGGCCGCCTACGGCGAGAGCTACAGCAGCGAGGGCGTCGGCCAGCGGCTGCAGACCGTGCCGCCGCCGACCGACGACGAGATCAACTACAAGTCGGTCATGCGCTACCTCGATCCGCTGCCGCGGTTCGAACGTCAGCAGCCCGGCAACGTGCTGCGTTTCTTCGAACGCGGTGGACGCTTCCGGCCCGAGATCGGCAACCCCGAGCGGCTCGAAGAGAATGGTCGGCCGCGAACCCGCTTGAGCGCCCGCGGTCTCGGCACCGAAAACCGCACCGATCCGGTGTTCGTCAGCCTCAACAAGACCCGCCTGCTCGATCCCACGCTCAACTTCCTGGGCACGAACGACCATCCCGGCGACTACCGCTCGAGCGGCTGCACCGGCTGCCATGTCGTGTACGCCAACGACCGCTCTCCCGTCCACTCGGGGCCGTACGCCGCCTTCGGCAACCGCGGCTGCAGTTTCTCGCCCGACCCCACGATCCCCAAGGGGGAGAGCGGGCATCCGATCCACCATCAGTTCGCCCCGGGCAACGGCATTCCCACCAGCCAGTGCATCGTGTGCCACATCCATCCCGGCACCAACGTGATGAACAGCTACATCGGCTACATGTGGTGGGACGAGGAGACCGACAGCGATCTGGTCTATCCGAAGCAGCAGCGCTACCCGACGTCGGAGGAGGTGATCAACAGCCAGTTCGCCAATCCCAACGAGTCGGCCGTGAAGAACATGCTTTCCGATCCGGAGTTCCTGGCCAACCTCACCGACCTCAACGACCGCACCAAGGAGACGCAGTTTGCCGATTTTCATGGCCACGGCTGGGCCTATCGGGCGGTGCTCAAGCACGACCGGAAGGGCAATCTGCTCGACCATAAGGGCGACATCGTGACGGACGGCGGCAACGCCGCCCAGCGGGCCGCCGTGAAGATGCCCGAGCGGATCAAGGAGATCTACCGCGGCGCCGACAGGAAGACCCCCGCCCAGATCCGGATCGAGGAGGCGATGGTGGCGCACGAACGCAACGGCCTCCCCGTGCACATGCTCGACATCCACATGGAGCGAGGGATGCACTGCGTCGACTGCCACTTCGTTCAGGACATGCACGGCAACACAAAACTCTACGGCGAGGTCCGCGCGGCCATCGAAATCACCTGCGTCGACTGCCACGGCACGACCGACCGCTACGCGACGCTCCGGACGAGCGGGCCGGCGAGCGACACCTCGAGCCCCGAGGGAGGCCGCGATCTGCGAACGCTGCGCACGCCCTCCGGCAAGCGGCGGTTCGTCGTCGAGGGGGATCGCGTCTATCAAAACTCGATGGTCGAGGAGAACCTGACCTGGGAGATCAAGCAGACGAAGGCCACGGTCGATCCGCGAAGCGAGCACTACAACGTGCTCTCGGCCTTCGCCAAGACGGTGCGCCGAGCCGAGGACGGGGCGGTGGAGTGGGGCGGCTCCACCCGGCCGGAAGCCTGTGCCCATCGCAACGACCTGATGAGTTGCATCGCCTGCCACAGTGCCTGGAACCCGAGCTGCTTCGGCTGCCACCTGCCCCAGAAGGTCAACAAGAAGTCGCCCGGCCTCCACTACGAGGGAGACGTGTCTCGGAATTACGTCGCCTACAACTTCCAGACGCTCCGTGACGACGTCTTCATGCTCGCCCGCGACGGCAACGCGACGGGCAACCGCATCGGACCGGCGCGGTCGAGTTGTGCGATCCACGTCGGCTCCTCCAACGCCAACCGTGAGTCGATCTACGCGCAGCAGCAGACGATCTCGGCCGAGGGCTACAGCGGGATCGCCTTCAGCACGAACGTGCCCCATACGGTCCGCGGCGGCCCCCACTCCTCCGTGCCCCGCGACCTCACCGCTCACCGGCCCGGCACGCACGAAACGAAGATGTGCACCGACTGCCACGTCTCGAAGCAGGACGACAACAACGCGATCATGGCCCAGCTTCTCATGCAGGGGACCAACTACACCAACTTCATCGGCCGCTACTGCTGGGTCGGCCTCGGCAGCGGCGGGCTCGCCGGCGTCGTGGTGACCGAGCAGCTCGAGCCGCAGGCGGTGATCGGCAGTTCGTTCCACAAGATCGCCTACCCCGACGATTTCGCGAAGCATCTGGCCAGCCAGGGCGTGCTGCAGAAATCCCATCACCATGCCACCGCCGACGCGGTCTCGCTCGCGCTCAATCCCCTCAAGCGTCGGGAAGTGCTGCAGGTGCAGATGCGCGGGGAGTATCTCTACGCCGCCTGCGGCTCCGACGGCCTGCGGGTGTTCGACATCGCGTTCATCGATGACAAGGCCTTCTCGCAGCGGATCACGACGGCTCCGGTGTCGCCGCTGGGCCAGCAGTTCTACGTGAAGACCGCCTATGCGACCGGCGTGGCCGCTCCCTCCACCACCGCGCCCGACCCGACCCGCACGCACGACCCCGCCAACTTCGAGGGCGAGGTCCACGCCATGTACGGCTATCTCTACGTCTCCGATCTCGAAGAGGGGCTCGTGATGGTGGGGGCCGGCACGCTTCTCGACGGCAACCCGCTCAACAATTTCCTGAAACGGGAAGTGACGTTCAATCCGGAAGGGATCCTCAAGGGCGCCCGGAGCATCACGATCGCCGGGACGCATGCCTGGATCTGCTGCGACGCCGGGATCGTCGTGGTGTCGATCGACGACCCGAAGTGCCCGAAGGTGGTTTCCGTGATCGGCTCACCGCACGTCGTGCGGCCGACCTCGGTCGAGATCCAGTTTCGCAACGCCTTTGTCTGCGATGCGGAGGGGCTCAAGACCTTCGACATCACCACCCCGACCGCCCCGGTGCCGCTGGCGAGGGTGCCGCTGGCGACGGCCCACAAGGTCTACGTGGCCCGCACGTATGCGTATGTCGCCGCGGGTCCGCAGGGGCTCGTCATCGTCGATGTCACCAATCCGCACGCGCCCTTCATCGACCAGTGCTTCGACGCCGATGGGAAGATGAACGACGTTCGCGACGTCAAGCTCGGGATCACGTATGTCAGCGAGTTCGCCTACGTCGCCGATGGCGCGAACGGCCTGCGGGTGGTGCAGTTGACCGGCCCCGACACGCCCGGCAACGTCGGTTTCAGCCCCCGCCCCACGCCGATCTTGGTGGCAAGCTATCCGGTGACGAAGGGGGGCATGGCCCTCTCGGTTTCAGAGGGCGTGGATCGCGATCGCGCCGTGGACGAATCGGGCAACCAACTCTCCGTGTTCGGGCGGGTGGGCGCAAAACCGCTCGACCTCGAAAGCCAGCAGCGAATGTATTTGAACAAGGGCCGGCTCTGGAAAGTCAGCGACAATCCCTTCGACGTGGAACTCTATCGCCCCGTTCGTTAACGCGGCGTGGGTGGAGCGATGACCTCGAGGGGCGCAGGCGGCGCGTCGGTGGGAGGAAGTCGAAACGCCTTCCGCACCCGGTCGATGTCGGCGTCAGGGGCGGCCGCGAGCGACGTCTGCCAGAAGGGCTTTTCGGGAGACGGTGGAAGCGGATACGCGGGCGTGGGGAATCCGAGCGCGAGCAGCCGTGAGAGTTCGGAAATCTTCTGGGTCCGGATGTCCTGAGGCCAGGCGTCGGCGCCGGCGAGCCCGTGCATCAATGCCCAGGCGAGCATCCGTGCCGACTCGAAGTCTCCAACGTTCCGACCGGCTGCGGCCAGGCGTTCGCTGGCTGCCTGCTCCCGCGCGGCCAGTGTTTCGTCGCGCCGCAGGCGGGAGAGCGCGGCGATCGCGCGGTCGATCTGCGTGAACGATTCCGCTCCGGCATCGGCCGCCTGCCGCAGCCCATCGGCCGTGCCGAACGGCCTGCGGTTGAGCACGGTGACGAACGGATCGAGCAGGGCATCGACGTCCGTCGGCATGCCCGCCTGTTCGAAGGCGACCGCCGCCAGCCGGCGCGGCCAGCGCACCAGCGACGGCCGTCCCGGCACCAGCCGGCCATACCCCGCCTCCTGCCGCCAACTCGGCACGGCGAGTTCGTGGTGGCAGGCCTGGCAATCATAGAGGGCGAGTTCCGGCCAGGGACGATCCTTGGCGTCGTTTTCAGTCGCGTGCGCGTAGTCGTTCACCAGACGGGCCGTCTCACGGAGCGCCACCAGTGATCCGACCATCGACCGCTCGAGTTCGCTGGCCCCCTCGGTTTCGTAGTTTGCCTCGGCCGCCAGCCGCTGGATCCTCGGCGACTTCTCCCAGACGCGTTTCCAGTGCGGTCCCATCCCAGCGCTGAAGGCCTCCATCTCGAACGCCGGCAGCGGCGGATGTCCGGCGGCATACATCTGGTGCGTGATGATGCGGTCGGTCGCGACCTCGCCGAGATGGCACGACAGACAGTTTTGGGCCTTCGCCGCCGGGTTGCGGAGGTCGTGCATGCCGAAGGCCTGCTTCTCGGACGACGACAGGAACCGCCAGGCCTTCTCCATGTGCGGCTCCAGATATCCAGAGCCCGCGCCGTGGCAGGTCTCGCAGCTGATGCCGGCGTGGAGCAGATTGGTCTCTTCTTCGATCGGCGGCTCGGCGACTGGATGCGTGTGGCAGGCGACGCAACTTGCCGTCTCCGCCGCCTTGATCCCGAGCGCTTGTTCCATCGCATGCGTTCGCTCGTTGGCCGGTGACAGGGCCAGATGGGCCCGTGCATGAGCGTCGTGCCGCCAGGCTGATGTGGTCGCGACGTCGCACCAGTCTCCCTGCTCGCTGCGGTGGCACTTCACGCAGAGATCGGCCCCCTTGGAGCGAAACGCCGGGGGTGGCAGTGGCTGTGCGTCCGGCGGCGCGGAGAAGCCACGTGGGACGCTCCCCAGGAGGATGACGACCGCGATGACAGTCGCAGGCATCGACCAGCCCGGGTTTTTCATGGTCCCACCTCGACGACGGTCACGCACAACGCTCACGGCTGCACGTGAGCCGGCAATGGTACCGCGGCCCGATCGAGGTTGAAACGCACCGGGTCGAAGTGCCGAGGGCTGTCGACGCCGGGCGCGAACCGGAGGCTTTCCCGGAGTTCCTCGATCGCCTGACGGGTCTGTCCCGGAGCCGCTGCTTGTCGGCTGCCCGCCGCCCGACCGCCGCCTGCCGCCTCGATGACGAGCAGCGTCTGCACTGCGGCATCCCAAAACCGCCACTCCGGCGGTGCATCGGCGAGCAGGGCATCGAGCCTGTGGTGGGAGGCATCGAGAACGATCCGCTCCCGAGTCGCGAGTTCGCGGGCGGAGGCACCCGCCGCCCGCGCGAGCCCCCGTGCCTCGAGGAGCACGCGATCGAGACGCTCCTGGTCGGCCACGGACCATTCGGGCTCGAACACCTTGCGGATGTCCACGGCGGCCGTTCCGACCCCCGGCCTGTCCTGACCGGAGGGAGATGCCGCGGCTTCGAGGAGCCGACCGGCGGAAACGTACCATGGCTGCCACGACGGCTGCCCCGGGAAGGGATTCTGAAAGCGAGCGGCATGCCCTGCCGCAGAGGAACGCGGCCCGAGAGTCTGATGGCAGGCGTAGCAGTCGAACTCAGACAGTTCCGGCCAGCGGTGAGGCCGCTCGGCCGCGATGGCTTCAGACGCGCGCTCGGCGCGGACCGCCAGGAGCGAAGCCACCGCCTCGAGAGTCGCTGCCTGTCCGACCGCCCACGAGCGCTGCGCGAAGTCGGCCTGCGACTCGGCCTTTCCGGCGGGCGTCCAGTGCCGTGGCCAGAGTCGCTGGTAGGCGGCGAACTCGAAGGAGAGTCGAGGGTGTCCCGCTGCGATCAGATCATGGTTTACCTCCCGCGATGCGTCGCCCACATGGCAGGGAATACAGTTTTGCACGCGGGTCGAGGCGTTGCTCAGATCCCGATACCCGAGCGATTCGCGCTGGGGCGTGGAGAGCTGCTTCCATTCGGGAAAATAATGGATGTGCTGCCAGCGCGAGGAATCGCCGTGGCAGGAACCGCAGCCGACGCCGTCGGCAAGCACCTCCGGTGGGAGAGGCTCACGGCTCTCGCTCTGCATGGAATGACATGCCAGGCATTGCTGGGCGCGGTGGGCTTCTCCCAGGCCCAGCGACCGCGCCATCCGCCGCGACCGCGGTTCATGCAGCACCTCGTAGGCCCGCGCATGCGGATCGTCGTTCATCCAGATCGTGAAGGCGAACGACTGCACGTCGTGGTTGCCGGCCTTCGGACCACCATGGCACGACACGGTGCCGCATGAGGCGACGCTGACGCCGAGTGCCGAACGATCAGGCCGCATGCCCCCAAGGGTGGCCGCGTCGCCAGCCCCAGCCTGCCCGGGAAGGGTGAGGTCGGGCGAACGGACGATGCAGGGGGCCGGCGTCGTTTCGGCGGCGCACGGAGCCACGATCCCCGCAAAAAGAGCGGCGGCGCACACCCTCACAGCGGCTCCACACGGTCGCACGTCAGGCAGTTCCCAGGATCGCGACGTCCCCAACCATGGAGTCTCGACGGGAGGCGGGCCGCCGATACAGAATTCGTGCGATTCACCCCCTGACCGGGAGATCCAGTCTTTTCCGCACCGCAAGCCCAGCCGTCGAGGCCACTGCCGTTCCCTGCGGCACCCCAAAAAACTACATTTTCATGACTCGGCAGATGGAATTCGTGGCGGCAGCGAATCAGAGCCGGGTCTGACGTCCGTATGCGTTTCCGTCCGGAGCCCCCTCCTTGATCATCGGTGGAAAAACCTGGCCGCAGGACCGGAAGTGGGTGATCGCGGTCCTCGCGGTCTCGGTGCTGGCCGTGACGGCTTACGCCGTCGAGTGGTCTGCCGTTGGGACGCTCCCCGGCGGAAGCAGTCACTCGGGGTTTCTCTATGGGATCGCCGGGGGCCTGATCATTCTCTTCGAGCTGTTGCTTTGGCCGAGAAAACACGTCCGCGCGTGGCGGATCGGCTCGGCCCAGGCCTGGCTGCGTGCGCATGTCTGGCTCGGGCTCTTGTCGGTGCCCCTGGTCGTGATGCATGCGAAGCTTTTTTTCATCGGCGGTCTGCTGAATCTGGCCCTGATGTGGACGTTCGTGATCGTGATCGGAAGCGGCGTCTGGGGGCTCGTGCTGCAGCAGTTCCTCCCCAAGTTGCTGCTGAAACACGTGCCGGCAGAGACCATCTATGACCAGATCGAGCACGTCGCCGCCCAGCAGGCCGCCGATGCGGAGAATCTCGTCCGGGCGCTCTGCGAACCCGTTGGTGGCGTCTCTGACCACGAATTCATTCCCGGCGCGGCAGAATCTGAGCCTGACGACCGTGACGAAGAGGCAGGATATGCCGTCATCACCGGCTTCCGGTCGATGACCGGGATTCAAGGGAAAGTGCTCGAAACCGTTCCCATCCATAGTGTCATTCCGCACACCCAGGAGGTCGCCAGGCGTTTTCAAGAGGCGATTCTGCCGTATCTGCGGGCCGGCGTTGCCGGCGGTTCGCCGCTGGCGGGAAGACTCGAATCGTGGCAGTTCTTCGCGTCGCTCCGAGCCGACGCCCCCGCGGCCGCCGGCGATCTGATCAATCAACTCGAGCAGATGTGCGAGAATCGGCGGCAGTTCGACCTGCAGTCGCGGCTGCACGGCTGGCTGCATGGCTGGCTGCTCGTGCACGTGCCCGTGTCGGTCGCGTTGGGGATTCTGCTTGCGATCCACGTGCCTGTCGCCCTCTGGTACTGGTAACGTCATGCCCGGCCCGAATGATCACCCGTTGAATCGCAAGGCGACGTCCCGCGAGCAGGTCTCGCGGATCGATCGGTCCTATTTCCATCAGCTCAGCCCCCTGCAGCACCGACGCCGCTGGCTGATCGGAGCCGCGGTCGCCTTCGGGATCGGATGGTGTGCCTGGGGGGCGATTGACGTGCCACGGCACCACTCGCCGGGGCCGGTGGCCACGGTGCATGCGAAGTGGGAAAACGACTGCAACGCCTGCCACGTGCCGCTCTCTCCGATCAAAGACAACACCTGGCTCACGACGGCAAACACCCGTCGCGAGATGGAGGCCAAGTGCGAGGCCTGCCATCGCGCGGCCTCCCATCATCCCTTGCAGGTCGCCGCCGAGGTCGGCTCGTGCGCCTCCTGTCATGCCGATCACCGGGGGCGGTCGAACGACCTCGTGCGGGTGGCCGACCACTCCTGCACGGACTGCCACGCGAACATCGCGGCGCATCGAATCGCCTCCGCGGACGTCGCTCCCTCGGGCGTGACGACGCCGATCACGCGGTTCGACAACGAGCACCATCCCCCCTTCGCGTCGCTCGCCTCCGACCCGGGCACGGTGAAGTTTTCGCATGGCCGGCACATGCGCGCCGGGTTGACGTTTGCCAGCGCCAGTGACCATCCCGAGGATCGGAAGCTCAAGCCTTATACGCGGCGGGCGGCGCAGGTGTGGACGTATGGCCTGCTTGCGGAGAAGGATCGGGGCCGGTATCTCCCCGCAGGCGGGCATGACGACGACCTGGTCCAGCTCTCGTGCAATTCCTGCCACGAATTCGCCTCGACGGCCGCGCCGGAAGACCTCCGCACCGTGAGCAGCCTGCTCACGGCATCGTCACCCGGGGCCTACGCGCTGCCGGTGGATTTCGATCGGCATTGCGCCGCCTGCCACGTGCTCCCCTATGACGGCACGGCCGTGCCGGAAGGAGGCGTGGCAGCCGCCGATACGGCCCTCGAGCGCACTGCGGCGGGCCCGCGGAGTGAGCACTTCGTCCCGCACGGCCTCGACGCCGCTGGACTGCGGCGTTTTCTGGAGTCGACCTTCCTCGAAGAAGCGCTCGAAGGCAACCAGGATCTCCTCAATACCCGGATCAAGACCACGAGTCCGCTCCCTGCCGTACGGACAAAAGCCGTGCCCGACGAAACCCTCAGAAAAGCCATCGTCGATCGGGTCCGGGCTGCCCGAACCTTCGTGCAGGGCACGTGCGACAAGTGCCACACCCTCGACGCCACCTCCATACCAAGCGACGGCAGCCTGCTCGAGGAAGCCGAGGCCGAGGCGTTGGTGAGCACCAACTGGTTTCGGGTGCTTCCGAGCAAGGTGCCGGATGTCTGGCTCTCCAAGGCGCGGTTCGACCACCATCCCCATCGTTCCTATGACTGCCGGCTGTGTCACGCCGCGGCCTATCCCGATGATCCGGCCGCGGAGGGCACGGGCATCACATCGTATGGCTCGCCACTCGACAACGAGGTCGTGATGATCGCGGGCCGGGAGTCGTGCACGCAGTGCCATGCGCCGTCACGGTTCGATGCCGCCACCAGGACGACGGTGGGCGGCGCGCGTTTCGACTGTGTCGAATGCCACGGCTACCACGGGCTCGGTCCTCACGGCCCGCACTGAAGGACGCACGGTGCATGGACAGACCCCGTGGAATCGTCTTTCCGATGATGGGCGCCGGCCTGGCGATGCTGCTCATCCACGGCCTGGGATGCCGCCCGTCGCGTGAACCGACGGGAGACGCAGGGAAGGCGCGGAGCGTCGCCGAGCCTCGGGCGGTGCTTGGGGCCGGGGGCTGCGCGACCGCCGGCTGCCATGCCGCCCCCGTGGAGGGCCACCTGCCCTGGCAGAGCGCGTACACGGTGTGGGCTTCGCGAGATCGGCACACACGGGCCTACGAGGTGCTTCGGGAACCGCTCGCCCAACAGATCATCGCCACGCTCGGCGCGCGGGATCCATCCCGTCCGCTGCCCCCCGCCCATGAGAATGAGTCCTGTTTGGGCTGCCATGTCACCGTGCAGGGGGCCCGCGTTTCCGAAGGGGTGAGTTGCGAGTCGTGCCACGGACCAGCCGGTGACTGGCTCGTCGCCCACACGCTTCCCGGCTGGAAGACAAGGGGCAACTCGCTCGGCATGGTCGATCTCGCCGACCCGTTCGTCTGCGCCACCCAGTGCAGCCAGTGTCACATCGGCGGGCCCCCGGCGGCCGACGGGTTTCCTCGCGAGGTGAGCCACGAGATGATCGCGGCCGGCCATCCCCGGATCGTCTTCAACCTCAGAAGCTTCAAGCTGGGGGAGCCGCCGCACTGGCAGGATCGGTTTGCCGGCGGCGAAGGCGGTCTCGACGTGATCGACGAAGTGGTTGTCGGTCGGCTCGGAGCGCTCGACGCGTATCTCGCGATGCTCGCCTACCGGTCGGCCCGTGCGATGGAAACCAGCGCCGACGACCACATTGGAGCCTGGCCGGAGTTCGCCGCCTTTGACTGCTACGGCTGTCACAGGGCGGCGGTCGCCGCGGTCGATCGCGGCGCGACCGCGACGGCGCGGCTCGGACGCGTGCGCCTGGAACCGATGCGGTGGGCGCTGACGGACGAGCTGCTGCCCGAGGATGCCGCCCGCACGCTGGCCGACTTCCGCGAGGATGTCGAGGCCACCTGGTGGATGCCGCCACGGCCCGAGGCGATCGAGGCCTGCCGACGAGCGGTCGAAAGCGCCCGACACTCCGCGGGCAGCCGGCTGAAGGCGATACCCGCCGACCAGCTCGCGCGCCGCGCCCTCGGGAGTGTCGACGTCACGAACTGGGACGAGGTGGTCATCGCGGCCAAGGCGCTCACCGCACTCGTCGATCGGCTTTCGCTGCAGGAGGACGTGACGGCGATTCGGCCACGGCTCGCGGTCGTGCGGACGCTGCTCGAGTTTCCCGAACAGGAGATCGGCGGTAGAAAAGTGCGGTTCAACAGCCCGCACGGCTACGACGCAGCCGCCGTGCGCACGGAACTCGAGGCAATCGTCAGGGCGATCGAGGCGGTTGGCCGGTGAGCGGGCCGTCGGCGCGAGCCCCGGTGAGGAGCCCAGCGGGCGAGCGGTCAGGCCGAAGCGGTTTCGCGGCGGCCTGAGACGATCTGAAGAAGTTCCTGGCCGCTCATCCGGAAGGCGGCGTTGTGCGGGCAGGCGTAGACACAGCTGGGATCGTCATCGGGGCCGACGAGGTCGCGGCAGAGATCGCACGTGGTGGCCACGCGGCGGCTCTGCTCCTCGTCCTTGTGCATCGAGATGTTGCCGTAGGGACAGTTGCTCGAACAGAGCCCACAGCCGATGCAGTGGTCCTCGATCACGATCTCGACGGCACCGGGATGGTTTTCCCGGGGCTTGCGGTGGATCGCATCGACGGGGCAGCCGACCAGGCAATACGGGTCGAGGCACGAGCGGCACGAGCTGGCCACGAGAAAGTTTTCGAACCGCAATCCCTCGCGGATCAGCCTTGTGATCCCGTCGTGGGTGTCGGAGCAGGCCTTCGTGCACTCGTCGCACCGCGTGCAGCTCTCGAGATCGAGCACGAGGAGCTTCTGCGCGCTGTAGAGGCCGTTGCCGATAAACTCCTCGAGCCCGCCGTCGTTCTGCCGGCCGCGGTCGACGTTGAGCGCCAGCAACCGCCGGGCCTCGGTGACGAGTTCGTCCTGAGCCGCCGGATACCGCTCCACGATCTCGCGAAAATCCCCGCCGCGAATGCGCACAAGCTCGACGGTGTCGAGCGCCGTGCACGTGGCCACCCGCAGGGTTCGCGTGCCACCGGAGCCTGCCAGTTCCTTGTCGAGGTCGACCATCGACGAGATCAGGCCGATCTCGCCAAAGGTGCGGCCGGGGCCGAGGTAATCGAGCACCCGCTCGTGCTCACCCATCCGCTGCGAGACCTTTACGAACCCGAATCGAACCTTGTAGAAGTCGGTGGCGACGTCGCCCTGTCGGAAGATCGGCTGCCCCTTGTCCACCGTCACCAACTCCGCGCGGTCCCGGAGAAATTCCGCACAGTTGCGGCGATCCTCCTCCGAGAGTCCGCGAAACATCGAGAGCTGGGAAAGCTCCTGGGCCAACGTGCGGGCTCGGTAGGCGTGGTCGAGGACGCGTCGCGACGACTCGCTCCGCTGCAGCATGTAGAGCACGTTGCGGTGGATCTCGAGCACCTCGGTCTCCTCGAGCGCCACCACCGTCGCCGATCGCGGGTAGGCGTTGAGGCACGACATCTCTCCGAAGAGCACGTCGGCGGGCGTCAGTTCCCCGACCCACTTGCCGTCGACCAGCGTGAGTGACCGGCCGCTGTCGATCGCCACGGACCTCTGCTTCGTAAGCCGGCGGCCCGGCCGAGCGGAGGCCGTGCCCTGCAGCCAACTGGTGGCGGAGCGGACGAACGCCTTGAAGCCGCCGGCCGCGGCCTGGGGCTCGCGGGCGACGGCCGCTCCGATCGACACGCCCACGCGGCCGCGGACGAGGACGAACGCCGTCGATGCATACTCACCCTCGCGGCAGATCACCTCGCCGGCCTGGAAACGAAGACGCGTGATGCTCTGGGAGTTCCATTCGAGGAACTTCGCCGGGATGCCCCCAAAGAGCGGATGCCGTTTGAGTTCCTCGATATCAGGGCGATCACGGCCCCCGGTGGAGGCTTCTCCGACAAGTTCGCGAAACACCAGCGCTCCCGTCGGGCAGGAGATCATGCACTCGCCGCAGGAAACGCAACTGGAAGATCCCATCGGATCATCCAGATCAAAGGCGATGTGCGTGGCATAGCCCTTGCCAGCACGGCCGATGACGTGGTTTTCCTTGACCTCGTTGCAGGCCCGCACGCAGCGGTCGCAGAGAATGCATTGGTTGTGGTCGACCGCAATCCGGGTGGAACTGTCGTCATGGCCACGGTCGAGCGTTCGCCGGCTGAACACCTGCACTCCGGTCAGCGGCCACTTCGCCTCGATCGCCGCGGGGTCGGCGGCCGGGTCGGCTGCCGCCTCGAGCGCCCGCGCATCGAGGGCGAATTCATCGAGACGCTCGACGAGTCGCCCGAGTTCGTTGGACGGCAGTTCCGTCTTCCAATCGGATGGCAGGTGATCGGCGGTGAGCAGGTTGACGAGCGTCCGCACGTTCGCATCGACGCGCTTCCGTGCCGCCAGGTCAGGCGAGCGGATCGTCTGCACCTCCATCGTCTCCTCGACGCGATGGTGGCAGGCGGGGAGCAGTTTTCGCTCCCGCTGCATCGAGCCGCGTTTCACCTTCGCGATCTCCACGCAGCAGACGCGGCAGACGCCGGCCGGGTCGAGATGCTCCTGGTGGCAGAGGATCGGGACGGGATTGCCCGCGGGATCCCCCGCGTAGGCCTGCGTGGCGGCGTCGTAGATCGTGGTCGCCCGGGGGATCGGCCGCCCTTCGGAATCGCGGAGGATCCTGCCCTGCGAATCGGTCTGCGGCACCGCCTTGGCAACCGTCACCTCGCGACCGTCGACCTTGATCGTGATCTGCTTCTCGAAGTCGTCCGCGGTGACCTTGTCCATCCGCACGAGCTGGCCGTCGATGTCGCGTGAGAAAAGGCCATCCTCCTCCGGCAGCACCAGGCCGTCGTCGCGGGTGTCCGAGCGGGAAATCTCGGCATCGTGCCCAGCCATGTTTTCAGTCCTTTTGGAGATGGGCTTCGACGTCGGCCGGAAAGAACTCGAACACCGACTGGAGCGGCTTGGCGGCCACCATTCCCAGTCCGCAGATCGACGTCATCTCCATCGCGCGGGTCAGTTCCTGTACGAGTTGCCGCCGCGCCGCCAGCTTCCGCGGATCGAGCCGCAGTCCGGCGAGTTCATGCCCGACCTCGACGATCTTCTCCGATCCGAGCCTGCAGGGGACGCATTTTCCACACGACTCGTCACGGAAGAACTCCGAGCAGTTGACTGCTTCGGCGACCATGTCCCGAGTGTCGTTGTAGACGACCAGGCCGGCGCCGATGGCCAGCCCAAGATCGCGAAACCGCTGCAGGTCGAGCTGCAGGTCGAGGATGTCGAGGTGGGTGCCGCCTCCCGCGGCCACGGCCTCCAGGAGCGTGGCAGGGGCCCGTTTCTCCCAGCCCCGCGGAAGGGCCGACACGGGCAGTTTCGCCGGCAGGAATCCACCGGAGGGTCCCGACGGGGCAAACGCCTTGAGCGTGCCGGCACGGCCGTCGAAGCCGGCCACGCCGCCGGCCAGATCGAGGAGAAACTCGCGCAGCGTGATGCCGTTTGGCACCTCGTAGACGCCCGCACGCAGCACGTCGCCCGAGATCGAGAACAGCCGCCTGCCCTTGCAGCCGTTGATTCCCTCGGCCGCATACCATTCGCCGCTCTTGATCACGATCGCCGGCGCCCATGCAAACGTCTCCACGTTGCTGACGAGCGTCGGCTTGTCGTAGAGGCCGTTGGTCTCGAGCTGGGGCGGCTTGTTCCGTGGCTGGGCCCGGCGGTCCTCCATCGCCTCGATGAGCGCGCTCTGCTCGCCGCAGATATAGCCGCCGGGGCTCGTAAACACGTCGACCGGAAAGTTTCTCCCGCTGCCGAGCACGTTGGCCCCGCAGACGCCGGACGCGACGGCCCGCGCGATCTCGTGATTCATGATCGCGATCTGTTCGGCATACTCGTGTCGGATGTAGATCGTGCCCCGCGTGGCCCCCGTCAGCAGGCCCGCGAGGATCACTCCCTCCAGCACGAGGTGCGGATGCCGAGTGAGCAGTTCACGGTCTTTGAACGTCCCCGGTTCGCTCTCATCGGCGTTGCAGACGATGTATTTCTCGTCTCCCTTCGCCTTCCGGACGTCGTTCCACTTCTGATGGGCCGGAACCCCCGCCCCGCCCATGCCCCTCAGGTCGGAGATTTTCAGGATGTCGATGACGGCCTGAGCGTCGCCCGTCGCCACGAATGCCCTGACCGCCTCGTAGGTCGATGGACCTGCGTAGGGATCGACTCTCCACGGAAGATTGGCGTGCACCTGATAGCCGCTGTCGGTGTCGCTCGGCGGCCGGGAGCCGCCGAGCGTGTGCCGTACGATCTGTCCGAGGTCGGCGGCCGAGCGGGCCGCGTAGAGTTCGTCGTTGATGAGCGCCGCAACGGGACGGTCGCACCGCCCCAGGCAGGAGGCGTATTTCACCGCCGCCCTCCCGGCCGACCGCTCGTCGGCGAGCAACTGCTCGAGGTCCCGCTTCAGTCCCGAGCAGCCGTGCTGGTGGCAGGCCATGTCGTGGCAGATGAGCACCTCGACAGCCGGCGGCGGTGACCGCCGGAAGTGAGGGAAGAAGCTCGCGATCTCCTGAAGCCGGTGGAGCGGGGTGCCGGTGCGGGCGGCGAGTTTTCGCAGTTCCGCCTCCGGCAGGTGCCGGTGCCGCTGCTGAATGTGGTGCAGTTCCTGAACAATCATGGTCGTAAAGTACGCCTTGGTGGTGCGAAGCTCAACTCCATTCGTCGATGAGATTGGCGATCAGGGCGGTCCAGCCCGTCTGGTGGCTGGCGCCGAGTCCGGCGCCGGTGTCGCCATGAAAATATTCGAAAAAGAGCAGGTTGTCGCGCCAGGCCGGATCGCCGTTGAACGCGGCCGTCCCGCCCCAGGCGGGACGGTGGCCCTTGCCATCCTTCAGATAGATCGAGGTCAGACGTCTCGCAATGTCGCTGGCCATCGCGCGCAGCGTGATCGGACGGCCCCCCGCGCCCGCGGTGCGCACCGTGAACCCCGGCCCAAAAGCGGTGCCGAGTTTTCGCAGCGCCTCGATGATCAGAAACGTCGTCGGAAACCAGATCGGCCCACGCCAGTTGGAGTTGCCCCCTTTGAGCTTGGTCTCCGACTCCGCTGGCTCGTATCCCACCCGCCGGCCGTCGAATTCGAACGGCTCGTCCCGGTGCCGCTTGGAGAGCGAGCGGATACCGAAGGGGGAGAGGAACTCCTCGGGGTCGTGCAGCCGCGTGAGCATTCGCGACAGCTGCTCGATGTTCATGATCGTCAGGAGGTGCGTCGTCGAGCCGTCAGCCGCAGGAATCTCATGGATCACGTCGGCGGTGAGGTCGCGACGGTTCTTGAGAAACCACCGCAGGTTCCCGGAGAACTCCTTGAATGGCTCGATCCAAGCCGCTTCGAGCCGTTCCACGGCGAACAGGGGAATCAGGCCCACCAGCGAGCGGACGTGAAACTTGCGGAAGCCGCCGTTCGGCTGCTTGAGCACGTCGTAGAAGAAGCCGTCGGCCTCGTCAAAAAGCGAGTAGCCCCTGTCGCCCATGTTCTTCATGGCATGGGCGATGTGGACATAGTGCTGGAGAAACTTCGAGGCGAGCGACTCGTAGACGGGATTGTCGTGGGCCAGTTCCAGTGCGATCCGCATCATGTTGAGGCAGAACATCCCCATCCAGCCGGTCGCGTCGGCCTGCTCGAGCGTGGAGCCGTCCGGGAGTCGATCGCTGCGGTCGAAAACGCTGATGTTGTCGAGGCCGAGAAACCCTCCCTCGAAGACGTTGTGGCCCTCCCGGTCGACCTTGTTGACCCAGCTGGTGAAGACGAGCAGCAGCTTGTGGAAACAGCGCTCGAGCCACGGCCGGTCGGAGGAGCCATGCTGCCGTTTCTCCATGTTGTAGACCCGCCAGACGGCCCAGGCATGCACAGGCGGATTGAGGTCGCCAAACTCCCATTCGTAGGCGGGGAGCTGGCCGCTGGGGTGTTGGAACTGCTCGAAGAGGAGCACCCAGAGCTGGTCCTTGGCGAACTGCGGATCGATGAGCGCGAAGGGAATGCAATGGAACGCCAGATCCCAGGCGGCGAACCAGGGGTACTCCCACGTGTCGGGCATGGAGAGCACCCGCTGCGAGTTCAGGTGCCGCCAGTGCACGTTGCGGATGGTGCGGCGGCCCGCCGGCGGCGGGCAATCGGGATTGTCGCCATCGAGCCACTTGGCGACATCGAAGATGTAGTTTTGCTTCGACCAGAGCAGTCCGGCGAGTGCCGACCGCTGGACGTGCCGATCGTCGGCGGTCGCATCCGGTCGGGCGATCGCCGCATAGAAGCGATCCGCCTCGGCACGTCGCAGGTCGATGGCCGCATCGACCGTCGCCGCCAGCCCCGGCCTGTCCGGAGGCAGCGCCTCCAGGGGGGGCCTGTCGGTGAAGAGCAGGTGTACCGTGGCGGCCGCCCCTGCCGGCACCACCAGGCGATGGTCGATGGCCGCCCTCGTGCCGGACCGACCTGGATTGCAGGCGGTCTCATCGTGGTCGCAGAGAAAGCGATGGAAGGCATCCTTGGTGTGCGGCGAGAGGCTCGCGTGCCCCGCCCCAAACACCACCGGGCCGTTGGTCTCGTTGTCGGTGAACAGCGGCCCGGCTCCCGCGGCGTGGCCGGCGACGAGCCACCGCCGCCCGAGTCGGCAGGCCTTCGGCGTCTGGGGATCGGCGAGCAGCGGGCCATCGTCGGCCAGCAGGCAGATGGTGCCCGGGGGGCCGTCGTCGCACCGGATCACCGGCTGCGGCTGCCGCTCTTGCCCCCAGCTCCACGTGTTACGAAACCAGAGCGTGGGCAGGACGTGCAGCGGTGCGGCGTCGGGGCCGTGATTGACGGCCGTGATGCGGATGGCGATCTCCTCTGGCGAGCGTTTCGCATATTCGATCAGGATGTCGAAAAAACGGCCGTCCGCGAAGATTCCCGTGTCTATCAGTTCGTACTCCGCGCCCCGCCCCTGGCGGCTGCTGTTCTCCGCGATCAGCTCCGCATACGGAAACGCCGCTTGCGGATAACGGTAGCGGAGTGCCATGTAGGAGTGGGTTGGCGTGTTGTCGACGTGGAAGAAATACTCCTTGACGTCCTCGCCGTGATTTCCCTCCGCGGGCGTCACTCCGAACAATCGCTCCTTGAGGTGCGTATCACGTTCATTCCAGAAGGCTGGTGCAAAGCAGACACGTTGGTACCTGTCGCAGATGCCGGCGATGCCATCTTCCCCCCAGCGGTACGACTTCGCGCGAGACTTGTCATAGGTGAGGTACGCCCATGCATCGCCATCGGGAGAGTAATCCTCCCGAACCGTTCCCCACGACCTGTCTGCGAGGTAGGGGCCCCACCTCCGCCAGCCGCTGGAATCATCGGAACACTCGCGGATCCGGCACGTCTCGGGATCTGGTGCGGATTGTGACATTTGTACGGCCATGCAGTGTCCCTTTCCTCGTGTCCGGTACGGTTGAAGTCCCGTTTGCAAGGGCTCGGGCCCAAACGCATCCATGAACCGGCTGCTTGTGGACGATGGTAAACGAAACTAGCCTGGCAGATATCGGACCATCTGCGGCGTCTCCGGGGAGTGCAGTCGGCATGATCGGTCGGATTCTCAAAACGTGGTGGCGCGGGAAACCGCGCCGGCGGGCGGCAGCCCCCGGCGGCCTCTCGGCCGAACCCCTCGAACAGCGGAGCATGATGGCCGCGGGCCAGCTGACGGCCCTCGAGGTGGGTGCGCTGCTCGACCGGGCGTCGGCGGCGACCCCCAGCACGAACGCGATCTTCGCCGTCGTGGATCGCTCCGGACAGATCCTCGGGGTGCGAACCGAGGCGAACGTCGTCACCGCCGACTTGAACTTCGCGATCAACGGCGCGATCGCCAAAGCGCGAAGCGCGGTGTTTTTCTCCAGCGGCCAGGGCATCCTCACGTCGCGGACGGTCGGCTATCTCAGCCAGTCGACGATCACGCAGCGGGAAGTGGAGGCCAACCCCACCAGCCTGGATGAATCGATCCGGGGTCCGGGCTTCGTCGCACCCGTGGGGGTCGGCGGGCAGTTCCCACCCGGCATCATCAATCAGCCGCTGGTCGATCTGTTCGCGATCGAACACTCGAATCGCGTCAGCACCGTCGTCAATGGGCAGTTGGTCGCCAATCGCAAGTCCTATGGGCAGCAGGTGGAAACCAACCCCGATGAGACGTCCCGGGGCATCGGCACGATGCCCGGTGGGCTGCCCGTCTATCGTGCCGGCACCAGCGAACTGATCGCGGGCATCGGGGCGTTCTTCCCCGGCCCGTTCGGATACGCCACGTTCGAGCAATCGTTCCAGCCGGTCGCATCTCAGACCCGTGAGCAGCGGGTCAATGCGCCGCTGGCCGTCGAATCCGAACTGATCGTCTTCGAGACGCTCTTCGTGCCGACTCCGCTCGGTGGTGTGCCGCGGCCCGCGATCGCCGGGGCGCCCCAAGGCATCATCAACCTCGCGAAAATCTCCCCCTCCCAGCCGCTCCAGACCCAGGTCAACCGGATCAACGCAGCCGCGCGGATCAACCTCGGCGGCATCGCGCTGCAGAGTTTTGGCCCGCAGCCTGGGCCCCTCGGCGTGCAGGCACTGTTCAACCTCATGAAGGCGCTCGGCCCCGGGGGCGTCAACGGCATCAACCAGCCGGTCGCCGCAGGGGGCGCGACGCTCCTCGACGGCATGGCCCAGGCCGATGGATGGATCGTGCCGGCAACCAATGGCAGCGTCCTCTCGGCCGCCGACGTCACGCGGATCATCAACCAGGGAATCGCCCAGGCACTCGTCACGCGGGCGCAGATCCGCGTTCCGACGACCTATTCGCGATTGATCTTCGTCGTGGCGGACTTCAACGGTGCCATCCTCGGTCTCTATCGCATGCCCGACGCGCTCTGCGATGCGCTCGATGTCACCCCTGCGAAGGCGCGAAACTCCGTCTACTACGCATCGTCGGACCTCCAGCCGCAGGACCAACTGCCCGGGATCCCGCTCGGCACCGCGTTCACGACCCGCACCTTCCGCTACCTCGCCGTGCCGCGATATCCCTCGGGGAACAACAATGCCGCACCCGGCATCTGGTCGATCCTGAACGAACCGGGCATCGACCCGAAGACCGGGCTCAACATCGGCCCGCCGAAGGCGGCGTCGTCATTCCAAACGGTGCTCGGATTCGATTCGTTCAATCCGGGCCGCAACTTCCGCGTGCCTTTCAGCGTGATGCCGAAGGAAAATCAGAACGGCACGATCTTCTTCCCGGGAAGTTCGGCCATCTACAAGAATGGCCAACTCGCCGGTGGATTCGGCTCCAGCGGTGATGGCGTGGATCAGGACGACGTCGGCGCCTTCTACGGAGCGGTGGGGTATGCGGCGCCCGAAGCCAAGCGGGCTGATCAGTTCATCTTCCGCGGCATCCGTCTGCCCTACATCAAGTTTTCACGGAACGTCACCTCGCTGTGACCAGAGGGAGGATAGGCCAAAAGCCCCTGCTTCCCCGCCCATCGGGAAGCCCCAAACGCGAGCGCGGGGAGTGCGGGTTGCACTGAGACCCGTGCTGGAGTGACCCTCGGCGCTGTCTCCCATCGGGAAGCCCCAAGCGCGAGCGCGGGGTATCCGGGCTGTCTCTAGGTAACGTCGGATTGGCTTGCCGAGGGTCGGGGCTCCCCGTGCCCCGAGAGCCGGACGTTCGCTTCGGGCATTCCTGCCCTCCGCTCTCTGCACGCCGGCTGCGCTTCGCCATCCTGGCTTCGCTGGCCGCCGAGCCCGGCTCTCGGGGCACGGGCAGCCCCTCACGCGAGCGCGGAGAATACGGATTGCCTCGAGACGGTGACGGAATCCCCCTCTGCGCTGCCTCCGGTCGGGAAGCCCCAAGCGCGAGCGCGGGGTATCGTGCGATTGCGAGTGACCTGAACCAGCAGGGTGTGAGTCCCTGTCGGGGTTTGGCTTGAACCCCGTAGCCGATCGAAACTGCATCCCCGCGAGGGGGTGTGGAGAGCATCAGGAGGCGAAAAACCAGTCCGTAGGATG